>CAYLVP010000170.1:0-1525 GCA_964387155.1 uncultured Rhodobacterales bacterium | reverse complement strand
GCTGGACGTTGAAGCAGGTGTCGAGCACGTCCGAGCTGGTCATGCCCTGATGGACAAACCGGGCCTCATCACTGCCCACATGCTCGGCCAGATGGGTCAGGAAGGCGATGACGTCATGCTTGGTCACGGCCTCGATCTCGTCGATGCGGGCCACGTCGAATTCGACATCTTTGGCCTTCCAAACCGCCTGCGCATTTTCGCGCGGGATGACGCCAAGATCGGCCATGGCGTCGCAGGCATGGGCCTCGATCTCGAACCAGATGCGGAATTTTGTCTCAGGCGCCCAAATGGCGACCATCTCGGGGCGGGAATAGCGGGGGATCATAGGGTCAGCGCCTTCGTGATTTGTGTGGGCTCGGTGCGCGTCTTAAACCTGCCGGGCAGGGCTCACAAGGGAGGGCAGGATGTTGCGTGCGATGATCGTGATGGGGGCGCTGGCCGCAGGGCCTGCTTGGGCTGAGGACTGGACGGCGGTGTCGGGCGCTGAGATTGCGGCGGTGCTGGAAGAGACCACGCTTGTTTACGAGGACGCGAAACAGGTTTTTTACAAATCGGGCCGGACGCTTTATGATAGCGGCAGGCCGTCCTGGGGTTATTGGGCGGTGCGGGGGGACCAGTATTGCAGCCAATGGCCGCCCGCCGATGGATGGGCCTGCTACGGCCTGGAACGCCACCGTGACGCAGACCGGGTGAGATTTGTCTCGGAGACCGGCCATGTCAGCGAAGGCGCAATACTGGAGTGAGGGCGGATGACAACCATGCCTCAACTGCAAGAGTTCGAAGGCGATTGGGTCCTGAGCCGGACGATCGAGGACCGGCTAGGCCAGGGTGACGGGCGGCTGGACGGGCAGGCGCAGTTTCTGCCGCGCCCCGATGGCGGGCTTGATTATGTGGAAAGCGGCCAGCTGAGCCTGGAGGGCAAACCGGCCATGGCCGCGACCCGGCGCTATATCTGGCAGCCCGCCGAAACCGGCATCGCGGTCAGTTTTGAGGACGGTGCGCCGTTTCATGTAATCGCGCTGGACCGGCTGATGCCCGATGCCAACCACCATTGCGACCCGGACCTTTACCATGTCAGCTATGACTTCACCCGCTGGGGCGGCAAGGCAAAGGTCTGGCGCGCGATCTGGCGTGTCGTCGGGCCGCGCAAGGACTACCGGATGCTGTCGGAATACCGGCGGGCGTGACCTGAATGCGCACGTCTGCGTGCGGCCGTTTCTGCCAGTGGCAGGGGGTCGCCATTTGGTCGGGCGGCGCGCTTTTTGCAGGAAGAGCGTTTGGATATTCTTGATGCAGTGAAAGAGGTTGCGGCGCGCAGTTGAACTAGCGTTTCTGCCGGGGGGCGGTTCCGTCTCTGGCCAGCTCGCGGGCTTTCAGATCGGCCAGCGTCTTGCCCTGCTCTTCAACGAACAGCTCTGCCATGACCTTGAGCGTGCGGATCCGGTCGATGCGGAAGACGCGGAAATCCTGGCGCAGCTCGCACCAGCAGGACGCGGTCCAGACCCGGCCCCAATATTCCATTTGC
>CAYLVP010000169.1:0-1782 GCA_964387155.1 uncultured Rhodobacterales bacterium | reverse complement strand
GGAGCGTTTCAGCGCTGTACGGGCGCATGCCCCGGACCAACGAAGCCCGGGGCCTGCGGCCTGTTAACGGGCTTGAGAAACTGAATGTCGGTTTTGCGGACTTTGCTGCCCTCGGCTCCGCTAAGATCAATGGCAGCTTTCTCAGTCAGCACGCACGGAAACGCCGCAACTGAAATTTCTTTTCGAAATTCTTACTAAGCCGCACTAGAGGACATTTTCGTCTTATACAGTTCGTAGAATGACCCTTTCATACCCACTTCATATGCCTTCGGGTCTGACATGCTTGTTTCCAGACAAAATGCGGCGAAAGCCGGCTCACTGACCATCTTCAGATAGTCTCGGAGGCGAGGGTCTGTTGTTGCAATCTTCTCGGCATTGCGTTTCTGAAAAGACGTCCTCAACTCTCTCACAAGAGTGGTCCACGGCAAATTGATGCTGCGGTTCGTTGTCGCTTTGTAGAAGCTAGTCGGCCGAAAGTATGTTGCTTTTGATTTTGCAGTGCTTTCGTGAAGAAGAAGTGTGAAGTACGAAACGTCAGAAAATCGATGGGCTCCATCAATAAAGGAGTCAAAAATGTAATTTGATGCCAACCTTAGCGTATAGCCTTCTCTAGAGATATCATCTACAACACAGACTTTTCCTCGCGGCATTCTACCGTTTGCGAAAGTGTATAGCCTCGGAATATCCGGGCTCAGTTTTGTGTTCTCGAGATAGAGCAGCTTATCGAAAGAGCCGTACAGGTCATCCACAAGCTTAGCCGCCAGCATCAGTCCCGAAAAATGTACGCCCAATACAAAATCAGGGTCTTCGCGCTTGATATCGGAAAGTAGCCTCGCATAGAGTGCTCGCGCATCTTCGGCATCAACATTGTCAACCGGGTCTGCAGTTCCTGGAGGTTCGCGAGATATCGTGTTTTCAGGAGACAATTGTTCCATCAACTTCGAATCTTGCACACCGCGACTGACAATGTAGGCCGTTAGTAGAAGTAAAATTATCAGCGGTGCTATTGCGACAAGACTAATCATGACTTCCCCAGCCTCTATCACCAATTTTTTCAGCAATGTGAACCTGAATGGTCTGAATCATCGCAACATATCTAAGGGCCAAGATGCACACAGTTATGACGAGAAGGTACAACAAGCCCGTCTTCGCAGGGCCTGCTAGAAGTGGCTCCTCCTGACAACTTGAAAACTGTGTCTGCTCAGTAAAACAATCGATCAAAAGTGTGGTCGATTTGAGATGTAGCGTATTCAGAATGAACGCATATATTGCCATTACCATGCAAATATTGAGCGCAACCCACCAAACATACCTGAAATGGTTGTTTGGTAGCCTTGCAGGTGCTTCTACAATTGCAGCCAACGCAGTACTAAGCGCAAGGACTGTAGCTGGCAAAAGGATCAGGATTAGATCGGCAACCAGTTGCAGCTGCCTTGGATTGAGTTCGCTACCTTGCGGTAAACTGATCAGCTCTGCAATCGAAGGAAACTGACTACCCTTATAGACCAATGCATAGACTGATATCGAAAAAGATATGCCGATTAGAAATACAACTGGTGAAATCAGATTCACATACCTGACGCGCTTACCGGAACGGATCATCGCAACCCCTAAACTACTTAATATGAAGGTTACCCCAAGGCGTTACTTCGTCAACCTTATTTGATTATTGAGAAGCTGAAGCCGACATTGGGGCAGGTTGCAGAATCGGAAGTTCCGGGCTCAACCCCGTCATTCACCAAACCCACCACCACCTCCGCTTTGCCGCCACTTCTTCCACCT
>CAYLVP010000168.1:0-1791 GCA_964387155.1 uncultured Rhodobacterales bacterium | reverse complement strand
GCGCAAGCGCCGCATGGATGGCTTTTTCCAGAGTGTCCGAGAATGATGGCACCCCATGCTCCTTTGTATCAGGGCAGAACCGGGTCGAGGACCCGGGATCACCTTTGCCTCTTAGACCTTACAGTTCGGTTTAATTTTCCAACCTTCAAGTCTTTTCTCATCACATTCCTTGTGAATTGGGGCGTTTTGTGGGCGAGCCTGAGAAAATGATGGATTTGCGGGCGTTGCGCTATTTTGTCACTTGCCGCAGTTTGATGCGGGAAATGCTACACAAGGCGACGGCATGTATCTTGATGTTCAGGACCTGAAGAATTTCTACTACCGGACCAATCTGGGTCGCGTGGCGCAAAGCGCTGTGCGCACCCAGGTGCTTGAGTTTTGGACCCCTGCCAAAGGCGAGACTGTGGTGGGCTTCGGCTTCGCCGCCCCGTTGCTTCGGCCCTTCCTGCCAGAGGCGCGCAGGGTTGTCGCATTGATGCCGGGGCCACAAGGGGTGACGCATTGGCCGGTGGGTCAGCCAAATATGTCAGTCCTGTGCGAAGAGACGCTTTGGCCGCTGCAGTCCGGGCAGGTGGACAAACTTATTGTCCTGCACGGGCTGGAGAACACCGAGAACCCATCGGCCTTGCTTGATGAATGCTGGCGCGTGTTGGCGCCGGGCGGGCGCGCGCTTTTCATCGTGCCGAACCGGGCGGGGCTGTGGTCGCGGCGGGATGGCACGCCGTTTGGCTACGGGCGGCCATATTCGCTGGGTCAATTGGAGGGGCAGCTCAAGCGGCATAATTTCTCGCCGGAAAAACACCTTGCCGCGCTCTTTGCGATCCCCAGCGACAGGCGGTTCTGGCTGAAACTGGCGCGGATGATGGAGAATGCGGGCCGCAGGGTTTCTGGCCGGTTCGCCGGAGGGGTCATCTTGGTAGAGGCCAGCAAGCAGGTCTACGCGCCGCGGCCAAAGGGGCGGGCTGTCAAAGTGACCAATCCGCTGCGCGCGCCGGCTGCGGCACCTGCTGGCGTGGCGGGGCGACAGCTTGAGCCATCCGCCTCGCGCGGGGGGATCGGCTAGGCGGGGCACCACCCCCGGCATCGGCACATGCACGCGGTAAATCTGGGCACACCACTTGTCGTGGAGAGGCGCGCCATTAATTCCCTGCTAATGAGTTGCGCCGCGCGGGGTGCTTTGCTACATCGCAGCTGATTTAGGGGGATGCGTCTGCGCAGACCCTACGGAACGGCCCTTAGAAACAGCCCTTTGGGCAGTCGGGGGCTACAGAATCGAAAGGGTTGACGTGTCCGAACCAGTCTCGATCTCAACCGGCATCGCCGCGCGTTACGCGACAGCCGTGTTTGATATTGCCAAGGAAGGCAAGAAACTCCCGGCTCTTGAAAAGGACATTGACGCGCTGGATGCCGCTTTGGGCGGCAGCGCGGATTTCAGGGCGCTGATCTCCTCGCCGATCTATTCGCGTGAGCAGCAGGCAGACGCGATTGCGGAAATTGCCAGGAAGATGGCCCTGTCTGACACTGTCGCCAACACTCTGGGCCTGATGGCCTCCAAGCGCCGCTTGTTCGTCCTGCCTCAGCTAGTCAGCGAGCTGCGCGCCCGCCTTGCCGATGAAAAAGGTGAGGTCACTGCTGATGTGACTGCGGCGCAGGCGCTGACCAAGGCCCAGCAGGATAAGCTTGCCAAGACCCTCAAGGAGTCCGTGGGCAAGGACGTGAAAATCAATATGGCCGTCGATGAAAGCCTCATTGGCGGTCTTGTCGTTAAAGTGGGCTCGAAGATGATCGACA
>CAYLVP010000167.1:983-1804 GCA_964387155.1 uncultured Rhodobacterales bacterium | reverse complement strand
GACCAACGTATGTTTGAGCCATGCTCGTCTCAGCCTTTCAGTTTCCTCGGACACGCTACCCCGGGGCCGGGCGGCGGGTCACTTGGACAGGGGCGGTCACTCAATACCTGCATGCCTTCCCACGGACATGCTCCCGAGTGTTTACCGTTCCTTAGAGAAGGCCTTGGGCGCGCCAGCCTTGGTCAAGGCCCTCTCTGAGACGCGGAAAGCCGGACCCGAATTTGCCTCGGGTCCAGCTTATTTTGTTGTGGTACGCAGCAGGGCTGCGCCCGGATTACTTCAGCTCGACTTCGGCGCCAGCTGCTTCCAGCTTGCCTTTGATGTCTTCTGCTTCTGCTTTGTCGACGCCTTCTTTGACGGCTTTGCCGCCAGCTTCGACGAGGTCTTTTGCTTCTTTGAGGCCCAGGCCGGTGATGCCGCGAACCTCTTTGATGACGTTGATTTTGGATGCGCCAGCGGCGACCAGGATCACGTCAAATTCGGACTTTTCTTCAGCCGCGCCGCCAGCGTCGCCGCCAGCAGGACCGGCCATCATCACTGCGCCGCCAGCTGCGGGCTCGATGCCGTACTCGTCCTTGAGGATGGTTTTCAGTTCTTGTGCTTCGAGAAGGGTCAGACCAACGATCTCTTCAGCAAGTTTTTTCAGATCAGCCATTATACTGTTTCCGTTCTATTAAGATGTGTTCCAACGCGAGATTTACAACCCACGAAGGCCTCACCGAGATTACGCTGCGCGTTCCTCGATAGTTGACAGGATGCTTGCGACGTTCGAAGCAGGTGCGCCAATGGCGCCGGCGATGTTGGAAGCAGGTGCAACGATG
>CAYLVP010000167.1:0-973 GCA_964387155.1 uncultured Rhodobacterales bacterium | reverse complement strand
GCCCACGATGGAAGCAATAAGCTCCTCGCGAGATGGCATAGCGGCGACGGCTTTCACACCAGCGACGTCCAGAGCGTTTTCGCCCATGGCCCCACCAAGGATTTGCAACTTGTCATTGCCCTTGGCGTAGTCGTTCACCACTTTCGCGGCGGCGACGGGGTCCTCGGAATAGGCGAGAACGGTCATGCCCGAGAGGTAGTCGGCGATGCTTGCGCATGGCTGGCCCTCAAGAGCGATTTTGGCGAGCCTGTTCTTGGCGACGCGCACGGACCCGCCCGCTTCACGCATTTGCGCGCGCAGGTCCTGCATCTCAGCAACCGTGAGACCTTCGTAATGGCTGACAACCACCACGCCAGAGCTTTCGAAGATTTGGCCGAGTTCCTCGACCACTTTCTCTTTCTGGGCTCTATCCACAGTTTTACTCCAAATTTGGGGCCGAAGCCCCGGCTCAGTTGTGCCCCTTGCGGAGCGTTCGGGTCCAATTTCAGGGTCCCGAGGCCAAAACCACCCGAGGGCGAAATGTCTCGTTTCCCATCTCAGGAAGGAATTATGGGAGCGTTTGCGCCCACCCTCCGTCTCGGACAGAACGACGGGTTGCCCCGCCGCTAGATGACCCCGGTTGCCCGGGGCCAAATTCTTTAGTTGCCCAGCGCGTTGTCGACGTTGATCGTCACGCTTGGGCCCATGGTCGAAGACACGACGATCTTCTTCATGTACGTGCCTTTGGCACCGGCAGGCTTGTTCTTCGACACCGCCCCGATAAAGGCGCGGACATTCTCGACCAGCTTGTCCTCGGTGAAGGAGGCTTTGCCGACGCCCGCATGCACCACGCCAGCTTTTTCAACCTTGAACTGAACCTCGCCGCCTTTGGCAGCTTTGACGGCAGCTTCCACATCCATGGTCACCGTGCCCACTTTGGGGTTCGGCATCAGGTTGCGGGGGCCAAGCACCTTACCCAGACGGCCCACGATGG
>CAYLVP010000166.1:0-1831 GCA_964387155.1 uncultured Rhodobacterales bacterium | reverse complement strand
CGCTTCACTTGATGGGATGGATCTGGCTGATCCGGGCGAAACGCTGGGTCCAGAACCCGCCCTCGATGGGCAAGGTCATATTTTTCGGAGCAATTCTTTTGGGTTGCCTGACGTTGGGTTTCGTCGAGCATTACATCGGCTGGCCCGACTGGGCACAACGCGAGCGGGTACCGCGGTTGCCACGTTAGCGGAGGTCGTTGGGAGTGGCTGGTGGCCCGCGTGCTGTTCAGGCCACGGGTAGTTGTCACCAAATTTTCCACAACCAACGCTATGAGATCATCGCACACGCTGAACGCGCACCATGCCAATCACATTCAAATGGCTTCGGCGGAGAACAACTGTAGCCAAGGTTAGTCCAAATTTTGGCCTTTTTTGCTCGATATCCAACGGCGATATATCGTCAGCGGATTGTGAACATGATACAAATCAAATGCCTCTTCAAAGCTGCAACTATTGGTGCAGCTCTCTTTGGTCTCGCGGCTTGTTCATCAGGGCCGAGTGGTCAGTCAGTAAGTTTGCCGGTCGCCACAAAAGAAAATGGGAAATCTCAGTTCGTTTTCTTCCACGTACCGGCGGACAACAATTCGCAGCGTTATGTAACCGCATCGATATTGCGTAGCGGAGGAGAGGTCGCGCAAAGTGGAAATCTCGCGGTCGTGTCTTTGAAAGTGAGGAATCAGTATTCATTTGGTGGAAACGCCGCCCAGCTGCGACCCGTAGATCCCACTACTCTCAGAGAATTTGCCGAAAACCCTGGTGCGGGCGCATCAGCCAGCACGATCATTAATTTAGGGCGGCACGTCGTATCTCAAACCGTTTGCAAGGGAATGACGATAGAGCCAAGTAAGGGCCGCCGATTCAGTGGTTCCGGAGCCTATTCGATCCTCGCCGCGAATGGTGGAAGGTTAACTGGCGCTACACTCCCTCCAAACGTGCAAGGCCGGCCAACATCTGCAATCGAATATTCGAGATTTGGGTGGCAAGTCAGACTGGACTGCAGGTAAATTCATGAAACGGAATACGCCTCAGAGGGCAGTCTGCCTCCTCGCCATGCTCATCACAGCGGCTTGTGGCGCGTCGAACTCAGATGAAAAGTTTGACGCTGAGGAAGAGTTGTCCGCATATCCCAAAGTAACTTTCACTACGGCAGGTATGAAGAATCGGTACACCGACGCGACCTTTCTTGACTACACACAGGATCACGGAACACAGATTGAATATCTCGCGAGCGATGGCCGCGCATATCTTTGGTATCCAGGCAACAAGGCAATTGTTGTCGGACAGTGGCTGGTGCGGCCAAATCCTCGCGTTCCAACAGTTGGAGAAATTTGCTTCCGCTATGGCCCGGGGACATTTAATCCAGTGACCCGACAGAGAGGTGGTCAGCTGAACTGTACCCCGTCAGGCGACTTCATAATCACAGAAAATGAGTATACGCGCGGCGACCCGCTTGGCCTCGCTTCGGCCGGGATCCCGTTTGTGTTGAACAAAGGCAAAAGATATAGCCTGCCAAAAATTGGCGCTAGGCTTGGCCGAGAGGTCCAATTGCTCCGCTAAGACGTCTCGCGAAACTACTTCAACATAAGGGCTGTCTGGCAATCTAATTGGCGGGATCACTCACTCAAGCCTCCCCAACAGTTTAGTCCCAAACAAGATATTCGCGAAACTGCATCTGCTACAGTGAGAACCTTGCCTTAACTATCCCTCTCCAACGGTGGCAACGCCCGCTTCACCCCCGACGCCTCAATCGCCACAAATGTAAAATCGCCCTCCGTCACCATCAACAGCTCGCCCGTACGCTGACGGCGCACCCAGGTCTCGACATGCATGG
>CAYLVP010000165.1:0-1836 GCA_964387155.1 uncultured Rhodobacterales bacterium | reverse complement strand
GCGTGCGCGGCGAGAACATGAAAGACGCGATCATGGATTTCGATTACCTGCGCAATGATTTGCAGTCGGGTCTCGGAACCGCAGCGGTCATCGTGATGGACAATTCGACCGATATGATCAAAGCGATCTGGCGGCTGTCGGCCTTCTACAAGCATGAAAGCTGTGGGCAGTGCACGCCCTGCCGCGAAGGCACCGGCTGGATGATGCGGGTCATGGACCGGCTGGTCAAAGGCGAGGCGGAGGTTGAGGAAATCGACATGCTGCTCGATGTGACCAAGCAGGTGGAAGGCCATACGATCTGTGCATTGGGCGACGCCGCAGCCTGGCCCATCCAAGGCCTCATCCGCAACTTCCGGGACGAGATCGAGGACCGCATCAAGAGTAAACGGGGGGGTGCTGCGTCCATCGCGGCTGAGTGAGCCTATGAGATATCTACTGGCCGGAGCAGCGCTTTTGGCGCTCGCCGCTTGCGAAGACCCCGGGGGCGCATCTGTACCTTCTGGCCCTGCAATTGAGATCAGCGAAGCTGTGCGCCTCTTTGACCGCGTCCGGGTCGTGATGCGCTACCGCAACGGCGATGCCATTGCTGTGGATGACGAGATGCGGGCGGTCCAAAAGGGCGCAAGCATCGCCTGCAATGAGGGCGAGGAGACCATCGCAGACACGCGCGAGCGAGACGGCGGGTTGCTGACCGTTCATTACTTCTGCGTTGCCACGCCGACCAGCAGCGACGAGGTGATCGACGGTACGAGGCTGAAGGTCTGATGTTGCGCCTGCTGCTTATCCTCTCGCTTGTTGCGAGCCTTGCCTCTTGCGGGCGCTTGGGCATTGGCAATGCGTCAAGTCGGGCCGATACCGACGTCGCGCTGCCCTTCAAAGCCAGGCTCAGCAAAGGTGAAGACCGTGCCTTCACGGTTTCTGTGGCGCACAAGGGCAGTGGCGTCGCAGAGGTGCGGGAAAGCGTGCGGTTTGAGGCCACGAAATATTGCATCCTGACCTATGGTGGCTCGGACGCAGATTGGCTGATCGACCCTGCAACGAATGACTGGGCCTTCAACCAGGATGGCGACAGGCTGATCTTCCAGGGGGAGTGCACGGCGCGATGAGTTTGACCCGCCCCGGATACCATCTTGCAGAGCTCAATATTGGCCGCCTTGTTGCGCCCACCGATGACCCGCGCGTGGCCGATTTCATGGCCAATCTGGACCGGATCAACGGGTTGGGCCGCCGGATGCCGGGTTTCGTGTGGATGATGGAAGGCTCGGGTGAGCCGGGCACGGGCAACACAGAGAACGCCATCGGCGGCGATCCACAATTTGTGTCGAACCTGTCGGTCTGGGAAGATGTGCCAAGCCTTGAGACATTCGTTTGGGGCACGATCCACAAACAGTTCTACGAGCGCCGCGCCGAATGGTTCGAGGTGCTCGGCAAGATGCATTTCGTCATGTGGTGGGTGCCTGCGGGCCATAAGCCGACCCTCGACGAGGCCATGGCGCGACTGGCCCTGCTGGACGAGCAGGGCGACAGCGACGACGCCTTTGGCTGGAATTATCTGAAAGACGCGGCCATGTGGAAAACCCATGGTTGCCAACATGTTGCAGCGGAGTAACGCATGAGCGACCTACGCAAAATCATCATCGACGACACTGAGGTCGAGGTCGATCCGGCCATGACGCTCATTCAGGCTTGCGAGCAGGCAGGGATCGAGATCCCCCGCTTTTGCTACCACGAGCGGCTGACCATTGCGGGCAATTGCCGCATGTGTCTAGTTGAGGTGGTGGGCGGCCCACCGAAGCCTGCGGCCTCCTGCGCGATGCAGGTCAAGGACCTGCGCCC
>CAYLVP010000164.1:0-2000 GCA_964387155.1 uncultured Rhodobacterales bacterium | reverse complement strand
CGCCCTCGGGCAGGATGTTGATCCAGATGTCTTCGAGCTTGAGCGCGCGGCCATCCAGATTGAACTGCGCGTCCTCGGCGAAAGCGGCGACGTGTTTGTCCAGCTGCTTGACCAGATCGGCAAAGATCGGGAAGCGCCAGGGCAGGTCGGTCAGCGAGGCGTAGCTGGTGTAGCCCGGAAAGCCTTCGCGCTCGCACCATTCCTGCCCGGCCTCGTCATCCTCGGCGATAGAGAAGCAGGAGGCCTCCAGCTCGGCGGCGTCGATGCCGGAGAGTTTTGACTGGTAGAGGCGGGTGACGAAGAGGGAGCGGATGTTGGTCATGGGCCAGCCTTGGTTGAAATCAGGGACCGTTGCGTATATACATTGAGATACACGAAAGGACAACGCCATGATCGAGACCAAGATCCGCAAAGTGGGCAATTCCGCCGTCATGACCCTGACAAGCGAAATGCTGGCGCTGCTTGATGCCAAGGAGGGCGACAGCCTATTCGTGGTGCGCGCTGATGACGGGGGCCTCAGGATTATGGTGCAGAACCCTGCTTTGAAGTCGGTGCTTGATGCCGCGGAGACGGTCATGGACGAAAACCGCGAGGCGCTTCAGAAGCTGGCATGAGGGAGCCGCTTTGGATCCCGCTTGCCGCAGCCATCACCATTCACGACCGCCAAATCTCGCGTCATGGCGGGGCGCTAGGCATGCGGGATATTGGATTGTTGGAGGCCGCGCTGGGCCGCCCGGTAAATAAGTGGGGCTACGGGGTCGAGGATCTGTTCGAACTTGCCGCCGCTTATGCCTTCGGCATTGCCAAAGCGCATGCTTTCGTAGACGGCAACAAGCGCACGGCCCTGGTCTGCGCGCTGACCTTCCTACTGGCCAATGGCACCCATGTGCGGCGGGAGACGGACGAGACCGTCCGCGCCATTGAAGACGTCGCCCGGGACGCAATGAGTGAGGCGGAGTTTGCGGAGTGGCTGCGGGGTTAGATCTTCGATCTAATACAGTTTCTACGTATGGTTGTGGCAAAGCAAACTAAGGGATTTATGGCTTCATTTTGGAACGCTTAGTTTCGGCTGGTCCTCGGGCACCCGTGAATTTTGATTTCTTCTGATTTCAGATATGGTTTTGCAAACGGGCAAAAGAATATTGAGGCAGCATGTCAGAGTTCTTAAGGGATCTGCGATCTGGTAAAGACAGGAAGTGGCTCGAGCGCGAGAAAAAAGCGGAGACTATTGAGCTAAGAACGACCTATTCTGATCGCCTTGGACGCCGAACGGGCAGTGAGATCGACACCATCAGCGACCAGTCAATTGAAATCTACAAGCTTTATCGCGAAAAAATTTCTCATGAAGATCATCTCACCAACTTTCGGATGTCATGGTTTGTCGCATTGCAGGCGTTTCTATTCTCAGCATTCGCTTTGTCTTTGGGAAGAAACACCGGAAACATCCATGCGATTCCCACGATATTGTTTGGGTTGGTTGGTGCGTTTTCTTGTTTGGCAACTTGGGTGAGTGTTTGGGCGGCAAACAGAGCAATCCTTAAAACGCGTGAAAAATAGACTTATGAGTACTATGACCCAAAGGACAATCGATATCTTTCGAGAGGGGTTCGGGACATTATTGATCCCATGGGGATTTTGCCGCCAGTAACGGGCGGAGGCGCTGATAGAACAATCCATCGGCTTGGCGCGGTGCTGCCAATATGCCTTCCATTCGTCGTCCTGCTGTTCTGGGTTGCGTTGATTTGCATCTCAATACTCATACTGACTGAAAGCTGCGAACCAAGCTCGAAAGAACTTGTTCAGTGCCTTACACCAGAAAACTGGACAAATTTGCTCTGAGGACTTGCTTTGTTGTGGATAGGGGCCTAAACGGCCTGCTCTACCTCAATTCCACTGGAATCAGGGTCACGCTTTTGCGGCCCTCCAGTGTTTGACACAAAGGACTTGGCAATGAACGCCAGCGAACTTCGCGAGAAGACCGCTGACCAGCTGACTGAAGA
>CAYLVP010000163.1:0-2005 GCA_964387155.1 uncultured Rhodobacterales bacterium | reverse complement strand
TGACGGTGAACCTTGCCGGGCTGCCGGGCATTGCGGTGCCTGCGGGGCTGGACAAACAGGGATTGCCGCTGGGGCTGCAGCTGATTGGCCGCCCGTGGGAAGAGGCCGATCTGCTGAACCACGCCTATGTGCTCGAACAGGCGGCGGGTTTTGTGGCAAAACCCGCGAAATGGTGGTAAGGATCGCGCCAACGGCCGCATCAGACGGGCCGCGCCACCGAGACCGAGAGTGTAGCACCATGCGATTTTTGATCCCTGTTCTTGCCATGGCGGGTCTTGCCGCCTGTTCGCCGCCCGTGCCTGACAGCGCTGCTGGCGTGGGGTTTGAGGATTACGACCGATATCTGGCCGAAAGCCGGGCGCGGGAGGCGCAATTGGCGCGCGGGCCCGCACCTGTGCGCCAGGCCGTGCAGCCGCCTGCGCGGACGGCGCCCTCAACGCTTGCCCAAACCGCTCCGGCGGTGCCGCAATCAACCGCGCCCCGCACGGCGGCAGAGCAGACCGCCGCAGATGCGGTGGCCGCGATCCGGCCCCAGCAACCGGTTGTAACGGCGCAGGCTGCACCGCGCGTGCCAGCGACCAGCAATGAGGCGATTTCGGACGAGCAGGATTTCAACGCCGTGGCCGCACGCCAATCGATTGAATCTGATGCGCAACGTCGCGCCCGGCAATCGGCGCAATATCAAGTGGTGCAACCCACCGCTGTGCCGCGCAGGCCTGCGGGCAGCACCCCCACACCCATTCAATTCGCGCTGGAGGTGTCGCATCCGGTGGGCCAGAAAGTCTACAACCGCTCCCCCTTCGGGGCGGGCAAACAGGCGGAGAATTGCGCGCAATTTGTCTCTGACGAGCTGGCGCAGGATGCGTTTCTGAAAGCGGGCGGGCCCCGGCGCGACAGGCTGAAGCTGGATTTTGACGGCGACGGCTATGCCTGCCATTGGGATCCCACGAAATACCGCCAGCTGGTGCGCGGCTGATCCCTTGGCCTTCTATGTTTTCTGGCTAGGCTGACCCTTTGGCGGCATTAACCCACCCTTCGCCCAATTTCGGCGCGCGGAAGGATGGCGCGCTGCCCGATATCATTGTGGTGCATTACACCGCGATGCAAAGCGCTGAGGCCGCGTGCCGGACCTTGCGCAACCCTGAAACAGAGGTGTCCGCCCATTATCTGATTGCCGAGAGCGGTGAGGTCATGTCGCTTGTCGCAGAAGAGAGCCGCGCCTGGCATGCAGGCGCGGGGCGTTGGGGGGATGTGGTGGATGTCAATTCCCGCTCCATCGGGATTGAGCTGGCCAATGACGGGGTGTCGCCCTTTGCAGCCCCCTTGATGGACAGCCTCGAAGAGCTTCTGGCAGGGATCATGCGGCGTTGGGCGATCGCACCGGAGCGGGTGATTGCCCATTCCGACTTGGCGCCGGGGCGCAAGATTGACCCGGGACGGCGCTTTGACTGGCAGAGGCTGGCGCGGGGCGGGCTGGCGGTCTGGCCTGGGCCTGATGCGGTTCAGGGGCAGGCCGCGCCGGACGATTTCCACGACGGGTTCCACGCCGACGCCTGCGCCTTTGGCTATAGCCGCGAGATCACGGACGCGGCGCGGCTTGCGGCCTTCCGGCTGCGGTTTCGCTTCGGCCATGACGGCCCGCTTGATGCCGTTGATGCGGGGATGGCGCGCGATCTTGCCCGACGCTTCCCCGTTGACCGCCACGGGCTGACCTCATAGAGACGGGCTCGCGCGGATGGCTGGATGGTCGAGGCGGCTTTGGTTTGCAAAGAAAATTGAGAGGGGTGCCTCTCGGCGGGAAACCCGCCTGTCGCACTCAGTTTGATTTTGCTTCGCAAAACAAACTGTCTAGGAAAGTCCGGACTCCATGAAGAAACGGTGCCGGGTAACGCCCGGCGGGGGCAACCCCAGGGACAGCGCCACAGAGAAGAAACCGCCCCTGCATGCAGGGGTAAGGCTGAAACGGTGCGGTAAGAGCGCACCGCGCGGCTGGCAACAGGCGCGG
>CAYLVP010000162.1:0-2077 GCA_964387155.1 uncultured Rhodobacterales bacterium | reverse complement strand
TATGTCGGCTATACGGGCGGTGTGGATCTGGTGCCTGATGTGGTCACGATGAACCATGCCCATTCCAGCCATTGGACGGCCAACCCGGACCCGGCCATTCCGCATGTCCTGCCCGGCTGGAAACAGGGGGGCAAGGCGGATCACCATCTCGACCTGGGTGAAATGCTGGTGCGCAACGTGCCCACCGATATCCGCTCGCGCTATGATGCCGGTGTCGAGACAAACGGCAACTCGATCTTTATTTTTGAGGTTGCCGGGCTTTGCGTGGGGCATTTGGGCCATCTCCATCATGAGCCGGACCCTGCGCAATATGCCGCGATCGGGCGGCTCGACGTGGTGATGGCTGCGGTGGATGGCGGGCTGTCGCTTGATACGCCTACCATGATGCGGGTGCTCAAAAGGCTCAGATCATCCGTTGTCATCCCGATGCACTGGTTTGCGCGCAGCTCGCTCGACAGCTTTCTAAGGGGGATGTCGGACGAATTTGATGTTGTCGAACCTGACAGCAGCTTTGTCGAGCTGTCCCTGCGCAACCTTCCCAAACGCCCGACAATTATGGTTTTGAAACCGGCATATTTTGCGTCACGCGCCGACTAGCCGTTGCATCTGGTTGCGCGCAGGGCCTATCTGACGCGCATGTTGAACCCTGTCTCAGACGCGCTGCGCCAGCAGCTTGCCGCCAGCCTGCCGAAAGAGGTTTTTCGCGACCTCACCCCCGCTTACCTCGAAGAGCCACGTGGCCGCTACAAGGGCGGCGATGCCCTGCTTCTGGCACCCGGCAACGCGCAGGAGGTATCGGTGATCGTGCAGGCCTGCAATGCCGCACGGGTCGGAGTCATCCCCTATGGCGGCGGGACCGGCCTTGTCGGTGGGCAGGTGGCGCCGGAGGGGCCGACGCCAGTGATCTTGTCGATGGAACGCATGGGTGCGATCCGCGATGTGAATCCGGTGGAAAACGTGTTGATCTGCGAAGCAGGGGCGGTGCTGCAATCGGTGCAGGAGGCAGCCGAAGAGGCGGGCAGGCTGTTTCCGTTGAGCTTGGCGAGCCAGGGATCGGCCCGGATAGGCGGCAATTTGGCGACCAACGCGGGCGGGGTGAATGTGCTGCGTTATGGCAATATGCGTGACCTGTGCCTCGGGCTTGAAGCGGTTTTGCCATCAGGCGGCATCTGGAACGGGCTGACGCCGCTGCGCAAGAACAATACGGGTTACGACCTGCGGCATTTGTTGATCGGTGCCGAGGGCACGCTCGGCATCATAACAGCGGCCAGCCTGCGGCTGTTCCCGCGCCCCGCCGCCCGGGGCGCGGCGCTTATGGTGGTGCCAAGCCCGCAGGCCGCTTTGGATTTGCTGGCACTGGCGGGCGAGCGGCTGGGTGGCCAGGTGTCCGCATTTGAATTGATTGGCCGGATGGGGCTGGACTTTCTAGCTGAGGTTGGCCCAGAGGTAAAAGTGCCGTTTGACCCGTTACCGGAATGGATGGTTCTGATCGATTTGGGCTGTTTCGGAGACACGACACCCGATGCGGCCCTTGAGGGGCTGTTTGCCGATGGTTTCGCCCGGGGGCTGGTGAGCGACGGCGTGATCGCACAATCGCTGGCGCAACGCGACGCGTTTTGGCAGATTCGCGAGAGCATCCCAGAGGCAAACCGGCGCATTGGGTCGGTCTCGTCCCACGACATATCGGTGCCGCTTTCCCAAATCCCCGCATTCATTCAAGCCGGTGGGCAGAGCCTGGCCGCGCTGGGTGATTTTCGGATCAACTGTTTCGGCCATGTGGGCGACGGCAATCTGCATTACAACGTCTTCCCGCCGCAGGGCCAAACCCGCGCGGATTACGAAGCCGAGCGGCCCAGGGTGAAAGAACTCGTCCACGACCTGACCCATAAGCTGGGCGGCTCGGTTTCGGCAGAGCATGGCATTGGGCGGTTGAAGGTTGGGGATTTGCGCAAATATGGCGATCCGGCAAAACTGGCCGCGATGCGGGCGATCAAAGCGGCGCTTGATCCGAATGGCATCATGAACCCGGGCGCGGTTTTGGGCTAGGCTTTTGCGCCGACTGCGTCGTCGCCCAAGG
>CAYLVP010000161.1:0-2087 GCA_964387155.1 uncultured Rhodobacterales bacterium | reverse complement strand
GCACCCGCGAGCTGGAAGACACCCCTTCCGTGCGCGGCATGATCAACAAGATCCCTCACATGGTCGAGATCATCGAGGAGAAGGGGTAATGAGCTTTTTTGGGTCCTTCTGCCGAGAAAAGTCGCTGTGAAGGGCCCAATTCTGGACTTTTTTCTTTAATTTTAATTAATTTTCGGTATCGTTAAATTGGGGCAGGTGAGGGCATGAACCACATGAAACACGGCAAAGACGATCATGATCGTCCAAATCGTTTTTTTATGGCCAAAGCCCAAGGCCGAAAAGCCAACCAATCGGCGCGTGGACGAAAATTTGAAGTCGCAAGCGTTCTTATGACTTCGCTTCTATGTACGTCAGGTGCATTCGCTTCCGCTATCACTTCGGTACCCCCAATCGACGTTCCGGCTAAGCTCGCAATCGCAGGCATGGCTGGGCTTATAGGGGGTGTAGTCTCGTTTTCCCTTATGAACGAGATTCCAAAAAACGACGAGTAGCATTGCCGAAATCGATCACTATCTCAGTGCTCGCAGCAATTCTTGCAGCACTAATATTTGCGGGAGTTGACTACGGCTCTTGGAAGGCTGGAACGTCTCCCATTGGTCAATCGGTAGCAGCGTTTGTTCCGCGAGGTCCCCTCTATCTTGAAGTTGCATTGGCAACGTTCAATTCGGTGGCAATTTGCTGCCTTGGGGTGATATTTTATGCTCATGAGAAGTCAACGGCCGCGCAATTCGGCGCAGTTGTCCGAAACAATATTTCGACAATAATCTTGGCATTACTGATCGCATTCATTAGGTCTATCATTGAAGTCGTCACTATGTTTTTTGCCATCTAGACGACAGCACCTTGCACGACGGTAGCAAACGCATACAATCAAGCGGCACGGCTTATTTGGTCTTGTCGCTGTTGTGCACATCAAACCTGTCCACCGGGGCTCCGTTAGTTGCAGCCTAGAACTGCCCACTGGACAGCTTCCAAGGCGACCTCATCCCTCCCCCCCCCGATCACTTTTTCCAAACCCTCCAGACAGCGCCCCCAAACCGCGCTACACTTCCAACCAGCCAAAGGGACATTTCGCAAAACCTCTCACAGGGAGCCCAAAGACATGTCCACGACCCCACGCAAGAAAGCCTCCGATTTCGACCAGCGTATCCTCGAAATTTTCGATGGCTACGTGCATGGCAAGATCTCCAAGCGTCAGTTCATGACCCAGGCGGGCAAATACGCGGCGGCTGGGGTGACGGGGGCGATGTTGCTCGATCAGCTCAAGCCTGATTATGCGCTGGCGCAGCAGGTCCCGCCTGATGACCCGGCGATCGAGACCGCCCGCATCACCTATGACAGCCCCAATGGCCACGGGACGATCAATGCGTTGATGGCCAAACCTGCCGGGGCCACGGGCAAACTGCCCGCCGTGCTGGTGGTCCATGAGAACCGCGGACTGAACCCTTATATCGAAGATGTCGTGCGCCGCGCCGCCAAGGCCGGGTTTCTGGCGATTGGGCCCGATGGGCTCAGCCCGCTCGGCGGCTATCCGGGCACTGACGAGGAGGGGCGGGAGATGCAACGCTCCCTCGACCGCGCCAAGCTGATGGAGGATTTCTTTGCCGCCTTCGAATTCCTGCGCGACCATGACGACACGACCGGCAAGGTCGGCGCGGTGGGGTTCTGCTATGGCGGCGGCGTGTGCAACGCGCTGGCCGTGGCCTATCCCGATCTCGCGGCCTCTGTCCCGTTCTACGGACGCCAGCCCGCCGCAGAGGATGTGCCGGGCATCGAAGCGCCGCTGATGATCCAATATGCAGGGCTGGACGACCGGATCAACGAAGGGTGGTTCGCCTATTCCGAGGCGCTGAAGGCCAACCAGAAAGAGTTCAGCGTGCATTTCTACCCCGACGTAAACCACGGCTTCCACAATGACACCACGCCCCGCTACGACGAGGAGGCCGCGACCCTCGCCTGGGATCGTACCATAGCGTTCTTCAACGAACACGTCGCGGCGTAGAGAAAGCCCAGCAACGTCTCGCAGAAGCGAGAGACGTTTTTTGTTGAGCAAAGCAAATACGGCAGGGCTCCCCTGTATTGGCTTG
>CAYLVP010000160.1:0-2152 GCA_964387155.1 uncultured Rhodobacterales bacterium | reverse complement strand
GCGCGCAGAGCGGCGAGGCGGTATAGGCGTTCTGGAACCGGGTGGAGCGCGCGGCGAGTGTCTTGAGATTGGGCGCATGCAGCCAATCGGCGGGACCGTCCGGGAAGAGCGTGCCGTTAAGCTGGTCGACCATGATGATCAGGATATTTGGCTGTGGCATGGGCGATCCGCTCCTGCGTCTTGCGCGCTATACTTTGGTGGCCGAGGGCGCAGGCGTCACCGCCCGGCGCTTGAGCACATGTTCGCGCCACGTGATGAAACTGACCGCACCCACGATGACAATGCCGCCCAGGATCACATAGAAATCCACCGCCTCGTCAAAAACCAGCCAGCCCAGCAGAACGGCCCAGACAAGCTGCAGAAAATAGACGGGCTGCGTCACCGTAAGCGGCGCGCAGGCGAAGGCCAGCGTCATCGTGTAATGCCCCCCCGTTGCCAAAGCGGCCAGCACGAACATCCAGCCAATCTGCGCCCATGTGGGCGGGACCCAGACGGCAAACGCCATCGGCGCAAGCCCGATCGTCACAGTGACCGACAGCATGAACACCACCACCGACGGGCTGACCTCATCGGCCATCACCTTGGCGCTCAGGTAAGACCCGGCAAAGAGCACAGCCGCAAAGAGCATCGCGATATGGCCGGAATTGAGCTCCCGGAAGCCGGGCCGCAGGATGATCATCGCCCCGATAAAGGCTGCAAGAACGGCAAGGATGCGCCAGAAGGCCAGCTTTTCGCCCAGAAAAATCGCCGCGGCCACCGTCACATAGATCGGGTTGAGGTAGTTCATCGAGGTGACTTCCGCGATGGAAATCCGCGTCATCGCGTAAAACCACAGCGTCACCCCCACCGAATGCACGACGCCTCGGAAGGCAAAGACCTTGTAGATGCGCGGGGTAAGCGTGGCCGCCCGCATGGCCGGGATCATCGGGATCAGGAAGACAAGGCCCAGAAGGTAGCGCAGGAAGGCCGCCTCGGCCGCGGGCAAGCCGTCGCCCACATATTTGACCACCGCCGTGACCCCCACAAACAGAACGCCTGTGACCAGCATCCAGAAAACGCCCAGCAGCGGGTTTTGTTTGTGCACATCCATAGGCGGTATTCAGATAGCGCCGCGCCGGGGGGTGCAAGGGCAAAGCGGCTCAATGGCCAAAAAGCAAACTTGCCGCAATGGCCCACATGGTCAGCCCCACAACCACGTCCAGCACCTGCCAGGCGCGCGGCTTGGCGAAGAACGGCGCGAGCAACCTCGCCCCGAACCCCAGTGAGAAGAAGAAGATGAACGAAGCACAGACAGCGCCCGCCCCGAATTGCAGCCTTTGCCCCGGATATTGCGCCGAGATCGATCCCAACAGCACCACCGTGTCCAGATAGACATGCGGGTTCAGCCAGGTCAGCGCAAGGCAGGTCAGAATAGCGGTTTTGAGCGAGCCCGCCCCCTGCCCGTCCGCCTGCAACCCGGTATTCCCGCGCCAGGCCGAGCGGAAGGAAATCAGCCCGTAGATGATCAAAAATGCGGCTCCCCCGTAGCGCATAGCGGGCGCGAACCAAGGCGCAAGCTCAGTGAGCCTGCCAAACCCGCCGACACCCGCCGCGATCAGCAGCGCGTCTGAGACCGCGCAGGTCAGCACCACAGCCAAGACATGGGCGCGCCGAAGCCCCTGCCGCAGCACAAACGCGTTTTGCGAGCCAATGGCGAGGATGAGGGAGAAGCCCAGCGTGAAACCAGCGATGGCTGCGGTCATGAAGCCAACCACCGCATCGTCACTGATCTGGATAGAGGGCGTTGGGTTATCGCGTCAGGCAGGCGCATAGCGACGCCCCCAAACCGACTTCACCGCCCAGGACACCAGCCAAATAGCGCAGCAAGGGACAATCAGCGCGTGAAACAGGTGGTCAAAGAAATTGTTGCCATAGACCCCCCACACCCAGAGCGTTTGTGCGGCGAGGATCGCGATCAGGATCAGCCAGTGATGGCGCAGCACGGCCCACATCACGAGGCAAAGACTGACAATAGCCGGGACCAGAACCCCGTAACCGAGCCGGTAAGGATCGAAGGGGAACACCCCGATAGAGGAGGCGATAAAGAGGGTGAGGGCTGCGAGGGCCAGCAGGATTTCGAGAGGGTGAAACCGCTCCACGCGCAGACCTGTGC
>CAYLVP010000159.1:0-2234 GCA_964387155.1 uncultured Rhodobacterales bacterium | reverse complement strand
CATCAGGACAGAGCCTAGCAGCGTGTAGAGGAAGAACTTAAACGACGCATAGATGCGGTTCGCCCCGCCCCAGATGCCGATGATCAGGAACATCGGGATCAGGCCTGCCTCGAAGAACAGATAGAACAGGATCAGGTCCAGCGCGCAGAACACGCCGATCATCAGCGTCTCCAGCACGAGGAAGGCAATCATGTAATCCTTCACCCGGTGCTTCACATCCCAGCAGGAGGCAATCACCAGCGGCATCAGGAAAGTCGTCAGCAGCACGAAAAGCACGCTGATCCCGTCCACGCCCATATTGTATTTGAAGCCAAGGATCCAGTCCCGCTCTTCCACGAACTGGAACCCGGTATTGGCCGGATCAAACCCGGTATAGAGGAAGATCGAGACGATGAAAGTCGCCGTCGTGGCGATAAGCGCCAGCCATTTGGCATTGCGCTGCGCGGCCTCGTCATCACCGCGCAGGAACAGGGCCAGAATGACCGCCCCCAGAAGCGGGATGAAAGTGATGATGGAAAGCAAGGAGTCCAGCATTATTCAGCCCCCCCGGCAATCGTGAAGTAGGTGATCAGCACCACCACCCCGATGACCATGGCGAAGGCGTAGTGGAACATGAAGCCCGACTGCGCCCGGCCCGCCAGCCTTGTGAAGAAGGGTACGATGCCCATGGCCAGCCCGTTGATCGAGCCGTCAATAATATCGCCGTCGCCGCGCTTCCACAGGAAGCCGCCCAGCCATTTCGCGGGCCGCACAAAGAGGAGGTCGTATATCTCGTCGAAATACCACTTGTTCAGCAGGAAGTTGTAAAGCGGCCGCTGGTTGCGTGCGAGACGCCCGGGCAGGCTCGGATTCTTGATGTAGAACAGCCACGCGGTGAAGAAGCCAATCAGCATCACGACGAAAGGCGAGAGCTTCACCCAGTTCGGCACATAATGCGCGTCATGCAAAACGTGGTTGTCGGGCGCATGGTAGATGGCCCCCTCGCCCGGCACTTGGGCGGGGCGGTCTTTATGGTCGTCCGTTTTCTCGTCAGCCGCATGGGCCGGGGTGGCCAGAGGCGCGACGATGGCGTGTTTCTCGGCGTCAATATAGCCGAAGAATTTGCCGACGCTTTCGTCGGAGCCAAAGAACGGTTTGTAGAACACCATCCCCGAGAAGATCGCACCGACAGCCAGCACCGCCAACGGGGTCAGCATAGTGGCAGGGCTTTCATGTGCGTGGTCATGCGTGTGTTTGTCGCCGCGCGGGGTGCCGTAGAAGGTTAGGAACATCAACCGCCAGCTGTAGAAACTGGTGAAGAGCGCCGCGATGACCAGCATCCAGAAAGCAAATCCCATCGGCGTGTGCGCATAGGCGCTCTCGATAATCGCATCTTTGGACACGAAGCCTGCGAAGCCTACAGGGAAGCCGATATAAAGCAGCGGGATGCCGACACCGGTGATGGCCAGCGTGCCGATCATCATCGCCCAGAAGGTTTTCGGTATCTTATGACGCAGCCCGCCATAGTTGCGCATGTCCTGCTCGTGATGCATTGCGTGGATGACCGAGCCTGCGCCGAGGAAGAGCATCGCCTTGAAGAAGGCATGGGTCAGCAGGTGGAACATCGCGACCGAATAGACACCTACACCTGCGGCCACAAACATGTAGCCCAGCTGCGAACAGGTCGAATAGGCGATGACGCGTTTGATGTCGCTCCAAGCGTGATGATGAACATCTGGGCTGCAGGGGCATATTCCATCAAAGGCGACATACGGCAAACCAGGAAAACACCCGCCGTCACCATCGTCGCTGCGTGGATCAGGGCCGACACAGGCGTCGGGCCTTCCATCGCGTCAGGCAGCCATGTGTGCAGGATCAGCTGCGCCGATTTGCCCATCGCGCCGATGAACAGAAGGAAGGCCAGCAGGTTGGCCGCGTTCCACTCGGTCCAGAGGAATTCAATCTGCGTCTCCGCGATGGTCGGCACTGCGGCAAAGATGTCGTCGAAATTGATGCTGTCGGCCAGCAGGAACAGCCCGAAGATGCCCAGCGCAAAGCCGAAATCACCGACCCGGTTGACAACAAAGGCCTTGATCGCAGCGGCATTGGCAGAGGGCTTTTTGTAGTAGAACCCGATTAAAAGGTAAGAGGCGACGCCCACGCCCTCCCAGCCAAAGAACATCTGTACGAGGTTGTCGGCTGTCACCAGCATCAGCATGGCGAAGGTGAAGAAGGACAGGTAAGCGAAGAAGCGC
>CAYLVP010000158.1:0-2453 GCA_964387155.1 uncultured Rhodobacterales bacterium | reverse complement strand
AAATCATTGCGCAGGTAATCGAAATCCATGATCGCGTCTTTCATATTCTCACCGCGCACGCAGGGCACCGAGGAGCCGCCGGGGATCACCGCCTTGAGGTTGCCCCAACCACCGCGAATGCCGCCGCAATGCTTGTCGATCAGCTCTTCAAAGGAGATGCTCATCGCCTCTTCCACAACGCATGGGTTGTTCACATGGCCCGAGATCGCAAAGAGCTTGGTGCCGGTGTTGTTGGGGCGTCCGAAGCCCGCAAACCAGTCCCCGCCACGGCGCAGGATGGTGGGCACGACGGCGATGGATTCCACATTGTTCACGGTGGTCGGGCAGCCATAGAGGCCTGCGCCTGCCGGAAACGGAGGCTTCATCCGTGGCATGCCCTTCTTGCCCTCAAGGCTTTCCAGCAGCGCGGTTTCTTCGCCACAGATATAGGCGCCCGCGCCGTGATGCAGGTAGATGTCGAAATCCCAGCCGGATTTGGCGGCGTTGGGGCCGACCAGACCGGCCTCGTAGCATTCGTCGATGGCGTTTTGCAGCGCCTCCTTCTCGCGGATATATTCGCCGCGAATGTAGATGTAGCAGGCATGCGCATTCATCGCGAAGCTGGCAATCAGGCAGCCCTCAATCAGCGTGTGCGGGTCGTGGCGCATGATCTCGCGGTCTTTGCAGGTGCCGGGCTCCGACTCGTCGGCATTGACCACAAGATAGGACGGCCGCCCGTCGCTTTCCTTCGGCATGAAGGACCATTTCAGCCCCGTGGGGAAGCCGGCTCCGCCGCGCCCGCGCAATCCGCTGGCCTTCATCTCGTCGATGATCTTGTCGCGGCCCCGCTTGATGATCGCAGCCGTCCCGTCCCAATGGCCGCGCTTTTGCGCGCCCGCTAGGGAGCGGTCATGCATCCCATAGAGGTTGGTGAAAATCCGGTCCTTGTCTGCGAGCATCGCTTCTCGTCCCTTAGCTGTCATCCTGGCGCTTGCGCCAAATTACAAATGCGCTCACCAGCGCCCATCCAAAGACGGCCAAGGCCGCCAGATCAAAAAAGCCCATGGTCCTTGTGGACCAGCCAAATGACGCCCCGGCTACCTGGACGCCGATATAGGCCAGGGCGGTTCCGGCAATAAGCAGCGCCAAGCGCTGCCCTTGCCGGTTCCCCTCATTCTTGCCAGAGCCCATCCGTGATCAGGCTCTGCGCGGCGTTGCGGACAGGATCAATAGACCCCGCCCTTTTTCACCTTCTTGGAGAACTCGGTCGTTCCCCCTTCGGCCAGAACCTTGGCCTGATCGACCCAAGTGTCACGGGTCACGCGGCCCTTGAAGCCTTCCAGGTTTGCGTCCACCCAGGCCACCTCGTCCGGCGTCCAACTGGCGATCTGGTCGAAATGATAGAAGCCCAGGCTGTTGCACAGCTTTTCCATCTTCGGACCGACGCCCTTGATCTGCTTGAGGTCATCGGCCTTGCCGCCGCGCGGCCCGTCCAGCGCTTCGGGGCGGGTGCCCTCATTGGCGCCTTCAACCACGCCGTCGCCATCATAGTCCATTGCGCCCGCTTTTTCCGCGGCTGCCTTCTCGGCGGCGGCCTTGTCAGCAGCCGCTTTTGCTGCGGCAGCATCTGCCTTGGCTTTGGCGTCTGCGGCCGCTTTTGCGGCAGCGGCATCCGCCTTTGCCTTGGCATCGGCATCCGCGTCGCCTTCATATTTCCACTCGCCCTTGCGACCTGCCAGTTCGGCCTCGCCCGCCAGGGCAGCCGATGGCGTGACAGCAGCAGCAGACGCGCTTGTTGGCGCGGCTGTTGCCGCAGCGGCGCTGGACGTGGCCGCGCCCGCGGATGCGGTCGGCGCAGGCTCGGCCATTGTATGTGCCGCACTTTCAGCTGCCGTCGGCGCAGAGCCCGCCTCGTCGCCCGTGACAGGCGCGCCGTATGGCACGTCAGTGCCGTCACGCTTGATAAAGATCAGCGGCAGCAACAAGATCGCCAGGATCAGGAACAGGCATCCGACCGCCGCTGCGGGCAGAAAATCCCAGTCGCCGACAACCATCAGCAGCCCGGTGACAAGCGCGCCCAGAAACAGCCCAATGACCGCGCAAAAGGTTAAACTCACATTCGTTGATCCAGTCCGGTTCATATCAAATCTCCCTGTCCGCTAGAACCTAGCATTAGTAAACGCCGCCTTTCTTGACGCGGCTTGAAAACTCAGTGCTGCCCCCTTCGGCGAGAGTCTTTGCTTGAGCTACCCAATTGTCGCGGCTTACGCGACCTTTGAATCCTTCGAGATTGTCGTCGACCCAGGCAATTTCGGCGTCCTGCCAGCTTGCCACTTGGTCGAAATGGAACACGCCGAGCCTGTGCAAAAGCGCTTCAAGCTTGGGGCCCACCCCTTTGATAAGTTTAAGATTGTCCGGCCCGCCTTCACGCGCAGCGGTCAGCATTTGCGGTTTTGTCCCCTCTTCGGGGGCCT
>CAYLVP010000157.1:0-2596 GCA_964387155.1 uncultured Rhodobacterales bacterium | reverse complement strand
CGTCGTCGTTTTTTCGCCCAAGAAACTCAGTCTCTTTTCTGATCTCCGCGTGCCGTCAAATTCTATCAATGCCAGTTGTTGCTGCATTTGGAGCTGATCTATTGGTCATGCCGCAGGCGCGCTGCGAGGCCATTTGTCAGACTGGGCTGGCGTTCCATCTGCCGGCCCTTGTTGTTGCCCAAGCCGCTGGGATAAAGCTCTCATCAAGGCGATGGACTGTGGGCGCGAGGACGGTTTGGGATGGCCGCGCATCCCGGGCCGCTGATTGAGGAGACACAGTCTTGTTTTTGAAGAACGCTTGGTACGTCGCCGCATGGGAACATGAGATCACGCGCGAGCTACAGCAGATCATGGTCCTGGGCGAAAAGGTCTGCGTGTTCCGCACGCAAGCGGGCGATCTGGTCGGGCTCGAAGATGCCTGCCCACACCGCAAGCTGCCGCTGTCAAAAGGGCGGATCAAAGGGGACACGCTGGAATGCGGCTATCATGGCCTGACCTTCAATTGCGCGGGGCAATGCGTCTGGGCGCCGGGCACGGGCAACATCCCATCCAATGCCAAAGTGCATGCCTACCCGTTGCATGAAAAATACGGGTTGGTCTGGATATGGATGGGCAATCCGGCCTTGGCCGACGCGGAAGACATCTTCGAGATTGAAAACTACGATAATCCGGGCTGGGGCATCAATTGCGGTGCCGCGATGGAGCTGGATTGCAACTATCTTTTGATGTGCGACAACCTTCTGGACCCAACCCATGTCGCTTGGGTGCACCAATCCAGCTTCGCCACTGACGCCGCGAAAGACACGCCGCTGCGGATCACCAAGACCGATGACGGCGTTATTGTGCATCGCTGGATGATGGATCATGAGCCCGCGCCGTTTTACAAGAAGATCGTTGAATTCGAAGGCAATTGCGACCGCCTGCAGCATTACGAGGTGCGCTACCCGTCCCATGCGCTCATCAAGGCCGTCTTCACGCCCGCAGGAACGGGTGGCCCCAACGGGCCGCTGCACGAGAACACCTTCATCATGGACAGCTACAATTTCATGACGCCGACTGATGAGGGTCGCACGCGGTATTACTGGTTCCAGCTGCGCAATATCCGACCAGACGATGAGGGGCTGTCGAAAATGATGTCAGAGGATGTGCAGCACGCCTTTGAAGAGGACCGCGCGGTTCTGAACGCTGTTCAGATCGGTATGGCCAACAAGACGTCACCTCATATCGACCTGCCTATTGATGGCGGGCAGTTGCGGTTCCGCCGTCAGTTGCAGGCTATGATCAACGAAGAACAGCAGGTCGACCGCCAGATGGCGGAATAGGCCGATCCGACCCGCCCATTTCGAAAGACAACCCGCATGCCCCACCCCCTTCTGACGCAAGACCATATCGACGCCTATGCCCGCGACGGCGTTGTCCTTGTCAAAGGTCTGTTCAAGGACCACGTCACCCAGCTTCGGGAGGGTGTTGCCCGCAACATGGCTGAGCCCGGGCCCTATGCCGCCGAGAACCTCAAAGAGGGGGAGGGTGGCAGGTTCTTTGATGACTATTGCAACTGGACCCGCATCCCCGAATTTCAGGCGACCATCCAAACCTCACCTGCTGCGGTTGTGGCGGCTGAGCTCATGGGGTCACAGACCGTCCAATTGTTCCACGATCATGTGTTGGTCAAAGAGCCGGGCACGTCAAAGCCGACCCCGTGGCATCAAGACGCCCCCTATTACTTTGTCGAAGGTCAGCAAACCGTCAGCTTCTGGTCGCCTCTTGACCCAGTGCGCGACGCGTCCTTGCGCTGTGTCGCCGGTTCGCATCTGTGGGATAAGGCGGTGCTGCCCACGCGCTGGTTGGCCGAAACCAGTTTCTATCCCAACGCGGATGACTACAGGCCTGTCCCCGATCCTGAAGCCGAGGGCATGGACATCCGCGAATATGAGATGGAGCCGGGCGACGCCGTCGCGTTCAACTACAAAACCCTGCATGGCGCGCGCGGCAACGACAGCGACACACGCCGCCGCGCGTTCTCGCTGCGCCTGTTGGGTGATGACGCACGCTACGTTGAACGCCCTGGGCCCACGTCACCCCCGTTTCCGGGCCATGACATGACGGCAGGTCAGCGCCTTCGGACAGACTGGTTCCCGATGCTGCTGGGGGCGTCAACCTAATAGGGAGACGGCACAGATATTGGTCAACCCGATCTCCTGCCCGTCGGGGCATTCTGCTACCCGGTAAAAGTCGGGTCGCTGGCCTGCGACGCCAAATGTGGATGGTCCGTCCATCGGTTCACTCCTGTTCAGGCCGCTTTTGCTGATGAGGAGCGCCCTGTGATCCGGTTGCACCTTCCCCCACCGCAAAGCGGCAAAGCAGGATCCCGGCGTTCAGGATGGTTGGGGTGGGGCGCTCTGAACGCAATCCGCTCAGCGACGACGCCATCGTCGGTCCCGTGCGGTTTCGATAGCCCCAACCTGTCCCGGGATCAAATATGGCCGCAGCGGTGCATCGACTTCCGTCTGACCTGACGCAGGCGTTTGATCTTGGCCTCGCTCTGTGCCGTTGTGAGCTTGACTAACAGAATGCGCCCAGACCATGCTGCCCCATC
>CAYLVP010000156.1:0-2598 GCA_964387155.1 uncultured Rhodobacterales bacterium | reverse complement strand
GCAGCCGCCGGGGTATAGCAGTGGCATAGCGGCCCTGCGGGGCGGATATTTTTAGGCGATTGTATATTTGACAAACCCAGAGTGAGAACCTATATTTAACTTAAGAAGTTAGAGGTTATCACAATGTCCGTACTGTCCGCAAAATATATGCACGATGAAGCCGCTGCGTTTGAACACGTAGAGTCTATGCTGTGGCAGGATGGCCCGGTATGCCCGCACTGTGGCGTTGTGAGCCGCGCTTATCGCCTTGAGGGCGTCCGCACCAAGCCCAGCAAGAAGAACCCGGAAGGCAAAGAACGTCACGGCCTTTGGAAGTGCCGCGAGTGCCGCAAGCAATTCACCGTGCGCAAAGGCACTATCTTTGAGGAAAGCCACCTACCGCTTCATCTTTGGCTGCAAGCCATTCACCTGATGGTATCCAGTAAGAAGGGTATCAGCAGCCACCAGCTTCACCGCGTTCTGGGTATCACCTACAAGAGCGCGTGGTTCCTGACCCACCGCATCCGCGAGTGCATGCGCTCTGGCGAACTGGCCGTCCCTTTCGGCTCTGGTGGCGGCATTGTTGAGGTCGATGAAACCTTCATTGGCAAAGAGCCGGACCGCAAAAAGTCCAAAACCGCGCGCGGCGGTGCTCACAAAATGAAGATGATGACGCTCGTTGATCGCGATACTGGCCGCGCAAAGTCAGTTGTCGTGGATGATCTGAAAGTCTCGACCATGGCGCAGGCGATCACTGAAAACATGAGCCGCGAAGCCCGCATGTTCACTGACGAATATCGCCAGTACAAGCTGATGGACGTTGCTGCGGATCACCAAACGGTCACGCACAATAGCGGCGAGTATGTCAGCTGGGAAAATCCAGAGGTCCACACAAACACCGTGGAAGGCTTCTACAGCATCTTTAAGCGCGGCATGAAGGGTGTGTATCAGCACTGTGGCAAGCAACACCTGCACCGCTACGCAGCAGAGTTTGATTTCAGGTATAATCACCGAGTGGCGAATGGCATTGACGATATGGCGCGTGGTGAGATTGCGTTGCGCAGCGTGGTCGGCAAACGGCTTACTTATCAAGGGCCTAACTGCTAAAAGTCGTGGATGACCAATGACCTTCGGATTCGCGTAGATCAGTTTTTTGACGCGCCCAAGACCCTTGAGGGGGATTGGGCGTGGTATGAGTCCGAGCGGTCAGGAACGATGAAATTCAGACGCCAAGTGGCAGAAGGTGGTGTTGCTGCTGGATTCCGAATTGAGGCTAACGCTCATCTCGATACTGATCCAAGGGAGTTTCGATTTCTTGTTGTTGGCTTGAATGAGTGCGTATTTCGTCTTGATTGTGCGCCAACGACCGATGGGGTGCACATCAACGGTCCCAATCGACCAATGGGCTTCCCGATGGCCATTGAGGCCTTTCATTATCATCCATGGGCTGAAAACCGTGGTTTTTCAACACCTAGGAAGATTCATGGCAAGCTACCTTATGCCCTTGAGATTCCAACAGGAATCTCTAATATACGCCAAGGATTTCGCGTGTTCTGTGATCTGGTCGGAATAACGGCATCTGGTACTGATGATCCTGACTGGCCTGACATCAGGAAGCTTCTCTGATGGCTGAGGATGTAATGGAAGTACTTGCAAATTGGCCGCAGGTCGCTCGCACAGAGCGGGGTGCATTTGTTCGGACAAGTTGCGTTTTCCCATCAGGCTCGCTTCTGTCTGTCTCAGTCCAGCCAGCGATAGATGGCTGGATCGTGTCTGATGAAGGCTCGGCTACTTGGGAAGCTTCTTCCGGCGGCGGCGATATTGAAGACGCGATTCAAGGCCTCAAGACAGTATTGTCGAAGAAGGGATTGCGTATTGAAGGTGGCAGGATCTACTCAGAAAGAGTTTCATCTGCTGAACTTCCCTATATGGTAGCCTACCTTGCGACCGCTAGTCTGGATGCAGCGAGATGGCTGTCTGGCAAAGCGGCAAAACCAAAGCCTGAGACGATAGTGGAAACCCTGCCTCGCCATCTGAAAACGAAATTCCCTGATCTTGTTATGCCTGAGCCGCTTTCATTGCGCGGCGATACAGACAAGAGCTATACGTTTAAAAATGCACTCCTACTGCCAAACAGGAATAGGTTGATTTTAGACCCAGTATTGCATCAGGATACTTCGATCAAAAGTCGCATCGTTGCCAATATAGACGTTTCACGGGCGGGCCATGGCAGACTAATTCAACACATCGTATACGATGACGATGAAGATTGGTCACAAGCTGAGCTAGAGTTACTTACCGTAGGCGCGCCGACTATCGCCTATTCGAATTTGGACGCTGTGGTCGAAAGGCTGGCGGCATGACAGATGCAGACAAAGACCAACTCGACCGCTTCAAAGAAGCCGCCCGCCAGCTAGAAACAGACGACGACGAAGCGAAGTTCAACGAGAAGCTAGGTAAGCTGATTAAGCAGAAGCCGGACGACAAGAAAGACGATTAGCGCGACCTAGGCGGGGTGCGATCTAAATCCCGTAATCTGCGGGTTTGTCAAATATACAATCGCCTATTTTTAGAACAGTGATGGTGGAGTTGACGCTGGAGCCCAGTGGGATTAGCTGC
>CAYLVP010000155.1:0-2610 GCA_964387155.1 uncultured Rhodobacterales bacterium | reverse complement strand
GCGAATATGAGGACGGCCAGCTGGGCGAGATCTTCATCGACATGCACAAGGAAGGGGCGGGCTTCCGGGCGATGATGAACAACTTCGCCATCGCGGTCTCTGTCGGTCTGCAATACGGCGTCCCGCTGGAGGAGTTCGTGGACGCCTTCACCTTCACCAAGTTTGAGCCTGCGGGCATGGTGCAGGGCAACGACTCGATCAAGAACGCGACCTCGGTGCTCGACTACATCTTCCGGGAACTCGCTGTCAGCTATCTGGACCGCACCGATCTGGCGCATGTCAAACCCACCGGCGAGACATTCGACGATCTGGGCCGTGGCGAGGATGAGGGCAAGGTCAACATCGCCGAGCTGGGTGAGAACGCGGCCAACAAATCACTTGAGGTGCTCAAGCAGATCAGCTCCACCGGCTACCTGCGCAAACGCGTCCCGCAAGAGCTGCAAGTGCTCCAGGGCGGTCTGCAGGCAAGCATGACAGGCGCGACAGCGCTGGACAGCTCCGCTGATCCGGTGGCCGCGCTGCAAACGCTGGTGCCCGAAACAGGTGCGGCGACCAGCACCGCAGCAGTCAGCGTCGGCGCAGTCGAAATGAGCGCGCGCGACAAGGCCAAGATGCAAGGCTACGAGGGCGAAGCCTGCGGCGAGTGCGGCAACTACACGCTGGTGCGCAACGGCACCTGCATGAAGTGCAACACCTGCGGCGGTACGAGCGGGTGTAGCTGAGATGGCTAAGTTTGACCGCAGAGATATCGGATACGTTGCTCAGCCAGAGGACTTGGTAATCAGCAACTTCTCGGGCTGGGGAAACAAGATCGGCGTATACGCCGAAGGCGTGGACGGGCTTACAGTTAGAGACAGTGAGCTGGGTGGCGCTGACGTACCGCTTATAGCAAAAGATGTCGCTAACTTCCGAGCGGTCAACAACACAATAAGAGGAAAATTGCTGGAAGAACTCTATGGCGACTTCGAGTTCCTCAAGGTGAAATCGATCGATGAAATCGTGGCGGTAGGTCGCTTACTCGCTTCCAAACCGAAGAAGACTTGGGTTCACCACTTGAGGCGCAACCCACTCATTCTGGATGCAAAGCCTCTCAGTAGAGGAGAATTGATGGGATTGGCGGGACTATTGGTTTCGATAGCAAGCCTATTTTTGTGAGAGACACGGGGGCGGGTGCGCTCGCCCCCTGACGCGGATCAGGCCGCAGGCAGAAAAGTACCGGGCGGTAACAACGATGAGCCTGATCAGCGAAACTTACGGGGCACCTTCGGGTGCCCCTTTTTCTTTTGGCGCGCGGGTTGGATAGGCGGACTCCGCGAAAATCGGGGATTTCCGCTCTGTCCTTGGACGTCGCGCTTCTGCAAAGCACGACGGGGATCAGCGAAACTTACGGGGCACCTTCGGGTGCCCCTTTTTCTTTCGGCGCGCGGGTTGGATAGGCGGCCTCCGCGATAATCGGGGATTTCCGTGTCGCGCGGTGACATAGCACCCCATCGAAATGTTTTTTGTGGATTACGTGATGTCGTGGCTTGGCAAGGGGGCCGTGGCGTTCCAGAATGCAGCTGGGCTCTTGGGAGAGTGAGGGAAACGTGACAGCTGATCAGCTGAAGCAGAAACTCGATTACGATGAGTTTAGATTCGTGCGCCATGGCGTGGAACGCGCAGTGTCTCCGTCGGAGGACTGGGCCAAGCAGGTTGTACGCGGTGCCATTCGCACGCCTTCGGGCGACAAGATACCCGCGCGCGTGGTGCTCCATCCGGCCAAACAGGCGGCGGGGTGCAGCCATGTAGGGGAGGTGACGATCCCACCCGCCTGGCTTGATGAATTCCGCGAAGAGATTTCGCGTTTTTTCTTCCGCAGCGAGGATGGCGAGTGTTTCTCGCAAATTCAGGTGCTCGAAGAGATACGCGGCGAGGATGACGCCCTGACCCTGAAGGGCCGGATCATTTTGATGCGGGACCGGGAATTGGGACAGGCACGCCCCCCGGTGCCTAAGCGCGCTCCCGCCGTAAGGCAATCAGCTGCGCTTTAAGCGGCGCTGCACGCGCATCGCCCAGCTCCAACGCATAGATATAGGCATGGGTCAGAAAGAAGCCGCGCGCGTCGTCACATCCTGCCTGCGTTGCGGCCTCGCAATAGAGCGTTACGAGCGTTTCAGCGTCCTGAGCCTCATGGGCTGCGCGCAGCTTCCCATCCAGCGTCGGATCAGCCTGCGGCACGGGCGCGTCCGGCCCGGTGGGCCAGTATCCGGTCGGCCACCCAGGCATGGTAGCAATGGGTCGGGCCGTCCATCGCAGGGCTGAACCGGCCGCCGTCAAAGCCCGGCCCGTAGCGGCCCTTTTGCATGCCCTCGACCACGAAGATGTCCTCTTCAAACACCTGTTTCCAGAGTGCCGTGTTCTGGGCCCGCATCCCGGCATCGACGTCAGGGGCGGCGTAATAGAGATGGATATGCTCGATGGTCGCGTTCACGGCGCGCGGCTCCAGCACGATGGCGAAAGCGTGGTCGCGCTGCGCGCCCAGCAGCACATTGGGGTAGACGGTGATATATTCCGCGCCCTCGTCCCATGTGTCGCTGAGCCCTTCGAAATCCGGGAAGCGCTGCCCATCCT
>CAYLVP010000154.1:0-2621 GCA_964387155.1 uncultured Rhodobacterales bacterium | reverse complement strand
CGGGTGGCGTGGCAGTATTTCACCGATCTTGCGGGCCGCTCCGGCGTGGCGCTTTGCGGGCGGGCAAAATACGAGCCACAGGAAATGCAACATGGATAGTGTGGCGCCGATCGCAAGCACCGACCATGCCAACGGCTCCCACAACGGGTAGAACTGCGCGCCTTCGCAGTGAGTTGAATCAGTGCTCAGCCTCCAGCGTTCTCCGTCACCGCCTTGCCAAAATTCACCGACTATCGTGGATTGACCATCAAGCCGACAGATCAACCCTTTGGACACTTTCCTGGCAAAATGTCCGGATGCATAGGCTGGCAAAATCACAAAGCTGAAAAGGGCCAAGCTGGCCAACCATCCTCCGGCGCGGCTTTCTGATGCTATGCCGGGAAAGGCGGTGGGGACGCGTGCCATCCAACGCGCACCGTCGCGCCGCTGTGTGGCAGCGTAGGAGACGCCGATCCGGGTCAGGACCAGAATGCCAAACGGTATCAGGAAGGCGCCGAACAGCGCTGCATCGAGTGGGCGCGCATCATCCCATGAGACGCTGAGCTGCACCGGGAGCTCTACCTTAGCGCCCCAGCTTTGAGTGGCGGAGAACAGGTTGAAAGCCACCACAAACACAGTCAGGCCGATGGTCGTCCAAATCCAACGGGCTGCGGTCAGCGACATAGGTTGGCAAGGCCTAGCGTTCGGGTTACCTGACGAAGCTGCGCTTGCGGGACCGGCACGGTTGCGTCTACCCGTAACGCGAGCTTACCGGCATCATCGACAATCCGGGCATCCTTCATCACCAGCCCAAATTGGGTCAGGGCCGGGGGCAGGATGGCGGTCGCCTGCGGGGCGGCGAGGGCGCTTTGGGCCGCGTCCCTGATTTTGCCCTCCACGCCTCCGCGCAAGTTGAATGCATCCAAGAGGAACCGGTAGGCGTCGTTCGAGACGCTCAGCTCTGGAGTCCCGGACAGCGTCATGTGCAGGGCACGTCCGCTATCGGTCACCTCGGGCATGAACACGGCTCGGACGCTGGTATTGGTGGCAAAGGTGTTGGAGGCGACCGTCCGGGTTTTCATTGTGACCTTGAGCCCCCTGAATTCGGGCACTTTGGTCTTCACGCATTCCTGCTTTGAGACGAACCCATCTGCCTTGATGGCAAGACCTGTCCCGCTGCGGTTCATGTTGACTTGATTCAGCCGCACAGTCTCGCCGCAAGACGCGCTGCGATTGACCCCGGCCGTATGCACAATCTGGGTGGTTTTTGCCGCGAGGTCACGCAGGTCAACAAACAGGCTGGTGTCAAGTCGCTGGCAATTGCCGCCCACAGTGAAAGTCATGCGCCCGCTGAAATTGACCGGCACCCCAGAGACGTTTTGTGTGATGGTTGGAATCGGAAGCTCTTGCGCTGCAAGTGGCGAGCTGACGAGCGCGAAGCTGCATATCAAGGATTTGGCAAATTGCATGGCTACTCTTTCCTGACTGTGACAACTGCGGAGAGACTCAAAGGGTTGCCGCTGTTCATCTTCTCGTAGCCCTTGTCGTTGAGGCTCAGAGAGACATTACGCAGCCGATCTGGACCGGACATGTTGAGCATGGCGGTAGAGGTCCCAGGGATGCGGCGGGTCGCGTCGAAAGCAATCTCGTCATCTCCCTGATCCACAGTCAGCAGCACATATTTCGAGGCATCCAACAGGACCGTGTCCTGGCCGTCATCCGTTGTGCTTTGGACGACTACCCGCACCTCGACAGTGTCATTTGCGCTTGCGGCGAATGGGATTACCAAGGAGGTGGTCTCGAACACGCGGATCGCCAGAGGCTCTACGTCTTCCCGTTCGTCATCGCAAAGCTTGTCGAGCTCGCTAGGTGCGACATCCCAAAACAGCTTTTCGCGCAGGTATGCGTCGTAGCTTACCAGGCAGCCTAGCGACTTGGTGGTTATCTCACGCGCAAAAAAGTGCTTCGATCCGTGATAGAGGTTCTCCTGCTTGTCGCGGACGGTTTGAGCCAAGAGGGCCTCTGCCTCCTTATCGCTATCGAGATGCTCGTTAATCAACGCGCGAAGCCCAACCTGTAGCGCGGGGTCGTCCGAGTTTTCCTTGACTGCCTGCGTGACCCTTGGGCCCAATGTCCCCGCGATTGCGCGGTCCGTGTGCAGAAAATGCTGATGCACAAATTTGGGTAGGGCAGGATCGGAAGCAATAAAGGGAAAGAGCACATACCCTACGACGAGGCCCAACACAGCCGTTGCGCCACCGACCATGGTGGGTCGCTTCCAGAACGGCGTCTCCAGCTTGGCGAGCCGCTTAGACACTGCATCGGTTTGGTCCGCGAGAACACTGATTTTGTCGGAAAGCTCGTCAAGACGGTTGTCCCGCTCGATTAAGTTCGTGAGCCGTTCTTCTAAAGCGCCAATGCGGTCAATCGATGTTTCCGGCTCAATGGGAATTTTCGACATAAATCACACAAACAAATAAAACTATTCATTCAGTGTAACACGAAATTTAATTTCTGAGAAGTCGGCGCTTCAAGAGGACTTGCAGTTCCTGCGACAGCGACGCGGTGAAGGGGTATAACGCCGCGTCGCTGCTGACCAATTACTCATCAGGAAAATGCACAAACCAATACGCTTCCACTCG
>CAYLVP010000153.1:0-2671 GCA_964387155.1 uncultured Rhodobacterales bacterium | reverse complement strand
GTGCGCTAAACCTCTCCTCGCTGTCTTCCTCCCCCAGATAGCTAAACGGCCTCCCGGATTGGGGGGCCGTTTTTTCTTGTCTCTGCGCGATCTGCGCGCAAAACTTGGTCAGAGAGGGAGGACGCCCATGGCCATTGCGATAGCACTTTTGATCTTGGGGCTTTACGCGTTCTGGGCCTTTACCCGCAAAGGCTCCGCCGCGTCAGGGCCGGGGCAGATCGGAAAGCCAAAATCCAAGCGCAAATCCTGCAAATGGCAGAAGACAGGCGAGACGAAAGGCCGCTTTACCGAATATCGCTGCAAGACCTGCGGCGTGGTTGCGCTGAGCCATACGGGCCATGCGCCGCAGGATTGCAAAAGCGATCTGGGCGGGACGCGGATTAATTGAGTTCGGCCAAAATCGCCTCTGCGGCTTGCCGGGGGGAGGGGGCCTGCCAGACGGGGCGGCCAACCACGATGTGATCAGCGCCATTGCCAATCGCTGCGGCGGGGGTGGCGATCCTTTTCTGGTCCCCAAGCGCCGCGCCTTGTGGGCGCACGCCGGGGGTGACGATGAGACGGCCTTTGCTTTCGGGGAGCGCGCGAATGGCTGCGGCCTCTTGCGGGGAGGCGATGACCCCGTCCGCCCCGGCCTCAAACGCATGGGCGGCGCGTTCAATGACAAGCGCGTCCACAGCGCCGTCTTTCATCAAACTGGCGTCGAGATCACCACGGTCCAGCGAGGTCAGGATAGTGACGCCCAGAATTTTGAGCTCCGTGCCCGCAGCGCCTTCCTTTGCGGCGCGGACCACATGGGGGTCGCCATGGACGGTGAGGAAATCAAGGTCGAACTGCGCGAGGCCCCGAACAGCGGCCTCAATTGTGGCGCTGATATCAAAGAGCTTCATGTCGAGGAAGATGCGCTTGCCGTGATCCTGCTTGAGCTCATTGGCCAGGGCCAGCCCGCCACCGGTGAGCATTCCGAGCCCGATTTTATAGAAGGAAACGGCGTCGCCGATCTGCTCCACCAGCTCGAGGCCCTGCAGGACGTTGGGCACATCAAGGGCGACGATCAGGCGGTCATCAGAGGGCTTGGACATTCGGGGCGGCCTTTTGCTTATGGACAAACGGCCCCTCTTTGCGCGCGAATGGCTTGGCGGTCAAGCGGCGCGCGCACCGGAGGTGATGCTGATGCGGTCGGTTAGCTGGCGCGCGAGATCACCCAGATGCGCCAGCCGGCTTTGGCCGCGAGCGGTGCGGGAGACGAGATGCGCTGCATCCTGCCTGCGCCGTTTCTTTGCATCTGCCACCAGCTTTTGGGCGACGAAGCCGAAATCGCTGTTGATCGGCAGGCGTAGTGCCGTAGGGTATTTGATCGTCTCGCCGCCCTCATGCATGACGACCAGCGCCTCGAAACACTGGGACGCCGCGTTGTAGCGCAGATGTTGAACTTCGGTTTTGTAGCTGCTCATGCCCACACCCTTTCTCAGGTTTATTGTCGGTTAACTTTTCCATGAAGTGTTGGTTCCACCCCAAAGTGCAACCGCTCTACACGTGGGTGTGAGCGGTCGTGCCAGAATGTGAACCACAGATATGTTGCAAATTCGCGACAGTTGGCCCTTGCAACCGCCCAAACGGGTTTCCATATCAAGGGCAAGATTTGCCGACCGAGGGCGCCGCGTGCCGGGCCCGACAGCCAAGGCAAATGCTTATCGAAAGGACAGATCATGAATTTGGACAAATTCACCGAACGGTCGCGCGGTTTCATTCAGGCGGCCCAAACGATTGCGATGCGGGAAGACCACCAGCGCTTGTCGCCTGAGCACCTTCTTAAAGCGCTGATGGATGACGAGCAGGGGCTTGCGTCCAATCTGATCTCTGCCAGCGGCGGGGAGCCGAAAACGGTGCTTCAACGCGTCGATCTTGCCTTGTCGAAGACGCCGAAAGTGTCCGGCGACGCAGGGCAGGTTTATCTCGACAACCAGACCGGCAAAGTGCTGGCAGAGGCGGAAAAGCTTGCCCAGAAGGCGGGCGACAGCTTCGTGCCGGTGGAACGTCTGCTGACCGCGCTTGCGATGGTGAAATCCAAGGCGAAAGAGGCGCTGGATGCAGGCGGCGTATCCGCCCAGGGGCTGAACGCTGCGATCAATGACGTCCGCAAGGGGCGCACCGCTGACAGTGCGAGCGCGGAAGACAGCTATGATGCGCTCAAGAAATACGCGATGGATCTGACGGAGCGGGCGCGGGAGGGCAAGATCGACCCGATCATCGGCCGCGACGAAGAGATCCGGCGCACCATGCAGGTGCTCAGCCGCCGGACCAAGAACAACCCTGTTTTGATCGGCGAGCCCGGCGTGGGCAAGACCGCGATTGCGGAAGGTCTGGCCTTGCGGATTGTCGATGGCGACGTGCCGGAATCGCTGCGTAACAAGCGGCTGATGGCGCTGGACATGGGCGCGCTGATCGCGGGCGCGAAATACCGGGGCGAATTTGAAGAGCGGCTGAAGGCGATCCTGAACGAGGTGACGGACGCGGCGGGCGAAATCATCCTGTTTATTGACGAGATGCACACGCTTGTGGGCGCGGGCAAGGGCGAGGGTGCGATGGATGCGTCGAACCTTTTGAAGCCCGCTTTGGCGCGCGGTGAATTGCATTGCGTGGGCGCGACCACGCTGGATGAATACCGCAAGCA
>CAYLVP010000152.1:0-2695 GCA_964387155.1 uncultured Rhodobacterales bacterium | reverse complement strand
TCAGCGAAGGTGCGGGCCGTTACTCCCGGCTTTCCTCGGGCGTGTCGACGATCAGGTCCTCTGAGATATCGCCAAGGCCTTCCTCGGGGGCGGCCAGGGCCAATGCGGCCTCGGCTTCTGCCCTGCGCGCCTCGATCACGACATTGTCGCGATCCACGGCGATCTTGCGCATCTGCTGGGTTGCCCCACCCGTGCCCGCCGGGATCAGACGGCCCACGATCACGTTCTCTTTCAGGCCGATTAGCTTGTCACGCTTGCCCTGTGTCGAGGCTTCGGTGAGCACGCGGGTCGTTTCCTGGAAGGACGCGGCCGAGATGAAGGAGCGGGTCTGCAACGACGCCTTCGTGATGCCCAACAGGATCGGCTCGCCCTTTGCGGGCTCATGCCCGCGCGCGATTGCCTTCTCGTTAGCGGCATCAAACTCGGCCTTGTCGACATGCTCACCCTTCAGCAGCGTGGTTTGACCGCTTTCCGCAATCTCCCATTTCTGCAGCATCTGGCGGACGATCACTTCAATATGCTTGTCGTTAATCTTCACACCTTGCAGGCGGTAGACGTCCTGAACCTCGTCGATCATGTAATCAGCCAAGGCCTCAACACCCATGATGGACAGGATGTCATGCGGCGCAGGGTTGCCGTCCATGATGTAGTCGCCCTTCTGAACAAAATCACCTTCCGCAACCGGAATGTGTTTGCCCTTGGGCACCATGTACTCGACCTTGTGATCCGCATCCTCGGAGGACTCGATCGCGATGCGGCGCTTGTTTTTGTAGTCCTTGCCGAAGCGCACATAGCCGTCGATTTCCGCAATGATGGCGTGGTCCTTGGGGCGACGCGCCTCAAAGAGCTCGGCCACACGCGGCAGACCACCGGTGATGTCCTTGGTCTTGGCACCCTCACGCGGGATACGGGCGACCACGTCACCGGCTTTGACATCCTGCCCGTCTTCGATGGACAGAATTGCATCCACCGACATTGGGTATTTCGCAGGGTTGTCATTGTCCAGACGCACTGGCTCGCCATTGGCATCCTCAAGGATGATCTCGGGCTTGAGGTCATTGCCTTTCGGAGCCGCGCGCCAGTCAACCACGATCTTCTGGGTCATGCCGGTCGCATCGTCGGTCTCGTCACGCACCGCAATGCCCGACAGAAGGTCAACGAAACGGGCCTTGCCGTCCTTCTCTGCGATGATCGGCAGAGTGTAGGGGTCCCATTCGAACAGCTTGTCACCACGAGACACTTTGGCCTTGTCCTTGACGTGCAGCTTGGAGCCATAGCCAATCTTGTGGCGGGCCCGCTCGACACCGTTGGCATCTGTGATGGTCAACTGCATGTTGCGGCCCATCACGACCTGCTCACCAGACGCGTTCTCAAGGATGGAGGCGTTCTCAAACGCCACCTTGCCCTCTTGGCTGGCTTCGAGGAAGGACTGCTGGCCACCCTGGGCCACGCCGCCGATGTGGAAGGTCCGCATCGTCAGCTGCGTGCCGGGCTCGCCGATCGACTGCGCGGCGATGATGCCGACAGCCTCGCCGGTGTTTACCAGCGTACCGCGCGCCAGGTCACGACCGTAGCACATGGCGCAGACGCCCTCTTCCGCCTCACAGGTCAGCGGGGAGCGCATCTTGGCACCAGGAATGTCAGCGGCGTCAATCGCGTCCGCTTTCCGTTCGTCGATCAACTCGTCGCGCGCCACCAGAACCTCGTCCGTACCGGGGACAAGAATGTCCTCGGCCGCCACACGGCCCAGCAGACGCTCACCGATGGACGCCACAACCTCACCGTCATTCACCGCCGATTTGGCGTTGATGAAGTTTTCGGTGCCACAATCATGCATGCGCACAATGCAATCCTGCGCCACGTCGACCAGACGACGGGTCAGATAGCCAGAGTTCGCCGTCTTCAACGCCGTGTCCGACAGACCCTTCCGGGCACCGTGGGTGGAGTTGAAGTATTCAAGAACGGTCAGACCTTCCTTAAAGTTCGAGATGATCGGCGTCTCGATGATCTCGCCATTCGGCTTGGCCATCAGGCCGCGCATCCCGCCCAGCTGCTTCATCTGCGTGACCGAGCCACGCGCACCGGAATGGGCCATCATATAGACCGAGTTCGGCTCGTTCTCGGCGCCGTTCTCATCGGTGCCCGCCTCGGAAATGTTGGACATCATGGCGTCAGTGACCTGATCGTTACATTTCGACCAGGCATCGATCACCTTGTTGTATTTCTCGCCCTGGGTGATGAGGCCGTCCATATACTGCTGTTCGAACTCTTTCACCTGATCGCGGGTCGCGTCGACAATAGGCCATTTGGTGTCCGGGATCAGCATGTCGTCCTTACCGAACGAAATACCGGCCTTGAACGCCTCGCGGAAGCCCATGGTCATGATTTGGTCGCAGAAGATGACCGACTGTTTCTGACCGCTATAGCGGTAGACGGTGTCGATGTCCTGCTGCACCTCTTTCTTAGGCAACAGACGGTTGACCTGGCTGAACGGGGCCTTGGCGTTGAGCGGCAGAAGCGCGCCAAGCCGTAGGCGGCCGGGCGTGGTCTCGAAGCGGGTCATCACCTCGTTGCCCTCTTGGTCGATCTGCGGCAGGCGGGCCTGAATCTTGGCGTGCAGATGCACGGTGCCAGCGTCCAGCGCGTGCTGCACTTCCTCCACGTCGGAGAAGATCATGCCTTCGCCAACCATGCC
>CAYLVP010000151.1:0-2707 GCA_964387155.1 uncultured Rhodobacterales bacterium | reverse complement strand
TGATCAAGGAAGCGGTGGAAACCCTCTTCGGCGTCAAGGTGAAGGCCGTCAACACGACGATCACCAAAGGCAAATCCAAGCGCTTCCGCGGCCAGCTTGGCAAGCGCAAGGACGTCAAGAAGGCCTATGTGACCCTCGAAGAGGGCAACACGATTGACGTGAGCACCGGTCTTTGACCTGCGGGGCGGGGTAACCTCCGCCCTACATAAAAAGAGGCCCCGGCTGTGAGAACGGCCGGGGCCTTTTCTTTGCCGGGTCATCCGACGCTATCCGCCGGACCTTAGAACCGAAAACGCAGGGTCAGGGCGTTCGCGCCAGGGTTGCTGTCACCAAGGCCACCGTTGGAGATGTGGGACAAGCCCACAGACATTCTGACGCCTTTCGAGAACTCTCTGCCGAGCCCGATCATAGAGCGGAATTCAAGGTCATTGCCCAGTTCCGTTTCGGGCCCGTTGCTGTCGTAATAGCCGGGCATGAAGCTGGCCTCGATGAACCAGTTGTTCTTGAGATTGCGGATGGCGGAGACCCCGACACCCACGAAAAAGTTGCCCTCATCATAGACAACAGCCGCGCCAGCGACGGAGACATCGGCCACCCGAAAGCGCCAGATCGGGTCGGTGTGATATTCCAGCTCAAACGCGGTTATGGCGGTGTCGTCGAAATCGGCTGCCCCGAGACCGACAACAAAATCGCCGGCGGAGGCGGCGCTGGTAACCAGACCAGCGGCCAATACACAAATTGCACGGATAAAGTGCATGCGCCTGTTCCTTCTGCAAATAATACCTCCGATTAGGAGGGATCGGACGCAAAATGAAAGAGGGCCTGTTCAACTTTCCTGCAATGTGTTCCCGTTGCGTCAGTCAATCACACGGGGCCGGGACGGCCTGTGAAACCCCACCCTACGAGATCGACGAAACCCAGCCCTGACATGGGACGAATTTTTTCGTTTCTGAAAGGTTAATAGGTGCCGACAGGGTGCAATTTGGCGCGGGTGGGTTTGGATCATAAAAATAAGGGTTAACGGCACGATTTCGACCAAAACCCCGCGTACATAAGGCGTACACACGCTGTACACCCTCCGTCGTGACAGGGGAGGTTGGGAATGGGGTTAACGGCGCGCGTGGTAGGGAATTGACAAACTTTGCCATAATGTCCATTTTTGAGGGATGGCTACGATGAACATCTCCCTCCCCGATCCGATGAAGTCCTGGGTCGAAGACCAGACCAAGGACGGGCGCTACGCCAATTCCAGCGACTACGTCCGCGACCTGATCCGCCGCGATCAGGAGCGGAAAGAGGCGATTGCCCGGCTGAATGCGGCGTTGGATGAGGGCGAGCGCTCCGGGATTGTGGAGGACTTTGACTGGGACGAGTTTCGGGCGCGGATGCGACGGGAATATGCTGCCAAGGCCCCATGAGCGTAGTCAAATTCTCCGAAGCAGCGACGCTGGACCTGCGCGACATCTGGCTTTACTCGGCTGAAACTTGGGGACCTGACCAAGCGGACAGGTATACAGTAGACATCGAAGAGATTTGTGCGGAATTGGCAGCAGGCCGCCTGTTGGGGCGACCAGTCCAGGAGCGCCCCGGCTACTTCCGCCACCTAGCAGCCCGGCATCTCATCTTCTTTATGGAGTCGGACGAGGGGATCGTCGTCATGCGGGTGCTGCATCAGAGCATGGATATTGAGCGACATTTGAGTTGAGTGCGTGCGCGGTCAACGGCGCGTAGCGCCCGCGCATCGCCGGCCCGGTCCGCGGGCTGTGGACGCGCTTTAAGTCTTTGGTGCCGTCGAGTATTACCCCCGAGTATGGCAAACGGATATTAATCGCACTATGCTGCCATGATGGCTTTCGAAAATCCCAAAGTATATTTTGATGAATTACTTGAACCTATGTTTAGGCGATTTAGCGATGAACCTACGAGTTATGAACTTGCGATATCGACCTGTATCATTGCGTACCATTTCTCAGATGTCGTCGCACACGTCCGTAAAATAACAGTCAAAACCGCAGTCGAAATGATTTCCGCAAAGATACCCGCCTTTGAAACGATAAGCGCTCTTGCGAATGCTGGCAAACATGTCGAATTGATGCGCCATGAAAACAAGGCGTTAATTGGATTAAGGGCTGAAGACTTGAAGCGCGGAAAGGGATCGGCATTCAGCGACGGTACATATTATTCTGATGGGACGACCCATTCCGATGCCCGCGAAACGATTGTAGTAGTAACCCCAGATGACAGAAAACATGACATACTTCACGTCTGTGAGGAAGTGGTAGCGGGCATAAGTAGGCATCCTGAGTTCTTTCAGACCTAATTGAAGTTTGAATGTTTTTAGGCCGAATTTGGAGAGTGCTGAGTAGGCCTGCATATTAGGCATTCTTACCCTTGACCCTCACCCCCCACTTTCCTAGAAGCACTCATCGACCAAGCCCCGGATTCGTCCGGGGCTTCGTTGTTGTTCGAGAGGTGGGTTGAAAACCCACCCTACATATACATAGGCGGGGCTGGTCATTTGATCGGGCTCGCTGTTCAAAACGGAAGACAGAAAGCATGGCACTCAAGTCGTATAAGCCGACGACGCCGGGCCAGCGTGGGCTGGTGCTGATCGACCGTTCGGAACTTTGGAAAGGCCGTCCGGTCAAGTCCCTCACTGAGGGTTTGACCAAGAACGGTGGCCGGAACAATACCGGGCGGATCACGA
>CAYLVP010000150.1:0-2742 GCA_964387155.1 uncultured Rhodobacterales bacterium | reverse complement strand
TTCACGTGCCCCGTGGCGATGTCCGTCATCGTGCGGTCGCCGTCATAGGTGTTGTCGAGCAACTCCTGTAACTGCCCACCGTCTTCGTCCAGGCCAAGCCGATTTGCGAAAGCCACCAGACAACCGTAGCCGGCAAGTGCGTAATGCACCATCCGCTGGTACTGCGTGATAATCATCGCATCCTGCGTGTCGGCGTCGCCAAAACTCGCATCAAGACCATGCGCATGCGCCTCTTTCACCAACCCTTCCATGCCCTTGCAGTGCTCGCCCTCCGGGTCGATGTCGTGCTTCGCGCAGATCGATTTCAGCACGTCCAGACCTTCGGAAATCCCGTTGGCGCCGGCGTTCAGTGCCTCGCTGAGTGCTTTGTCAGTGGCGGCGCCGCTGAGCTTTGAGGTGGCCTCCAGGGCCTGGGTGCAGGCGCTGTAGAGGTCTTGCAGCTGGTCCTTGTAGACGTCTTCAAGTGAATTGAGTGCCATGATGACTCCTTTTCCCGGTTATTGCGTTTGGATTGCATCAGTAACGGGATCACGGGCGGAGTTGTTCCATTGGATTTGCGGATAGATGGTTGTCCGCAATTTGAACGGACACCGCAGATCCTTGCTTGCAAACCGTCGCCCCCTTTCGTAATCAGCACTTCGAAGTGCAGGGGCTTAGCTCAGTTGGTAGAGCATCGGTCTCCAAAACCGAGGGTCGTGGGTTCGAGTCCCTCAGCCCCTGCCAGTTTCAAGGTCAATGTCGTCACGGGTCAAGAGATCGCGGTCGCGCAGGGCGCGGGCCGGGTTGAGCGGCTCACCACAGTCTCGCTGCGCTAGATTTCTTCGCCACGCTCCAGCAGCCGGTCGATCAGTTGGCGCTGCAGGGGCACGCTGTCGCCGCCGCCAAAGCTCATCGCCCCACCGGTGTAAAGCGAGCCATAGGTCTTGGCGAGGTTCACCGCCTGCCCGAGCCCTGAGATGAACTGATCTTTCTCAAGCGGGGAGAGGGGGTGGATGAACACGCCCCAAAGACGCCCTTGCGCAACCGCGTAACGCGCATCAAGGGCGGTGTCGAAATTGGCCTGCATCACCCGCAACATCTCTTTATCCGTCATGTCAGAGGCGGCGCGGATGGGAACCATGGCGCGCATGCGGTCTGCGATCGGGTCGGTGATGATCAGGATCGGGACGTCTTCGATATTCAAATGAAACTGCCGGCCATTGCTCTTGCTGTCGGGGTCAAGCGCCAGGATGATCTCGCTCAGCCGTTGGAGGGTCATAGGAGCCTCGGCCAAAGCGTCGTCGGTCTCGGCTTGTATCAGCACATGCGCCGCTTGATCGCTTTCAGGCGTCAGGCTGTTTTCGTCATGTGCCTGCGCCGACAAATGCCCAGGCACAAATGAGGCGGCGATCAAAGCCACGGCAAAGCGTTTCATACGGGGTCCTTTCCAGCACTGTGTCGTCAAAGGCTAGCCCGCGCTTGCCCGTCACGCCAAGCCACCTTTTGGTGATCAAGTGACCCTGCGCCCTCTTGCAAAGCAGCGTCATGGGTCGTATTTGCCGTGATACGGCAGCGATTGCTGCGCTTTGATGAGGCGAGAACGACGATGACCAACCCGGCACAGTTCATTCAACAAACCCGCGCAGAAATTGCGAAGGTTGTCTGGCCGACCCGCCGCGAGGTGGTGTTGACGACCGTTATGGTGTTCATCATGGCCACACTGACCGCGATCTTCTTCAGCCTTGTGGACCTTGGTATCCGCAGCGGGCTGAACGGTATTTTCGGCCTGTTCTAGGCAGCGCGGCTTCTCACGATAATCGCGACTTGCGGACTGGTTAATAAACGCCCCAACCCCTTGAACTCTTTAGTAACGCGGGGTACTCAGCCGCGTAACACGACACGGATGGCGCGCATTGATTCGAGATGCGCGCTGTTTTCGTTTCGGTAAGGCTCTGAAAATAAAGGCAACTCGGCATGGCAAAGCGGTGGTACTCGGTCTCGGTTCTCTCGAATTTCGAGAAGCGCATCGCCGAACAGATCCGCCAGGCGGTGACCGAAAACAGCCTGGAAGAAGAAATTGACGAGGTTCTGGTCCCCACGGAAGAGGTGATCGAGATTCGTCGCAACAAAAAAGTCACCGCCGAGCGCCGCTTCATGCCGGGCTACGTGCTGGTGCATATGGAAATGTCGGATCGCGGGTATCACCTGATCAATTCGATCAACCGCGTCACCGGGTTTCTGGGCCCGCAAGGCAAGCCGATGCCGATGCGCGACGCAGAAGTGCAGGCCATTCTGGGCCGTGTCGAAGAAGGTGCAGAGGCCCCACGGTCCACCATCGTGTTTGATGTGGGCGAGAATGTGAATGTGACCGACGGCCCGTTCGAGGGCTTCTCGGGCATGGTCGAAGAAGTAGACGACGACAACCAGCGCCTGAAGGTGACGGTGTCGATCTTTGGCCGGGCCACCCCGGTCGAGCTGGAATACACGCAGGTCACAAAAACGTCCTGACGTGCATCTGTGGGAGAGGACCCGGGCGCGCCCGGCAAGTCGGACCACAACAATCGTAAGCCGCAGGGTCGCGACCCGAGGCTGTTGTTAGAAGGAGAGGCCACATGGCCAAGAAAATTGCTGGCACGATGAAGCTGCAGGTTCCTGCAGGTCAAGCCAACCCCTCGCCCCCCGTGGGCCCCGCCCTGGGTCAGCGCGGCATCAACATCATGGAATTCTGCAAGGCGTTCAACGCCAAGACCGCAGACATGGAGC
>CAYLVP010000149.1:0-2802 GCA_964387155.1 uncultured Rhodobacterales bacterium | reverse complement strand
AAGTCAGTTGCTCTACCAACTGAGCTAAGGGCCCACGAGGGGTGCTTCTAAGAACGCGCCCCGGCTGGGTCAACCCCAAAATCTTGCCATTCTCTTCCAAATCACCGCAGGGCCGATTATACGGCGCGTCATGCAACGCAATGCGTCCTCCTCTGGCCTGCCATTCATGAAAATGCATGGGCTCGGCAATGACTTCGTGGTGATAGACCAACGGGGTGGCAACGCTGTGGTGACCGCATCGCTGGCGCGTGCTTTGGGCGATCGGCATCGCGGCGTGGGCTTTGACCAGCTGGCCGTGTTGGAAGATGCGCCAGATGCCGATATCGCGCTGATCTTTTACAATGCCGACGGCTCCATCGCCGGGGCCTGCGGGAACGCGACAAGATGCGTCGCGCAATTTGAGATGGCGCGGCGCGGCATCGACGCGATGACACTAAAGACAGAGCGCGGCATCCTGCACGCCGTCCAAACCGCGCCTGATGTGGTCAGTGTCAACATGGGGGCCCCGCTGTTGGACTGGCAGGACGTGCCGCTATCTGAGGCCATGGACACGCTCGCGCTGCCAATCGATGGGACGCCCACCGCGACCGGCATGGGCAATCCGCATTGCACCTTCTTTGTCGATGACGCGGAGCGGATCGACCTTGAAACGCATGGCGCCGAGATGGAGCATCACCCGCTTTTCCCCGAGCGCACCAATGTTCAATTTGCCAGCCTCATCGGGCCAGATCACCTGCGCATGCGTGTATGGGAGCGGGGCGTGGGCGTGACCCTTGCCTCCGGCTCTTCTTCCTGCGCGGTTGGGGTTTCGGCGGCCAGAAAGGGTCTAACAGGGCGGAAAGTGGCCATCGATCTGGATGGAGGCCGTATTGATATCGACTGGCGCGAGGACGGTGTCTGGATGACCGGACCCACCGCGCATGTGTTTTCGGGCCATCTGACCCCTGCCTTTCTGAGCAAGATTGATGACGCCTAAACCCCCGATCTTCGCAACGCTCGGTTGCCGCCTGAACAGCTACGAAACCCAGGCGATGAAGGAGCTGTCGGCCCAGGCGGGCATGGGCGACGCCGTGGTCGTCAATACCTGCGCGGTGACGGCCGAGGCCGTGCGCAAGGCCCGGCAGGAAATTCGCAAGCTCAAGCGCGACAACCCTGAGGCGCGCATGATCGTCACGGGATGCGCCGCCCAGATTGAACCGCAGACCTTTGCCGCCATGGATGAGGTCGACCTCGTCCTGGGCAATACCGAGAAGATGGACCCTGCCACCTGGAGTGGGCTTGCAGGCAATTTTATCGGGGACACCGAGAAGGTCATCGTTGATGACATCATGTCGGTGACCGAGACCGCGCAGCACCTGATCGATGGCTTCGGCACCCGCTCGCGCGCCTATGTGCAGGTGCAAAATGGCTGTGACCACCGCTGCACCTTCTGCGTCATCCCCTATGGGCGCGGCAATTCGCGTTCTGTCCCGGCGGGCGTCATCGTTGACCAGATCAAGCGGCTGGTGCAGTCCGGGTTCAACGAGGTGGTGCTGACGGGCGTAGATCTGACCTCCTGGGGCGCGGACCTGCCGTCAGAGCCTAAACTTGGCGATTTGGTTGCGCGCATCCTCAAACTTGTCCCCGATCTGCCGCGTTTGCGCATCTCTTCCATCGACTCGATTGAGGTGGACGAGGCGCTGATGGCCGCCATCGCGACCGAGCCGCGGCTGATGCCGCATATGCACCTCTCCCTGCAGGCGGGCGACAATATGGTGCTGAAACGCATGAAACGCCGCCACCTGCGCGATGATGCCATCAGGTTCTGCGAGGACGCAAAGGCGCTGCGCCCCGATATGACCTTTGGGGCCGATATCATCGCGGGCTTCCCCACCGAGACGGAAGAGATGTTCGAAAACTCGCTCAAGCTGGTCGACGAATGCGACCTGACATGGCTGCATGTCTTCCCCTACTCCCCCCGGCCCGGCACACCGGCGGCAAAGATGCCCCAGGTCAACGGCCGTGCCATCAAGGACCGCGCAGCGCGGCTGCGACGCCTCGGAGCGCGCCGTGTGACCCGGCACCTTGAACAGCAGATTGGCCACACCCATCATATTCTGATGGAAAACCCGCGCATGGGCCGCACCGCGCAATTTGCCGAGGTCCGGTTCGAAACCGATCAGCCCGAAGGCCAGATCGTGACCCGCACCATCAAAGGCGTCGCTGGCAACCAGCTGGTGGCATGAGGCCGATCCTCTACAGTTTCCGGCGATGCCCATATGCGATGCGGGCGCGATTGGCGCTGGTTTCCGCCGGGATAGAGACGGAATTGCGCGAAATCGTCCTGCGCGACAAAGCTCCCGAGTTTCTGGAATCTTCTCCCAAAGGCACGGTGCCGGTGGTGGTCGCAGGCGACACGATCATCGAAGAAAGCCTCGACATCATGCATTGGGCATTGAACCGCGTTGACCCCGAAGGCTGGCTGGATTTTCCCGACGATGGCAACGCACTGATTGCGGAATGCGACGGCCCGTTCAAGACCGCATTGGACCGGTACAAGTACCAGAACCGCCATGATAGCGACCCAGAGCTGGAGCGCGAGAACGGTGCAGTATTCCTGCGCAAGCTACACGCAATGCTCAGCGCTGTACCCTACCTCTATGGCGATACGCCCAGGCTACCGGACATGGCAATTGTCACCTTCGTCCGGCAATTCGCCAATACCGACCGCATCTGGTTCGACGCACAGGATTGGCCGCATCTGCGCGATTGGCTCGACCGCTTCACGGAAAGCGAACGCTTCGCCCGGATCATGCAGAAATA
>CAYLVP010000148.1:0-2872 GCA_964387155.1 uncultured Rhodobacterales bacterium | reverse complement strand
GAGGCCGAGGCCTTGCGTAAGGCGGAGGCGGTGGCCGCCGAGGCGGCGGAACGGCAGAGCAAGCAAGAGGCAGTGGACGCCTTCATGGCGCATAATGAGGAGCGCGAGCGGATGGGGCTGCCTGCGCTGGAGATGCCGCGCTGGGTGCTGGAGACGATTGAGGAGTTGGTTGTGGGGAAGGGGTGATCGGTGTGGGTTGCCACCCAGCTAACGTTTTTCTGGGTTAACAGCTTGGCCTGCGCTTTAGAGACGTAGGACTGTAGTGACTCGAAATCAAGCAAATGACTTTACATGATCCCTCAAAGGGGCGAGGATTCGTTAGAAGATTTTTTGTCAGGAAAATTATGGCGGCCAGTGTAGAGCATGAATTTGAAGACGGGTATGTCCTTGGCGAGGAACAGATCCGTCGATTACACGCGAAGATACTAGAACGAAAGAATACGATTAACGATAGCTTCGACCTGTCAGTAAAGGTAAATCTAGAAGATGGGCTGACCTATGAAACTCAAGATATTGAACGACTATTGAATGAAGAAAATACACGCCCCAGTTCGATAAATAGGGTTGAGTTTTTTAGCTCTGGCGAATCGCGTAACAAGTTTAATTTGGTTTTTTCGCCAGAGGGGTCTCGACTATCGGTGACCGGTGAAGAAAGGGACGAAACTTATCTTCTTTTCTCTGATATCAAGGAGTACGTCTCCCTCAATATCTGTATTGCGAGAAACTATTTTCGGGCAAAGCTTTTTCAACTACTGCCGCTGCTATTAGCCTGCGCTGGCATGCTATATTTTACATTCTCAAGTGAGGAGACTAGAGTATCCATGAACGCTGGCGATGTTGCTTTGCTACCTAACGATTTGGCATCACTTACGATTGCACAAAAGATAGATATCATTATTGAGTACGAGAAGTCGCGTGCTGCAAATATCGAAGCAGCGACAACGAAAACAAGAAAAAATCTTCCCTTTCTTTTGGGCTTTGCTATTCTAGCGATGGTTATAACAATATTTGGCCAGGCGGTTTGGAAAGGCCTTTTAAACTTTGTAAATCCAACAAATGTTTTTGTGATTGGCCAAAATGGTGCAAAATATACTGGTCAAGCACAAATAAGAAGAAACGTTATTTGGGTAGTTGTTGTTGGATTTTTGGTTAGCTTCGGCGCTGGTTTTGCAGTCTCTAACTTCGACGTAGGACTGCCCCTTAATCGGTAGCAAATAAAAAATCAGCAGCAACGTTTCCCCTGCAACGCCATAACCCCAACATCCCCCTCAACCCGGGCCCGCATGGCCATGGCCGCTGCCTGTGAACCAGCGGCGGTCGTGTAGTAGGGGATTTTGTCGTAGAGGGCGATGGAGCGGATGGATTTGGAATCCTCGACCGCTTGCGCGCCTTCGGTGGTGTTGAAGACCAGGCTGATCAGCCCGTCTTTGAGCTGGTCGGTGACGTCCGGTCTCCCCTCGTAGACTTTATTGACCACCTCGACCTCCAGCCCTGCCGCCTTCAGCCATTTGGCGGTGCCGCGTGTGGCCAGCAGCTTGTGGCCAAGGGCCGCGACGGTTTGGACGGCCTGCATCATGGCCTCGGTCTTGTCCTCGTTGCGGATCGAGATGAAGACCTTGCCCGCGCCGTCTTTTGGCAGCTCGGTGCCTGCGCCCATCTGGGCTTTGAGGAAGGCGCCGGCGAAGGTGGGGTCGGAGCCCATGACCTCTCCGGTGGAGCGCATTTCGGGGCCGAGGATCGTGTCGACGCCAGGGAAGCGGGCGAAGGGGAGGACGGCCTCTTTCACGGCGAATGTGTCGATCATGGGGTCGATCAGGTTGAACTCTTTCAGCTTCGCGCCCGCCATGACCTGCGCGGCGATGGCGGCGATGGGGGAGCCGATGGCTTTGGCCACAAAAGGCACGGTGCGCGAGGCGCGGGGGTTGACCTCGATCAGGAAGATCTCGTCCTGGCCTTCGCTGTCGGCCTTGATCGCGAATTGGACGTTCATGAGCCCGACCACGTTCAGCGCCTTGGCGAGCGCCTCGGTCTGGCGGCGGATTTCCGTGATTGTGGCCTCGGACAGCGAATAGGGCGGGAGCGAGCAGGCGCTGTCGCCGGAATGCACGCCCGCCTCCTCGATATGTTGCATGATGCCTGCGACATGGACGGTGTCACCGTCTGACAGCGCGTCGACGTCCAATTCGGTGGCCCCGGACAGGTAGCTGTCGAGGAGCACCGGGCTGTCGCCGGAGACGACCACGGCCTCGGAGATGTAGCGTTCCAGCTGGGCCTGATCGCGCACGATTTCCATCGCGCGGCCGCCCAGCACATATGAGGGGCGGATGACCAGTGGGAAGCCAATTTCAGATGCCTTTTCAAAGGCTTCCGCGTCGGAATGGGCCAGCGCATTATGCGGCTGCTTGAGGCCCAGAGACTGAACGAGCTGCTGGAAGCGTTCGCGGTCCTCGGCCAGATCGATGGCGTCCGGCGTGGTGCCGAGGATGGGGATGCCCTCGTCGCTGAGCGCCTGCGCGATTTTCAGAGGGGTCTGGCCGCCGAATTGGACGATGACGCCGTGCAGCGTGCCGTTTTCCTGCTCTACGCGGAGGATTTCCATCACATGCTCGAAGCTCAGCGGCTCGAAATAGAGGCGGTCGGAGGTGTCGTAATCGGTCGAGACCGTCTCGGGGTTGCAGTTGATCATGATCGTCTCGTAGCCCGCCTTGGTCAGGGCGTAGCAGGCGTGGACACAGCAATAATCGAACTCGATCCCCTGGCCGATGCGGTTGGGGCCGCCGCCGAGGATGACGACTTTCTTCTTGTCGGTCGGGCGGGCCTCGCATTCGACCTCGCCCATCATCGGGGCTTCGTAGGTGGAGTACATGTAGGG
>CAYLVP010000147.1:0-2875 GCA_964387155.1 uncultured Rhodobacterales bacterium | reverse complement strand
TTTGCCCCCAGCATTGCATCCGCAATGGGCTGCGGCGCGGACCACATCAAGCAAACCTCCAGCTGCCAATCCGGCACCAGCTGGGACGCCGAGGCAGGTGCCTGCGTGGCCAGCCCAACCGGGTAGGACAGGCCGGACATCACGATCATTCCTGCGGGGCGATGCACTCTATTGTTCATCGCCCCGCAGCATTTTTCGCCTATTGTGATGCCCATCCTTTGTTTCTGGAGAATTTGATATGCGATTGACCACCCTGGCCCTCATAGCCTGCCTCACCCCCGCCATTGCCTTCGCTGCGGGCTCGGGCAGCGACACGCCCCCCAAATCAACCAAAACCTCGCAAAGCTGCAAAGCGGGCGAGATTTACGACGAGAAGACCAAGACCTGCCTCGACAAATCCTCCGCGCTGATCGACGACGACGCGCGTTACGAGGCCGTCCGGGAGCTCGCCTATGCAGCCCTTTATGACCGCGCGTCCGGCGTGCTGGACGTGATGGATCCCGCAGACAGCCGGGTGCTGACCTATCGCGGCTTCATCGCGCGCAAGACCGGCGATATGCAGGCCGCCATGACCTATTATGCCGCCGCACTTGAGGCCAATGCCGACAATCTGCTGGCGCGCTCCTATATGGGGCAAGGTCTGGTCGAGGCCGGTGACCGCGCGGGTGCCAAGCTGCAATTGACCGAGATACGGCAGCGCGGCGGGCGCAACACCTGGGCTGAGCTGTCGCTGCGCCGCGCGATCACCACGGGCGTCGGCGCGACCTACTAGGGCGGCATTCGTCTAAAATCTGCGGCATCCGACATGCGGGTGCCGCAATTGCATAACCCGCTCTTAACCCTGCCCCGTCATCTTCGCGACCACAGCGAAGGGGTTTTACTGCGCAATGCAACATAAGGTCATCAAGGCGCCGGACACGACACCTGCGGCGGGAACCAACCTGCCCGCATTGGCAGGTCCGCAAAAGGCTGCGATCATCATCCAGATGGTGCTATCTGAGGGCGGCAGCCTGCCCCTGGCCAGCCTCAGCCCGCGCGGCCAAACCCGTCTCATGCAGGATTTTGTCGAACTGGGCCGCGTTGACCGTGCGACCCTTGCGGCTGTCGTCTCGGATCTTGAACGTGATCTCGCGATGCAGGGGATCAGCTTCCCCCGCTCGGTCACTGATGCGCTGGGGCTGCTTGAAAGCCACCTGAGCCCTGAGCTGGTCAACGACCTGCGCGGCCAGTTGGGGCTGAAAGCCCCCGTCTCCCCCTGGGCCAAAATCGCAGCGCTTGAGCCCGATGCGCTGATGACGTTGCTGCCGGACGAAGACCCGAAGGTCGCAGCCATTGTGCTCTCCAAGCTCGATCCCGAAAAAGCGTCAGAACTGCTCGACAGGCTAGACCCCGCCCAGGCGACCAAACTGTCGCTGGCCATGCAGGACACCAGCGATGTCACGCCGGATATGCTGTTGCAGATCGGCCAAATGCTGACAGCGGGCCTGCCGCAGGAAACGCCAAAAGCCTTTTCGGATGCGCCAGCCTTGCGCGTGGCCAATCTGCTCAACGCCGCCTCCCCCGACCGGCGCGACGAGGTATTGGCCTCCTTGGGCGAACAGGACCCGGATTTTGCCGCTCAGGTGCGCAAGCTGATCTTCACCTTTGCCGATATCGCGACCCGGATCACCGCCGTCGATATTGCCAAGATCACCCGCGACGTCTCCCAGGAAGAGCTTGTGCAAGCCCTGGCCTACGCAAAAGCCAGCGAGCCCGCATCAACCAGCTTCATCCTCGACAACATCTCCAAACGCATGGCGGACGCGTTGCAGGAAGAAATGGCAGAAATCGGCGAGGTGCCAAAAAACGCAGGCGAAGCCGCCATGGGCGCGATCACCTCCGCCATCCGCGCGCTGTCAGATGCGGGCGAGCTGACGATCCTGCCACCCAGTTCCGAAGGCGAGGCGGGGGGGGAGACATGACCAAGAAACGACGCATCACCACGAAAAAAGGGCGCCCCGGACGGGACGCCCTTTTCTATCCATAGTCCGGGCAGGCGCTAATGCGCGGTCGCAGCGTCCGCGCCCGACGATTGCGCGGCCAGCGCCGCCGCGGCTGCCGCCTCCTCAGCGGCCTCATCCCACTCGATGCCCTCTGGCTCGGAAATCAACGCATGTTTCAACACGTCAGAGACATGGGAGACTGATATAATCTCCAATCCCTCTTTGACATTGTCGGGGATGTCGGCGAGGTCCTTCTCGTTTTCCTCCGGGATCAGCACCGTCTTGATGCCGCCGCGCAGGGCTGCGAGCAGTTTCTCCTTCAACCCGCCGATGGGCATGGCATTGCCACGCAGGCTGACCTCGCCGGTCATCGCGATATCACGGCGCACCGGGATTCGGGTCAAAACCGACACGATCGAGGTGACCATAGCCAGTCCGGCAGAGGGCCCATCCTTCGGCGTCGCCCCATCCGGGACGTGGACATGGATGTCCATCTTGTCAAAAGCGGGCGGCTTCACCCCGATCTGCGGCGAAATCGAGCGCACATAAGAAGACGCCGCGTCAATCGACTCCTTCATCACATCGCCCAGCTTGCCGGTCGTCTTCATCCGGCCCTTGCCCGGCAGGCGCAGCGCCTCGATCGACAACAGCTCCCCACCGACAGAGGTATAGGCCAAGCCGGTCACAACACCGATCTGATCCTCTAACTCGGCCAGACCGTAGCGGTATTTCTTCACCCCAAGATAATCGCCCAGATTGTCGGGGGTGATCACCACCGTCTCGACCTCCTTGCGCACGATTTTGGTCACTGCCTTGCGCGCCAGCTTGCCAATCTCACGCTCGAGGTTCCGCACGCCCGCCTCGCGGGTATAGGTGCGGATCATGTCCTGAAG
>CAYLVP010000146.1:0-2939 GCA_964387155.1 uncultured Rhodobacterales bacterium | reverse complement strand
ATCGCCTTCGCGCGGGAGCGGGCGTTTGGCACATTGGCGGTGAATGGGGATGACGGGCCGCTCACCTGCCATATCCCTTTTCTGCTGAACGCGGCCGGGTCTGAGGCCGAGCTGCATCTCGTCCGCTCCAATCCCATCGCCCGGCTGGGCGCGCCCGCAAAAGCCGTGATCACCGTGATGGGGCCTGACAGCTACATCTCGCCCGATTGGTATGGGGTGGCAGATCAGGTTCCGACCTGGAATTATGTCGCAATCCGGCTGCGCGGTATGCTGCACCCGATGCCGCATGACGATCTTCATGCCATGCTGGACCGCCTCTCCGCCCATTTCGAAAAGCTGTTACTGCCCAAACCTGCCTGGACAACCGACAAAATGTCGGAGGGCGTGATGGAGAAGATGATGCGCGCCATCCTGCCTTTCCGCTTGGAGGTCACAGGGATCGATGGCACGTGGAAGCTCAACCAGAATAAGCCAGACGCCGCGCGCAATGCGGCCGCTGACGCCGTTGCCGCCTATGGGCAAGGGCTTGAGATCGCAACGCTGTCCGCGCTGATGCGCGGCGCTACATAACAGATCGGAGACGCCGAATGAGACTCTATTCCAGCCCAACTTCGCCCTATGTGCGCAAAGTACACGTCCTGTTGAAAGAGACAGGGCAATGGGGTGATGTCGAAATAGTTCCTGCCGGTGGCACGCCGCTGGACCCCGGCCCGAACCCGCTGCAGCTGAACCCGATTGGGAAAATCCCAACGCTGGAACGCGACTCCGGCCCCGCCCTCTATGACAGCCGGGTGATTTGCCGGTTCTTTGATGATCGCGCGCAGGCCGGGCTTTACAGCACTGGCGCACGGCAGTGGGAGCTGTTGACGCTCGAGGCCACGGCAGACGGGATGCTCGATGCCGGGATCCTGATGGTCTACGAATCGCGGCTGCGCCCCGAAAAGCTGCGCTTCCCTGACTGGGTCGACGCGCAATATGCCAAGATCGAACAGGGGCTCGACGCCATTGAACGACGCTGGATGAGCCATCTGTCCGGTCCGCTGAATATCGGTCAGATCGCCGTCGGCTGCGCGCTGGGCTATCTGGATCTGCGGTTTGAGGATCGCAACTGGCGCAAGGGCCGAGACGGCCTCGCGGACTGGTTTGCTGAATTTTCGCGCCGCGAAAGCATGTCTTCCACCGTGCCTGTTGGCTGATGCAGGTCCGTCGCGCCATCAGCGAGGCGGATTTGGCCACCTGCCTTGCCATCCGCCGCGTTGTTTTCATCGAAGAACAGTCCGTGCCGCCCCATGAAGAGGTCGACGGGAAGGACCCTGACTGCCTGCATTACATCCTGCAGCGTGACGAGACGGCGATTGCGACCGCCCGCGTGCTCCCGTTGGGGAACACGGCCAAGATCCAGCGGGTCGCCGTGCTGAAAGAGGCCAGATCGCGTGGGATAGGGTCTGCTTTGATGCGGGCCGTCCTTGCCGATCTGTGCGCCAATCACGGGTTCTCTCAGGCGAAGCTTGGCTCACAAACTCACGCCATCGGGTTCTACCAGAAGCTCGGGTTTGAGGCTTTCGGCCCGGAATATGATGACGCGGGCATTGCGCACCGGGATATGTCGCTCAGTCTGTGACGCCCAGCTGCCGGGCCGCCTCGCCCAAGGCAATCGCGGCGGCAATAGCGACATTGAGGCTGCGCGCCTCCCCCGGCATCGGGATGCGCAGCACGGCGTCGGCAGCCTCTGCCACGAAAGGCGGAACGCCCGCGCTTTCCTGACCGACCAGCAGGCAGTCACCGGGTTGAAAGGCAAAATCCCATAGCCCCGCATCGCCCTTCGTGCTGAGCAAAATCAGCCGTCCGCTGCGGGCGCCCTGAAACGCCGCCCAGTCATCATGGTGCCGAACATCGGCCTTTTCCGCGTAATCCAGAGCGCGCGTTCGCAACAATTTTAGGGAAAAAGGGAAGCCGCAGGGCTCGATCACATGGAGGGGGGCCGCAAAACACACGCCCAAACGCACCAGAGAGCCCAGGTTTGGGGCCAAATCGGGCTGAAACGCCGCCAATTGCAAATGGTGCGACAATTGGCTTGCCTCCTATGCCTTTCCTCACTGGACGAGCGGCCTAACTAGGCTTTATCAACCGCGCGAGTGCGTCTGCCGGGGATTCTCCGGGCGACGTCTGAGGAATAGGCCTGGTCCGCCGGGCAGACAATGGAGAAGTTTCCGTGTCCCAAGCAGAAGACCATAGCGGCAACACCCGCCGCGACTTTCTTTACTATGCAACCGCTGGTGCCGGTGCCGTGACCGCAGGTGCTGCGGTTTGGCCCCTGGTCAACCAGATGAACCCCTCCGCTGATGTGCAGGCGCTGGCCTCGATCGATGTGGATGTGTCGGGCGTCGAGCCCGGGACGCAGATCACCGTCAAATGGCTGGGCAAGCCGGTGTTCATCCGCCGCCGCTCGGAGGAAGAGATCGCGGCGGCCCGCGAAACCCCGCTGGCAGAGCTGCCAGATCAGGGCGCAGAGAATGCCAACCTGCCCGGCGCAGATGCCGCGGACGAGAACCGCACGCTGGACGAGGCGGGCGAGTGGCTGGTTATGATGGGCGTCTGCACCCACCTTGGCTGTGTGCCTCTGGGCGACGCCGGTGACTTTGGCGGGTGGTTCTGCCCCTGCCATGGCTCGCATTACGACACGGCTGGCCGTATCCGCAAAGGGCCTGCGCCGACAAACCTGCCGGTCCCCCCGGCAGAGTTCACCTCTGAAACAGTTATTCAACTAGGTTAAGGGAGCAACATATTATGGCTGGTATCCCACACGACCATTATGAGCCTTCGACCGGCGGTGAGAAGTGGCTGCACAAGCGGCTGCCCATCGTGGGTCTGATGTATGACACTTTGATGATCCCCACGCCCAAGAACCTGAACTGGATGTGGATCTGGGGCATCGTGCT
>CAYLVP010000145.1:0-3082 GCA_964387155.1 uncultured Rhodobacterales bacterium | reverse complement strand
GTTGGACATGAACCGCTCCCCATAGAGCGTGTGGCCGAAGCGCGGGGTTCCCAGCACGGCGGCGCTGAGGAGGATCGAGGTGACGAGCCAGCCCGCCAGCATCCCCGTCACGCTGAGGCTGTCGCGGATGCGCAGGGCGAAGACCCCGAAGACCATCGGCAGGAACACGGCTAAAGCCGCGCCCACCACGAGCAGTTTGCGCGTTTGTGGGGGCACCGGCACCTCGGCCCGCGGGAACAGCACCGCGTCCATATCCGGCACGAATTGCAGGAAAACCAACAGGAACCCCGCCGCGATCAAGCCGCCCCAAAGCACCGCCTTGGCGATGCGGCGCAGTTCCACCTTGAGCGGCGGCGGCGGGTCCGGGCGGGCGGCGAAATAGGGGTCGGCGGCGATATGGGCATCCGAGAGATCGACAATCGCGACGGGCCTCTCGCGCGGCTTTCTGAGGTAATTGGCGATGAAGATCGTCAACAGCCCGTAGGCAATTTCAAATGCGAAGGTGTAGCGGCCAATCAGCCACCACGGCTCAAACCCGATGATGCGCCACAGGCTGATCCCCAGGCCTTGCAGCCCCAGATCCAACACCCCCATGAGCACCATCAACACACCGATGGCTGTGAAAAATCTCGACATGCGCTGCGCCGTCACTCTGTCCGTCATGCCACCCGAGGGGGATGATCCGATCAATTTGAGTCAAAACGATGGCAACGCGCGTTGCATTGGGTCAGCGGCCTTTGAGGTCAGCCACCAGATCGGCATTCTCCGCCTCCCACGCCTTGAAGCGCCTATAGGCGGCGACATTGGCGGCGGGCGGGATATAGGTACCGGGAATGCGGTATTCTGCATCGAGAAAGATGTTTTTGGCCTGCTGATAGGTCTCATTGCAGGCAAAGCGCTGGGTCTGGGTCAACCGGCCATGCGCAGCTTCTTCCGCGCAGGTGTAGTAGACAGCGAGCAGGGTCACGAGTTCCATCATGGGCACAAGCGTAGCATGGAGATTTGCGGCGTTGCGCTCACGATCTGGTTAGCGCACGGATGGGTCGGCAGGCGACGACAGGGGCATTTTGGCCGTCGGGCGGCGGCCCAAAATTTGCTACAAAATGTACAAAAACCAAATTTGACTTACTACAAATCGTACAAAACGGCCCGCTGGCGCAGGCCGCCTGTGATGTCTTCACCAGTGCTGCGGTTTAGTCCAGCGCGACCAGGTCGCCTGCGGACTGACGCCCATCGCGACCTTCGATCATTTCATACTGGATTTTCTGGTCGTCGCGCAGCCCGGTCATCCCGGCGCGCTCTACGGCAGAGATGTGCACAAACACGTCCTTGCCCCCATCATCAGGTGCAATGAAGCCAAATCCTTTGGTGGTGTTGAACCATTTCACGGTGCCGGTGGCCATACCGTCTCTCCTTACTTTCTCCGCCCAGATAATCCGGCGGCACGGTGGCTGTCAGTCTTACTTTGGACATCCCCTTGAAGCAGAAGGCCGAAACGTAAAGTCTGTGTCACAGCAAAGACGTTAAATTGTTCATGCAAAAAATCAACGGCAACCCCTCTGCGAGAGAGCTTCGGCGGCAAATTGCCGAAGTTGACGCAGGGTCAAAAAGGACTTCCAGATGAAATTATACGGCATCAAAGCCTGCGATACATGTCGTAAGGCGCTGAAAACGCTGCGAGACGCCGGGCAGGATGTGGCGTTTGTCGATATCCGCGATACCCCATTGGAGCCCGAACTGTTACTGCGGTTTCACGAAAAGTTTAACGACGCCTTGCTGAACACCCGGTCGACCACATGGCGTGGTCTTTCCGAAGAGGAGCGCAAATCCGCGCCGCTTGACCTACTGGCCGCGCACCCAACACTGATGAAACGGCCCGTCATCGAGGCGGATGGCCTCTATCTGGGATGGGGCAAGGACACGCAAAGCGCGCTGCTTTAGGCCAGATCGGGCGGCGTGACCTCGCGGGCGAGCGCCGCCACGACATCTGCGACCTGTTCGACCTTGGTTTGCTTTTCTCCAAGACGGCGCATCGTGACTGTGCGGTCCTCAACCTCTTTCTTGCCGACCGCCAGGATCACCGGCACCTTGCCGACAGAGTGCTCGCGCACCTTGTAATTGATCTTCTCGTTGCGGATATCCGCCTCGGCCCGAATGCCTGCGGCTTTCAAAGCCTCAACAGTTTCAAGCACATAGGCGTCTGCATCCGAGACGATGGAGGCCACGACAACCTGGCGCGGGGCCAGCCACATGGGCAGCTTGCCGGAATGTTCTTCGATCAAAATGCCGATGAACCGCTCGAAAGAGCCAAGGGTTGCGCGGTGCAGCATGACGGGGCGGTGCTTTGCCCCGTCCTCGCCGATATAGGTGGCATCCAGCCGTTCGGGCAGCACGAAATCAACCTGATGGGTGCCGCATTGCCAGTCACGGCCGATGGCATCCGTTAACACAAATTCCAGTTTGGGGCCGTAGAACGCGCCTTCGCCGGGGTTCATTTCGGGCTCAATCCCGGCGGCACGTGTCGCTGACAAAAGCGCGCTTTCCGCCTTGTCCCAGACCTCGTCGGAACCTGCGCGCGTCTCTGGCCGGTCGGAGAACTTTACCCGGAAATTCTCGAACCCGAGGTCGCGGTAGATTGCTGACAAAAACTCAATGTAAACAGCAGTTTCCGACTCGATCTGGTCTTCGCGGCAGAAGATGTGGCCGTCATCCTGGGTGAAGCCGCGCACGCGCATGATGCCGTGTAGCGCGCCTGATGGCTCGTAGCGGGCGCAGGAGCCAAATTCCGCCATGCGCAGGGGCAGGTCGCGGTAGGATTTCAGGCCCTGATTATAGACCTGCACATGGCAGGGGCAGTTCATTGGCTTGAGCGCGTTAACCGCTTTTTCGCGGGCGTGGTCTTCATCCACTTCGACGATGAACATGTGCTCCTGGTACTTTTCCCAGTGGCCCGAGGCCTCCCACAGCCGACGGTCGACAACCTGTGGCGTGTTCACCTCGACATAGCCGCCTTTGCGTTGCTGGCGGCGCATGTAGTCTTGAAGCTCGGTGTAGATGGTCCAGCCGTTGGGGTGCCAGAAAA
>CAYLVP010000144.1:0-3175 GCA_964387155.1 uncultured Rhodobacterales bacterium | reverse complement strand
ACCGCCCCCCTGGGCGGGGGCTTTCAGCCCGACGCCCGCGGTCGGGGACTGCCCTCGGTGCGGTAAACAGACCCAAACCTTCTAACCTGTCATCCCCGCGAAGGCGGGGATCTGGATGTGACGGGGTGCGTCGTTTCCCGAGATCCCCGCTTTCGCGGGGATGACAACACTATGCTTCGCGCTACCCTCCGAACATGCGTTACAATCTACTGGCCTTCTTGCTATCTCTCCCCCTCCAAGCCCAAGCCTGGACCTTCACGCCCGGGCTGATCTGCCGTCTCTTCCACGAGACGCCAACGGCACAGATCGAGCTGACCTATGACCCCAGCCTGCCGCTTTACTCCGTTACCGTCAGCCGCAGCGACCCGCTCCCGGAAGAGCGGTTCTTCTCCATGCGGTTCGTGGGTCCTGCGGGGCGGGTGATCTCCACCGACCGGCACAGCTTTAGCGCGGATGGCACGGCAGTGACGGCGGAGGATAGCGGCTTTGGCAACGTGCTGGACGGGCTACAATTCAACGACACGGCCGAGGCGATCCTGGGCGACACCACCCTCACCTTTCCGCTGCAGGACGCGGCAGAGCCCGTCGCGCAATTCAGGGCCTGTGCACCCGCAGCAGGAGCATGAGACGCCCTCAGCCGCGCATCTCTGGGCAAAAACCGCTGCCATAGCCAAACCGCCCCCGATGATCTTGTCGCGTTCACATCAGAGCAAAATAACCCAAGTTCCTAGCGGATCACATGCACCGCGCATTGCGCGTAGCGCACCACCCGCGCCGCCGTCCCGCCCAGGAAGTAGTCCTGCACGCCGGGCTTGTGGGAGGAAACGATGATGCAATCCACGCCATTATCCTCCGCCCAGCCAAGGATCGTCCTGGCGGAATGGCCATGCACCACCACCGGCGCGGCCCCCTCCATCAAAGCTGCGTACTGGCTGATACGCTGCGTCACCTCCTTGCGCGACTGTTCGATAAAATCGGTGGCAACATAGCTTGTGGCATAGCCCGGCAGCTCTTCGATGACGTGCAGAAGCGTGACCTTGCCGCCCTCGGCGCGCAGCTGCCGGGCCAATTCAATGGCCGCGTCGGGGGTGGCGTCGGGGTCATAGACCACGGGGATAAGAATGTTGTGATACATATCGTCCTCCTTTGCGCCCTGACGCTAACGCACCGGGCACGTCATCACCTTGATCCAGATCAGGCGATGCCTCGTTTAACCGGGCCGTAACCCGAATCCGGCCAAACCCCGGCAGGACGAGGATTTCGGAGGCTGCCGCCATGACTGATACCGACCCGCTTGCCCTGCGCCACGGCGCATTTGTCACCACCATCTGGTCGCAGATCGAAGAGGCGAGGGCAGTCGCGCAAGCTGATATCGGGCCGGGCCGCGCCGCCACGCAGCTGCGCCGCATCCGGCATCTGCGCTCCAAGGTGTTGATGGTTCACGCGCAGGAAATGCAGCGCCACGAATTCTCCACCCCGGCCATTGACGGGTGGTTCCTGCCGCTCGAGCAAACACTCGAAAAGGCGGAACGTTATTTTTCCGTCAGGATCGCCCGCCAGAAGCTGGCCGATGCGCTGACCACCTGACGCTTAAGCGGCCACGTCCGGGGCCTGCACAGGCTGCACGCCATCTATCTGCCAGCCCTGATCAGTCTCGATCATGAAATACTCCAGCACGACTGGCACCCCGTTGGCGTCGCGGAACAAGACGGTTTGCGACACGCGCCCGCCCACATCTTTGAAGTCCAAAAACTGCACCTCGGCAGGACGCCAGACCATCGGATACCCATTCCGCACCATCTGCCCGAACCGGCTGGGGTTGCCGAACAGCCGTTTGATGTTTGGCGATGCGAAGGTGAAGGCGGTGGCAAAATCGTCGCGCTGGAAGGCGTCAAGCTGGCTTTGGATCGTGCCAACAACAGCGCCGGCGCGCCCGTCCTGCGCAGTGCCGGGAAGCGCCGCAAATACCAGCATCGCGCATGCCATAATAACCTGACGCATCTCAAATCTCCTGATTGCCTGTATAGAAAGCTAGGCCGGGCGGCGGGTCGGTCAATCCCTCCACCTCTCAGCGATTAGGCGAGAGCACCCGGCACATCCGGTCGATCACTCGCCGGACCTCGGGCAGATGGCGATCATCTTGATGGGTGACAATCCAGCGATCATGCGTCAGCTCTGCGATCACAGGGCCGATCTGATGCAGCCCCTTTTGCGCCGCGCCGATAAAGCAGGGCAGCACCACCTGACCGACGCCCGCGCAGGCCAGGTCGAGCGCATTGCGCGGCGCGCTGACCTCGCAGATCGGCGGCCCGGAGAAGGCGCGATCACCCCACCGGGCCGAGGGGGTATCGGCCTGCACCTTGATCCAGCCTTGCGACGCTTGCGCCGCCCGATAAACGGCAAAGGTCAGCTGCTGCAGCTTACGGCCTGCAAGGTTGGGTTCGGTCGGGGGGCGGTTCCTGACGCCCACCGCCACCTCCCGATGCGGGATGTCCAACACGGCCTCGGACGCGACGAAGCGCAGCATTGTGTCGACGGGATCGCCCGCAATACGCGCAAACTGTTCCAGCAAGACCATCGTGGTCCATGTCCCTGCCGACACTTTCACCAATGGCAGGGCCACCTCGTCCCGCGGCGCGGTCGCACGGGCGATCCCGGTTTCGACCGGTGCCAGTGCATCCCGCAACGCCCGGCCTTCCGCGGTGAGATCATAGCCGCGTTCATGGCGCAAAAAGAGCTCTCGCCCCAATTGCCGCTCAAGCGCCAACATCCGGCGGCCCAGCGTGGCCGGGCTTCGGCCCGTATGCTGGGCAGCAGGCGACAACCCACCCTCCCGCGCAACCGCAAGGAAATGCTGCAGATCATCCCAAGGCGCAGTCTTTTCATTCATGAAAAGAAGCCTTCAAAGCGTTTCATTTTGTGTGCGCAGAAGACCCGCTATCCAAAACGCATGTCAAGCCAAACCAGATGGAGCCCCACCATGCGCCCGACGCCAACGCCCTTTCCGCAAGCCAGAAAATCCCGCCAAGAGCAGCAGATGGACCTGTTTCTGACAGAGCATTCGGGCCCAGGGCCACGGGTGCTTTACTGGCTGAGCTGGTGGTCTATGAGGCGGAAGAGACCAGCTCCCCCGCCAAAGCCGCGTCGATCAACGCGATGGTCTCTTCTACGCCGT
>CAYLVP010000143.1:2163-3285 GCA_964387155.1 uncultured Rhodobacterales bacterium | reverse complement strand
AAAGCGCCACGCCGGAGCGGCCCGCAAGATCGGTGAAATACTGCCACGCCACCCGACCTGAGCGGGCGCCACGGGTTTGTTGCCACTCGATTGCCTCGGCGCGCAGCCGTTCGTCGTCAATCGCCACGCCATAAGCATCGCAATAGCCCCGGATCATCTGCAGAAACGCATCCTGATCGCAGGGGTGGAAGCCCAGCCACAGCCCGAACCGGTCAGACAGCGACACTTTCTCCTCCACCGCCTCGGACGGGTTGATGGCGGAGCCGCGCTCATTCTCGATCATGTCGCGCGGCATCAGATGGCGGCGGTTAGAGGTGGCGTAGAGGATCACATTCTCAGGCCGCCCCTCGATACCGCCATCCAGCACCGCCTTGAGCGATTTGTAATGCTCGTCATCATGGGAAAAGCTCAGATCGTCGCAAAACAGCACGAAGCGCATTTCGGGCGCGGCGCGCAGCACCGTCAACAGCCGCCCGACAGAGGGCAGGTCCTCGCGTTGCAGCTCGATCAGTTTCAGCGGATGCGTGTCGCTCACATGCGCGTGGATCGCCTTGACCAGCGAGGATTTTCCCATCCCGCGCGCGCCCCAGAGAAGCGCGTTATTGGCGGCAAAGCCCTTCGCAAATTGCACGGTATTGGCCAGAAGCGTGTCGCGCGCCCGCTCGATCCCCACAAGCAGATCAAGCGCCACGCGTTTGACCTCGGGCACGGGCTGCAACCGGTCAGGCGTGACGTGCCACAAAAACGCAGAGGCCGCGCTGAAATCAGGTACCGCGCCCGGCGGGGGCGACGCGCGTTCCAGCGCCTCCGCGATCCGTGTCAGCGCGTCAGCCTCCATTAAGGGCCACGGTCCTCTGCATGAAATTCGGCGTCATCGCCCTCTTCATCTTCGTCCCAAATCCCTTCCTCACGCAGCTTTTCCTCGCGCTGCTTCTCGACCCGTTTGACCAGGAAGATCGAGATTTCATAAAGGCCATAAACCACAACAAAGAGCAGAATTTGCGTCGTCACATCGGGTGGCGTCACCAGCGCGGCCACGGTCAGAATGCCCACGATGGCATATTTGCGCACCCGCTTGAGCCCCTCGGACGAGGTCAGCCCGGCCTTGCCCATCAGCGTCAG
>CAYLVP010000143.1:0-2063 GCA_964387155.1 uncultured Rhodobacterales bacterium | reverse complement strand
GCGCCCAGCAGAAACATCAGCGGCGAGGCAATCAGGAAGGGCAGAAACGCGTTCTTTTCCTGCTTGTAAAGGCCCGGGGCCACGAAGCGCCACATCTGGAACGCAATCACGGGGAAGGAAATGCACAAGCCCCCCACCATCGAGATGCGGATCAGGGTGAAGAAATATTCCTGCGGCGCGGTATATTGCATGCGCGGGTCAGGATTGCCCAGGCTGCGCATCGTGTTCTCGATGGGCGTCAGCAGGAAATCGAGGATCATCGAGCCGAAGGCGAAGCAAATCGTCATCCCCACAAGAAAGGCCAGCACCGACCGGATCAGCCGCGTGCGCAGCTCTGCCAGATGCTCAATCAGCGGGGCAGAGCTGTCTTCAAGTGTGTCCGTATCGCTCATGTCGCAGCTTTCTTGGCGGCGGCGTCCGGCGAGGCTTTCTGCGCCGCAGCCTTTTTGGGCGCGGCTTTCTTGGCAGCGGTTTTCTTGGCGGCGGCTTTCTTGGGGGATGCGGTCTTGGGTGTCGCGGCTTTGGAGGCGGCCTTTTTCGCTGCCGTTTTCTTGGCAGCGGGCTTGGGCGCGGGTTTTGCGCCCTCCGCCTCTGCCGCAGCGGCGCGCTTGGCCTCTTCCGCCTTGGCCGTGGCCGCGTGAATTTTCTTGGCAGCCTCTGCCCGGTCCTCAGCCAGCTTCTGCGTGGCCGAGCCGCTTTCATATTTGTCGGGGTCAATCGCGTTCTTGACCGCATCAAGCCCCATTTTCTTGGGGTTGGTCGCCGCTTTCAGCGTCTTGCTGACCTCGGTGACGCCCGCCTCATCTGCGGCGGCATCCATCGCGTTGGAGAATTCCCGCGCCATGCGCCGCGCCTTGCCGGTGAATTGCCCGATGGTGCGGAACATGCCGGGCAGGTCCTTGGGGCCGACCACGATCAGCGCCACCAGCCCGATGACCAGCAATTCCATGCCACCTAATCCGCCCATGCGTATGCTCCCGGCTTGGCGTCTGTTTAGGCTTTGTCTTTTTCGTCTTCGGGGGTGATGTCCTTGGCGGCCACGGCCTCGTCGACCTCTTTGGTGCCGTCATTCACGCCCTTCTTGAAGGCGGTGATGCCCTTGCCGACCTCGCCCATCAACGACGAGACCTTGCCGCGCCCAAAGAGCACCAGCACCACAACCGCAATCAGGATCAGGCCCACCGGGCCAATATTGTTCAACATCTTATCTTCTCCCTCAAAAGGCGCAGGCCCGCGCCAATGATCATGTCCTGCCCGGATATGTAAGCCCTCTCCCCTGTTACGGAAAGCGCGAAATGGCGGCGATTTTGCCGATCCGCCGCGATATAGGGGCGCCAACACAGGGAATTTACATTTGCGACAGCGCTCCTGACAGGTTTATGTCAGTTGAGCCGCCCCATAAGGGTCATATCGAAACAGAATCACGGAATGATCCCGATGACCCCGCACCCGCTGGCCGGCATCCCCTCCTTTCAGCCCGCCCCCGGCGCGACTGCCCCCGCATGAGACGCACCGACCGGCTTTTCGATCTCATCCTGCTCCTGCGCGACGGGCGGCTGCACCGCGCCGAAGATCTGGCAGCCCAGCTCGACGTGTCGGTCCGCACCATTTACCGCGATATGGACACGCTGGTGCTATCCGGCGTGCCCGTGCAGGGCGAACGCGGCATGGGTTACATGATGACGGCCCCCATCACCTTGCCGCCACTGAACCTGACCCTGACCGAGCTGGAAGCGCTGCATCTCGGCATGGCCGTGGTGGGCGAGGCGGCGGATGACGAGTTGAAACAGGCCGCCAAGACCCTCTCGGCCAAGATCGACGCGGTGCTGCCCGAGGACCGGACCACACCGCCCTCCGGCTGGGGTTTCGCGGTCTACCCGTTTCAGGACGCCGCTGCAGGCTTTCGCTTCATGCCGCAGATCCGCAAGGCAATCCGGTCGCGCCAGAAGCTCGAGATCACCTATTCCGACGATCAGGGCACCCGGTCCGAACGCGTCGTCCGCCCTTTGCAAATGGAATATTGGGGCCGGGTCTGGACCGCGTCCTGCTGGTGCGAGCTGCGC
>CAYLVP010000142.1:0-3304 GCA_964387155.1 uncultured Rhodobacterales bacterium | reverse complement strand
CCGTCAAAGAGCGAGACATGTGTTTCGCTGACGCCCGCAGGCAGGGTCTGTGCATCCACCGTGAAGCCATGGTTCATCGAGGTGATCTCGACCTTGCCGGTGGTGTGATCCTTGACCGGGTGGTTTGCCCCGTGATGGCCGTGGTTCATCTTGATGGTCTTGGCCCCCAGCGCCAGAGCCAGCATTTGGTGGCCAAGACAAATGCCAAAGACGGGGATGTCCTTGTCCAGGACAGCCTTGATGGCGGGTACGGCATAGGCGCCCGTCGCCGCCGGGTCGCCGGGCCCGTTTGACAGGAACACCCCGTCGGGCGCATGCGACAGGATCTCGTCGGCTGTGGCCGTGGCAGGCAACACGGTCACGTCGCATCCGGCGGAGGCCAGGCAGCGCAGGATGTTGCGTTTTGCGCCATAATCCAAGGCGACCACCTTATGGCCCTTCTCAGTCCGGGTGCCGAAGCCGTCCGGCCAGGCCCAGCGGGTTTCGTTCCATTGGTAGGACTGGGCGCAGGTGACCTCCTTGGCGAGGTCAAGCCCTTCGAGCCCTTTGAACCCACGGGCCTTGGCGATCAGCGCTTCAAGGTCGAACTTGCCCTCGGGGTCGTGCTGCATGGCGATATGCGGTGCCCCTTGCGCGCGGATGGCGCGGGTCAGCCGCCGCGTGTCGACGCCGCCCATGGCGATACGGCCGCGTTTGGCAAGCCAGGTGGTCAGCTCCGTCTCGGCCCGCCAGTTGGAGGGCTCGGTCGGGTCCCATTTGACCACCATCCCGGCGGCGACGGGCTCTGCGGTCTCGTCATCTTCCGCCGTGACGCCGGTATTGCCGATATGCGGAAAGGTGAAGGTGACGACCTGGCCCGCATAGGAAGGGTCAGTCATGATCTCCTGATAGCCGGTCATGGCAGTGTTGAAACACAGCTCGGCTACGCAGGTGCCGACAGCGCCGAAGCCGCGGCCATAAAACACCGTGCCATCGGCCAAAACCAGGCAGGCGGTCGGGTGGGGGGCGGTGCTTGGGGACATGAGCGATTCCTTTGCGGCGTGACGCGGGCAAAATTTGGCGGAACCTAGTGGCAGGGGCGGGCAGGGTCAACTGCCACAACACCTTGAGAGGGGAGCGGGACGACGTCGGGTTATCCGGCCTTGTGATGCGCAGGTGTTAACGGTAGGACTCGCCGCTCCGAAACTGCTCCGAGGGCTCCCATGTCGAAAGACAAACGCACCGAGATCACAGACGCATTGAAAGAGGCGATGAAGGCCAAAGACGCCACACGTCTTGGCACGCTGCGCCTGATCAACGCGGCCATCAAGGACCGTGACATTGCCCTGCGCGCCGAGGGCGGCGAAGTGGGCGACGCTGAAATCCTTGCGATCCTTGGCAAGATGGTCAAGCAACGGCAGGAAAGCGCGAAAGCCTATGAGGAAGGCGGCCGCCTTGAGCTGGCAGAGCAGGAGATGGCCGAGATTAAGGTGATCACTGATTACCTACCCGCGCAGCTCAGCGAGGACGAAACCGCCGCAGCGGTCGATGACGCAATCGCGACAACCGGGGCCGAGAGCATTCGCGATATGGGCAAGGTGATGAGCGTGCTGAAGGGCAAATACACAGGCCAGATGGATTTTGGCGCAGTGGGTCCCCTGGTCAAGGCGCGGCTGGGCTAGCCTTGGCCAGCAGCTTGCGCCTTTCGCGCTGACAAAGCTGTAAGCTCTGCGAAAGCCTGCCGGGCAAGCGCGTCCGGTGGATGGGTCTCTGCATCAAGCTGGATGACCAGAACGCCGTTTTGACGACAGCCTGACACCGCGTCCTCCAAGAATTGCGCGCGCGCTTTAAAACTGTCTTTGTCGCCATGTTTGTTGCGCAGCGATTTGCGCTGATCCGGCGTCGTGCCGTAGCGCTGCGCCGCGCGGCCAAAGGCTGTCATCGGGGGGGTATGCACCCAAAGCAGCGCGTCGACCGGCGGGACACTCTTGGTGAAAGATCGCAGCCCTGCCGGGTCATCCGCCTTGAAAAACGCAGTTATCCCGAGGGAGAGGAGCCCCTCATCCATGATCACCCGCTCGTCGGCGCGGGAGAGGTCTTTCGCCGCCTGAAAGCTCGCCGCCTTGATGGCATAAAGCAGATGCCGTTGCGGCGCCTTGCCGAACAACCCGACCAAACGGGCGTCAAGCTCGGGATAGGCGCGTTGGAAGCGGACATAATGATGCAGCAGGATACGTTCGGAGCGCGCTGTGACGTAGCGCGGCTCAGCCTTGTTGCGCGCGGCGTCACCGGAAATGGCAACAGCGGTCTGAAACGGATCACCCTGCGAAACCGCGTGCCGCATCAGGGCCTTTGTAAAGCTGGTCTTCCCGCTGCCCGGCAGCCCTATGATTTCGATAAGCACGGCCGCGCTGCCTTAGTCTTTTTCCAGCAGGAAATGGTAGATCTCGGAAGCGATATCCGGGTCATGTTTGACGCGCCGCATCTCCTTGATTTTGAAGCCAAGGGCGGCAAGCATGGCTTCATTGCCCTTTGCCGAAAGCTGCGAATGCAGCGGGATCGTTTCATCAAGCTCGGCCACGTCATCGGCCCCGCCGTATAGATGCTGCCCCAGCTGGATGATGGCGTAGCGGTTGGTGACACGCGCGAACTCCGCCAAAGCGCGCAGGCCTTCTGGCTTGACGATAATGTCGCGGATAAACCGCACGGAGCATATCAGATCGAAACTGCCGTCCCGGAAGGGCAAATCGGTGGCGGTGCCAATGGTGATCCGGCAGGCCTCCAAATCGCGGCCAAGCGCCTTACGGGCTGCGGCAATCATGTCGCGCGAGATGTCGAGCCCGTGAACCTCATAACCCCGTTCGTGGTAGTAGGGCACGAAGCGGCCCGTGCCGAAGGGCACATCCAGCAGCTTCAGGTCGCGGGGCAGGGTTTGCAGCAGCGCCTGCATCTGCGATTGCTCGACATCCCACCAGCCCCCGTTGGCGCGTCTGGCGAGGTAGTTGGCGGCAATCTTGCCATAGTAGCTGTCGCCCTTTGCACCGATCTTGCCCATTGTGTCACCTCCTGGCGCTCTGACCATAGGCTAGAGGAAATGCAGGGAAGGTAAACAGCTTCGCACAAAACAGCGCCCAGCCGGCAAGACGGCACGCATGGGCAGCGGGCCGGCCCCTTCAAGGTGCTGGCCCCGGTGCTGTCCCCGGTGCTGGCCAAGGGAGGCATTTTTCGTCGCAAATGAAGCCTGAGGCAGGTGGCGGTGACCAAGAGTAAATCTGATCGGGGGCGTTGAGACGTTCTTCGAGCCGCCCAAGGTGTCTCCCGCCCC
>CAYLVP010000141.1:0-3342 GCA_964387155.1 uncultured Rhodobacterales bacterium | reverse complement strand
TCGATCTTGGCGGCGTAGACGGCCTGCTGCACGTCACCGACATGGCATGGCGCCGCGTCAACGACCCGCGCGAGATCCTCACCATCGGCGAGACGATCAAGGTGCAGGTCATCAAGATCAACAAAGAGACCCACCGCATCAGCCTTGGCATGAAGCAGCTGCAGGACGACCCATGGGAAGCTGTGGCCGCCAAATATGCGCTGGATTCGACCCATCAGGGCCGCGTGACGAACATCACCGATTACGGTGCATTCGTCGAGCTGGAGCCCGGCGTCGAAGGTCTGGTCCACGTCTCCGAGATGTCCTGGACCAAAAAGAACGTGCACCCCGGCAAGATCGTCTCGACCTCGCAGGAAGTCGAAGTCATGGTGCTCGAGATCGACCAGGCAAAACGCCGCGTCTCGCTTGGCCTCAAGCAGACCATGCGCAATCCTTGGGAAGTCTTCGCCGAGAACAACCCTGTCGGCCAAGAAATCGAAGGCGAGGTCAAGAACATCACCGAATTCGGTCTGTTCGTGGGTCTCGACAACGATATCGACGGCATGGTGCACCTCTCCGACATCACCTGGGAAGGCCGTGGCGAAGACGCGCTGCAAGACTTCCGCAAGGGCGACATGGTCAAGGCCGTCGTCACCGAGGTCGATGTCGAGAAAGAGCGTATCTCGCTCTCGATCAAGGCGCTGGATGGCTCCTTCGACACGGCAACGGATGGCGTCAAGCGCGGCTCGATCATCACCGTTGAGGTCACCTCCATCGAGGATGGCGGCATTGAGGTCGAGTATGAGGGCATGAAATCCTTCATCCGTCGCTCTGACCTGTCGCGTGACCGGGCCGAGCAGCGTCCAGAGCGCTTCGGCGTGGGCGACAAGGTCGATGTGCGCGTGACCAATGTGGACGCCAAGACCCGCAAGCTGGGCCTGTCCATCAAGGCGCGCGAGATCGCGGAAGAGAAGGAAGCGGTGGAGCAGTACGGCTCCTCCGATTCCGGTGCGTCGCTGGGTGATATCCTCGGCGCGGCTCTGAAAACCGACGACTGAGCCCCGGCACATAAGACATCCACAAGGGCCCGGCAGCGATCTGCCGGGCCCTTTTTCTGTTGGTGGGATTAAACCACCATCTCTGTGTCTTGTGACATAGAGCCGCAGGCAAAAATCGTGGTGTCTGGACGCGCCCGAATCGGTCTTTGGTCGGCGCGCCGCGGTGCTTGTGCATAGATTGGCGATTGTGCGTATTCGCGAAGCTCGGCCCACAAAAATGCGCTGCAGGTCATTTAATCGACCAAAAACACTGCCTTATTTCGGTGGCGAGCCCCACCTAATCCCTTTCCTCACCTCGCAAATTCGGCCTATAGTCGCGCATTAAATGGGGCCAACCCCGAATGCGTCATTCATCCTGGGGAGGATATTTATGATACGGTCTGAGTTGATTCAGAAGATCGCAGACGACAACCCGCATCTCTACCAGCGCGACGTCGAACGTATTGTGAATACCGTCTTTGAAGAGGTGATTGACGCAATTGCCGACGGCAACCGGGTCGAGCTGCGCGGCTTTGGCGCCTTTTCCGTGAAGAAGCGCGAGCCGCGCGTGGGCCGGAACCCGCGCACGGGCGAGGCTGTTCACGTCGAAGAAAAGCACGTCCCCTTCTTTAAAACCGGCAAGCTGCTGCGCGACCGGTTGAACGGCAAAGAAAGTTGAGCTGATCATGCGTTATATCAAATATCTGTTTCTGGTTGTGGTGGCGTTCTGCCTCGTGATCCTCGCTCTGGCCAACCGTCAAGTCGTACAGGTCAAGTTGCTGCCCGAGGAAATGGCCGCCTATCTGGGCCAGCCCTTCGCCTATGAGCTGCCGCTCTTCGTGATCATCTTTGCGGGCATCATCCTTGGCCTGCTGATCGGCTTCGTCTGGGAATGGCTGCGCGAGCACAAGCACCGCGCCGATGCCCGCCACCAGAAGCGCCAGAAAGAGAAGCTGCAGCGCGAGGTCAAGGGCATGAAGGCCGAGCAGGGGCGCGGCAAGGATGACGTGCTGGCCCTTTTGGACCCCGCCAGCTAATCACGGCGTCCCATGTCAGACATCGCGGTCAAAATCTGCGGTCTTCGGACCGCATCTGACGTTGCGGCCTGCGCTTCGGCCGGTGCGACCTATGTGGGGTTCGTCTTCTTTGCCAAATCGCCGCGCCATCTCAGCCTTGAGGCCGCGCGCACGCTCGCCTTAGCCGTCCCGCCCGGCATCGCCAAAGTGGCCCTGACGGTCAATGCCGATGACGCAGCCCTTGACGCGCTGCTGGGTCACGTTCCGCTCGACATGCTGCAGCTGCACGGGGCCGAGACCCCCGACCGCGTCGCAACGGTGCGCACGCGTTTCGGCCTGCCGGTGATGAAGGCCGTGGGCATCGCGGATGAAAGCGACCTGCCAGCAATTGCCGATTATGCGTCGGTGGCTGATCAGTTGCTGATTGACGCCAAGCCGCCGACAGGGGGCGCGCTGCCGGGCGGCAACGGCATCACCTTTGACTGGCGGCTCATCGCCGGGCGCGACTGGCAGGTGCCTTGGATGCTGGCGGGCGGGCTGACGCCGGCCACTGTGGGCGAGGCGATCCGGCTGACCGGGGCGCGGCAGCTTGATGTCTCCTCCGGCGTCGAAAGCGCGCCGGGCGTCAAAGACGCCGCGCTGATCGGCGCCTTCCTCGATGCCGCGCGGGCCTGACGGCGTCCTGCGGCAAAACGGCAAGTCCTGCGCCCTTTGGCTTGTGGCGCTTAGCGCCCCCCGGTAGGTTATCGCCGTTACAACAAAGGATGCGGCCATGCCAGACGATCTGCTCAACAGCTTCATGACCGGCCCGGACGAGAATGGCCGGTTTGGCGATTTCGGCGGGCGGTTCGTCTCGGAAACGCTGATGCCGCTCATCCTTGAGCTTGAAACGCAATATGAGCACGCCAAGACCGACCCGACCTTCTGGGCCGAGATGGAACATCTCTGGAAGCATTATGTCGGTCGCCCCTCGCCGCTGTATTTTGCCGAACGCCTGACCGAACGGCTGGGTGGCGCAAAGGTCTATATGAAGCGCGACGAGCTGAACCACACGGGCGCGCATAAGATCAACAACGTGCTGGGCCAGATCATCCTGGCGCGCCGCATGGGGAAAACCCGGATCATTGCAGAGACTGGCGCGGGCCAACACGGGGTCGCCACCGCGACGGTCTGCGCGAAATTCGGTTTGAAATGCGTGGTTTACATGGGTGCCCACGACGTGGAACGTCAGGCACCGAACGTCTTCCGCATGCAGCTTCTGGGTGCAGAAGTGGTGCCGGTGACAAGCGGGCGCGGCACGCTGAAGGACG
>CAYLVP010000140.1:0-3373 GCA_964387155.1 uncultured Rhodobacterales bacterium | reverse complement strand
AGGCGTGGTCCAGCAGGTGGGCACCCCCACCGATATCTACGACAACCCGGCCAATGCTTTCGTGGCGAGCTTCATCGGAAACCCGGCCATGAACCTCGTTGACGGGGAACTGCGGGGCGGTGTGTTTACAGCGCCCAATATCCAAGTCAGCGGGCTGACGGGGCGCGACGGTCCGGTCACGCTGGGGTTCCGCGCGGAGGATGCCTCGGTCTCGGCAGGAGAGGGGGCGCAGATCACCGCGCCAATCTACTCCATCGAGCTGTTGGGCGATGCCACGATGATCACGGTGCGTTCCGGCAGGGCTTTGCTGGCCGTGAAGGCGGATAAGGAGTTCAGGGCCAAGATTGGCGACGGATTTTCAGCGCAAGTTCCCGCCTCAATTTGTCATCTCTTTGAGACCACTACTGGTGCGCGGATTGGAAAACGCTGACGCTATGGCGGTTTCCCGCTGGCAAAGGTTTACGAAAGATTAATGGCTGAAAAACTGGGACGCCAAGGCGGCTTGGTTTTGCCATAGACGCGGCGCTCGCGATAGCCATGCGCTGATGGCGCAGTGCCCCCGCCTGCTTTTTAACGATAAACGGGTTCCCGTCGCGACCTTCACCGGTTGCATAATTGTCCGGGCCATTCTCAAAATGCGAATCGCAAGTCCCAATAATTCGTGCGCTGATGTGGGGTTCTACCATCAATCCGAGGTTTTGCGTGAATTTTTGGTTCATTGTCTTCGATATGGAAACAGCGGGAATTGGCCTATCGTGACCCTGACGCGGGGTTATTTCAGGGCGTGATTCTGTCGCTCGATCTGAAAAATCGTTAAAAAACAATGAATGAGTCCGATTCGACTGTGATGAAATTGTCGCAAAGGTCAAAATGATCTCCTTCTTCCCCCTAAATTGGAGGCTGTTTTAGGGCAATTCATTGTCACCGCCATTGGGTAGGGGAATTTGATATGCGTTTTTCACATCACGAGTTACGGCGTTCCAATTTTGATTGGCCGCAGGTGCGGTTGCCGCGCATTCGGATTGCTGTCCCGTCGATTGTCGACGGTGTTCGGCGCAAGCCCGAGAAGAACAGACCCCATTGCAATGCGCATCGCGAATTGCTGGATGAGTTCCGTCGCGACATGGATGGCTTCATGCCTTTGCCGGTGTCGCGCCGCAACGCCAAGAAACGCTGAACTGCACTGCAGCCTGACCTGATCGGTCACGGGGCTATGTCGCCCAGCCGCATACCACATGCCGCATAGACCAAGGACAGTCTTGTTCCCAGCGCAACACATGCCTAGTTTTCAGCCATGCAGTTGCGCCTCGCCTCCCCCTCTGATCATCCGCAAATCTGGTCCGTCCTCGCGCCCGTTTTCAGGGCCGGGCAAACCTATGCCGTACCCCGCGACATCAGCGAGGCAGAGGCCATTGCCCTGTGGTGCGCGCAGCCGAAAGCAACCTATGTGGCTTTCGACGGGGACCACATTCTTGGCACGTATTACATCAAGACCAACGCGCAGGGCGGGGGCGCCCATGTCTGCAATTGCGGCTACGTCACGGCAGAGGCCGCTCGCGGGAAAGGGGTGGCGCGCGCAATGTGCCTGCATTCGCAGGACGAGGCGCGTGGCTTGGGCTACCGCGCCATGCAGTTCAACCTTGTGCTTGCCTCAAATACCGCGGCCGTCGCGCTTTGGCATAAGTTGGGGTTCGAGACGGTAGGCCGTCTGCCGGATGCTTTCGATCACCCGTCAGCAGGGCTGGTGGATGCCCATGTCATGTATAAATGGCTGGAGGGCAGGGCCTAGCCAGCCGGGTCCTTGGCCTGCCCGTTCATCCCAGGATGATGCCCAAAACCACCATCATCAGGCCAATGCCTGACAGCAGCAGCGCGCCCAGGTTCATTGGCACGACCGATTGCAGCACGGCGCGCATCTCGTCATCGGACAGTTTTGCCTTCTTGGCGCGGCTGATTTTGGCGACGCAAAACATCAGCAGCGCCAGCCCGGCTACGGTGACGACGGAGCCTAACGGGATCAGATATTGCATCGCGGCTCTCCTTGCTGGCGGCCCAAACTTGCGGCCCATTCGGCGCTTGAAGCCCGCGCCGCCCGGCGTTATCCCATGGGCCCGACCCCGTTTCAAGCAAGGTGATCCGCCTCATGTCCGATACCTCCGTCACCGATGTCACCGACACGTCCTACCGCGTCACCGCAGATGAACTGCGCCAGTTTGTGGAGCGGTACGAGCGGCTGGAGATGGAGAAGAAAGACCTCGCCGACCAGCAGAAAGAGGTCATGGCCGAGGCCAAGGGCCGGGGGTATGACACCAAGGTGCTGCGCAAGCTTGTGGCGCTGCGCAAACGCGACCCGCAGGATATCTCGGAAGAGGAAGCGGTGCTCGATCTCTACAAGGAAGCGTTGGGGATGTAACGGGTTGGGCCTTGCGGGCGCATTCAGGGCTCGATCAACGTCACCCCGTCGAGCTGGCGGATAGTGTCCATATCCGCCTCGTAATTGGCGGTCAGCTGATCCACATATTCGGCATCCCACCCCGGCAGGTCGATGACCTCTTCGATGGCGTCGGTGCGCGCGAATTTTTCTAGGAACGCGTCGACGATCCGGCGATGCTGTTTATGGTTCTTGGGAGGATGGGCCTTGAGATAGGCCGCCATCTTGATCCGCCCGGCACGGTTCATCAGCTCATTGGCGAAATCATCGCGCCCGTCCAGCTCGGTGAACTGATCGTGCTGGCTGAGGGCGCGCAGGATGTCGGTCCAGATCAAAGGCGAGTCCTCATTGCACCAGACCGTTACCGGCGCGTCCGGCACGAGGCTTCGCAGCCGCGCGATCGTGTCTGACCATTTCAGGCTCAAAGGGTCGCTGCCTTCGACAAATTTCTCGAACCGCAGCTCTTGCGCACGCTCGAAGGCCGCCGGAATGAAAGTGGCCGGGTCCCGGATGGCGAGAAAGAACTCCACATCGCAATTGGCGAAGAGCTTGCGCAGCAAGGGGGCACGCAGGTTCAGCGCCGGATAGAGCCGATTGTCTTCGACCGAGCGGCCCGGCACGCCCAGGAAATTGTCATGGCTCAGCACGATCCGGTCAGGGTCATCATCCTCCAGCACCGCATCCAGCACCGCCTGCTGCACATCTTCCGAGCCGCCGTCGCCTTTGAGCACCTGAATGAGCTCCCGGATGACGGGGCGGTAGCTGCCAGGGTCGGGCACCAGGATCCCTTGCTCACCCAGCTTGTCGGTGTTGCGCAGCAGGCATTTCAACAGCCGGTCGCCGTCGGTGCAATGCACACCCATATGGAGGGCAATTTGCATAGGGGGCTGGCTCCTCTTTAGATGCGCTGCTGGCGTGGTTTGAGAAATACAGACGGCGGCC
>CAYLVP010000139.1:0-3398 GCA_964387155.1 uncultured Rhodobacterales bacterium | reverse complement strand
GGCGCGATGATGGATGATGACACGCTGACGGTGGCTTACCGCGACTGGCGGGGGGAGCCTCGGGGCAAAAAGCGCGACGCCACGGCGGGTGACTGCGTGGATTGCAATGCCTGTGTCGCGGTCTGCCCGATGGGGATCGATATTCGCGACGGTCAGCAGCTCGAATGTATCACCTGCGCGCTGTGCATTGACGCCTGTGACGGGATCATGGACTCGCTCGGCCGTGAGCGGGGGCTGATTGACTACCTCGCCTTGTCCGACACGCCCCGCGAAGTGGCCGGGAAGAAGCCGCGCGCCAAATGGCGGCATGTCTTGCGCCCCCGCATCCTGCTTTACACTGCGATTTGGGCTGCGATGGGCCTGGCCATGGTCTACGCGCTGTTCATCCGGGCCGATATCGAGGTGACGGTCGCGGCCGTGCGCAACCCAACCTATGTGACGCTGTCTGATGGGGCGGTGCGCAACACCTATGAGCTGCGGCTGCGCAACAAACATGGCGAGCCACGTCAGTTCGGGGTGCATCTGGCGGGTGATCTGGCCCTGCGTCTGTCATTGGAAGGGACACCCTACACCGCCATTGAGGTGCCAGCGGACGAGACGCTCAAGATCCGTGTCTACGTCACCGCCCCCTCAGGCAGCGATGCCGCTGGCTTGAGCGAGACGCCCATTCGCTTCTGGGTCGAGGATAACGGCAATGGCGAACGCGCCTACAAGAATTCTTCCTTCAATGGCACAGGAGCACGGTCATGAAACAGCTTACCGGCACGCATGTCTTTGCGATGTTCGCCCTTGGATTTGGTACCATCATCGCGGTCAATCTGACGCTGGCCTGGAACGCGGTCAGCACATTTCCGGGGCTGGAGGTGAAGAATTCCTACGTGGCCAGTCAGTCCTATGACCGCGACCGCGCCGCGCAAGAGGCCTTGGGTTGGGATGTTACGGCCCGGCTTGAGGGTGACATTTTGGCGTTGCGGTTTGACAGGCGCGGGACAGCCGTGAGCCCCGTGATTGAAAGTGCGGTCTTTGGCCGGGCGACCTCGGTTGCTGCCGACCAGTCCCCTGCGTTTATCTTCGACGGGGCGCGGTTCGTCGCGCCGGTTGACGCGGGCACGGGCAATTGGAACCTGCGTGTGGTGGCTGTGGCCGAAGACGGCACCCGGTTTCGTCAACGTATCGTTGTGGAGCAGACCCGATGACCGCCGCTTGCCCCGCCTGCATCGCCACGCCCGCAGCCGCTGAGATGTCGGCGCTGGCTGACGCCGTGCAGCTGTCGGTGCCCGCGATGCGCTGTGCGGCCTGTATTGCCGCGATTGAGGATCATCTGCGCCAGCTCAAAGGCGTCGCGCAGGCGCGGGTCAACCTGACGCAAAGACGCGTGCAGATCCGCACAGATCGCCCGGTGGCAGAGGTGATCGCCGCTTTGCGCGAGATCGGCTATGAAGCCTTCCCGCTGGATGCGAAGGCCTTGGCAGGTGATGCCGACACCGCCGGGCGCGCCCTTCTGATGCGCCTGGGGGTGGCGGGTTTTGCGATGATGAATGTGATGCTGCTGTCGGTCGCGGTTTGGTCGGGGGCGGGCGGGGCCACCCGTGATCTGTTTCACCTGATCTCTGCGGCCATTGCCCTGCCGGTGGTGCTTTATGCCGGGCAGCCATTCTTCACCAGCGCCTGGAGCGCTTTGCGTGTGCGCCGCCTCAACATGGATGTCCCGATCTCGCTGGCGATCCTTCTCGCAGGGGCCATGTCACTTTTCGAGACGCTGAACTCCGGGGCGCATGCCTATTTCGACGCGGCGCTGTCGCTGACCTTCTTTCTGCTGATTGGCAGGTATCTGGAGCATCGCACCCGCTCTGCCGCGCGCTCTGCCGCGAAGGAGCTGGCCGCCCTGGAGGTCTACACAGCGGAGCGAAAGACCGATGCGGGCTTCGAGACCGTCGCGCTTGACCTGCTTCGGGTTGGCGACACGGTGATGGTGCCGACCGGCGCGCGGGTGCCGGTTGATGGCCGTTTGACCAGCCGCGAGGCGCATACCGACCGCGCCTTCCTGACGGGCGAAAGCGACCCGGTCACCCACGCCGAGCATGACAGCCTGAACGCAGGCGAGATCAATCTAGGTGCCCCGTTCGAGATGCGCACGGAGGCCGTCGGCCAAGACACAAGGTTGCATCAGATTGCGCGGTTGGTGGAGACGGCGGAAAACGCGCGCAACCGCTACACCTCGCTTGCCGACCGTGCGGCGCGCATCTATGCGCCCGCCGTACATCTGTTGGCGCTTGCCACGTTTCTGGGCTGGCTTGCCGTGTCGCAGGATCTGCGTCATGCGCTCAACGTGGCGATTGCGGTGCTGATTATCACCTGCCCCTGCGCGCTTGGGTTGGCCGTGCCTGCGGTGTCAACGGCGGCGATCAGCAGGCTCTACAGGCTGGGCTTTCTGGTCAAATCGGGCACCGCGCTTGAGCGCTTGGCGGAGGTGCGCACCGTCGTGCTTGACAAGACCGGCACGCTGACACGGCCCGGCTTCACGCTTGACCTCAGCGCGTTTCAGGGCGCGCAACTGGCGGTCGCAAAGGCGCTTGCGCAGGTCAGCCAACATCCGCTGTCGAAGGCCCTCGCGCAGGAGCTGCACGATATAAAGCCGGCTACCCTTAGCGATATCGTCGAAACCAGCGGGGCTGGTATCTCTGCCAATCATGGGGGGACGCATGTGGCCCTGGGGCGCGCCGCTTGGCTGGGCCATCACGGTGATGGTTTAATGCTCCAAATCAGGCAGGATATCGTCCCGCTGCCCTATCACGAGACGCTGCGAGACGGCATGGCGCAGATGACGGCTGGGCTGAGCGCCGAAGGATACGCCACCCGGATCATGTCCGGGGACACTGCACAAAAGACGCGTGCCATTGCGCAAGCCATTGGGGTTGAAACCTTCGATGCGGGCATGTCGCCGGAAGATAAAATCGCACAGATTGAAGCGCTTGTCGCGACCGGGGAGGCCCCCTGCATGATCGGCGACGGGCTAAACGATACGGTGGCGTTGACGGGTGCGCATGCGTCGGTGGCGCCGGGCTCGGCGCTGGATGCGGTACGCAACGCGGCGGATGTGCTGGCGACCGCGGACAGCTTGCGCGACCTGCCCAAGCTCCTGGCCGTTGCGCGAAAGGCGGTGCGCCTGTCGCGGCAGAATTTCGGCATCGCGCTGGCTTATAATGCGGTGGCTATCCCGATTGCGGTGCTGGGCCACGCCACGCCGCTTGCCGCTGCGCTTGCCATGTCACTGTCGTCGATCACTGTGCTGCTGAACGCCATCCGCGTCGGGAGAGGCGCATGAACGTTCTCGTCCTGCTTATCCCGATTTCCTTGATCCTCGGTGGGCTTGGGCTGCTGGGCTTTATCTGGACGCT
>CAYLVP010000138.1:0-3640 GCA_964387155.1 uncultured Rhodobacterales bacterium | reverse complement strand
CCACCATGGCCCCGGAGATCGAGCGGATCACCAACACCTTCCTGTCCAACCCCGAACGGATCGAGGTTGCGCGCCAGGCCACGACATCAGAGACGATCACCCAGCTGGTCTATGAAATCCCCGCAGCTGGCCGGGATACAGGCAAGAAGAAACGCGACTTTCTGCGCCAACTCATTGACCAGGAAGGCGAAAAAGTCACCAACGGCATTATCTTCTGCAACCGCAAGGTGGATGTGGACACGGTCGCCAAGTCACTGAAAAAACATGGCCACGATGCCGAACCGATCCATGGCGATCTCGACCAATCCTACCGCACGCGGACGCTTGAAGGTTTCCGCGATGGTAACCTGCGCTTCCTTGTGGCCTCGGACGTCGCGGCGCGCGGGCTCGACATCCCGAATGTCAGCCATGTGTTCAACTTCGATGTGCCCAGCCACTCCGAGGACTATGTCCACCGCATTGGCCGCACCGGGCGGGCCGGTCGCACGGGCACCGCGATGATGATTTCGACGCCCAAGGATGACAAGCTGCTGGCCGCCATCGAGAGCCTGATCGAAACCACAATCCCGCGCGGCGATACAGGCATTGCGAAACCGGCCAAGACCGAACCGGTCGAGGTCACAGAAGACAAGCCAAAACGCACGCGCAGCCGGACCCGGAAAAGGTCGGACAGCGAAAGCGCCGAGGCTGACGCCCCCAAGGCGGTGGAAGACACACCGAAAGCAGCGCCTGCCAAAGAAGACGCCCCCAAACCCCAAAACGAACGCCGTGGTCGCGGCGGTCGTGGCAAGGGCCGCCAAAATGATGACCGCGGCTCAAAAGTGGTGGGGCTCGGCGATCATCTTCCCGGATTTATCGAGAAGAGCTTTTCCGAACGCCGCACGGACTGAACCACCGATCAGATTGCGCGGCAGACCAAACATCCAGCGCGGGCGGAGCCCGCACCGTTAGATTACTTCGGATTTCGGGTCCGGTCGGCCGCGATTCAGGATTAGACGGACGCCGCGTTGCCATGTGAGGTAAGACCATAGCCAGTGCAGCACGACAAAGAGCCGGTTCTTGAAGCCAATCAAGAAATAGACATGCGCCGCCCCCCATAGCAGCCAGCCCAGAAACCCTGTCACTTTCAGGCCAAATATATCGGCCACGGCTCGGTTCCTGCCAATCGTGGCAAGGGCGCCCGCGTCGCGATACTCAAAACTCCCCGGGTCTTTTCCACCGGCCAGTTCAAAGAGGATCCGCGCGCCCACATAGGCGCCCATTTGCTTGGCCACTGGCGCGATCCCCGGCAAGGCCGTGCCATCCACCTCGCGCCGCGCCGTATCACCAATCACGTAGACATCGTCCATGCCCTCCGGCCGCAACGTGCCGTCCACCGGCACATGCCCCGCACGGCCCGCCTCCACCCCAAGCCAATCGGCAGCCGGGGAGGCCTGGACACCTGCCGCCCAAACACAGTTGCGCGCGGCGATCTCGCCTTGATCCGTACGCACCTGATCGACCAGAATTTCAGTCACCCGCGTATCGCAGCGCAGCTCAACCCCGAGGCTCTTTAAGTCTTGTGCGGCACGGCGCGACAGCTTTGCGTCGAAGCTCGGCAGGACGCACGGCCCGGCCTCGATCAGGATCACCTCATTATGTGCGGGATCGAGATGCCGAAAGTCCCGCATGACCGAGCCCGCAAGCTCCCGGATTGCGCCCGCCAGCTCAACCCCCGTGGGCCCCGCCCCCACTACGACAAAGCGCTGATACGCGCGCGCAGCCTCTGGGTCGCGCAGCGCCAAAAGTTCGGCTGTCTCGAAAGCACTCAAAAGCCGCTCGCGCAGGTGATAGGCGTCCTGCAAGGTCTTCAGCCCCGGCGCATGCGCCGCCCAGTCTTCATTTCCAAAATAGCTGTGCCGCGCGCCGGTCGCGAGGATCAGCCGGTCATAGGAATGCACCGCCCCACTTTCGCAATGCACCTCCTGCGCATCGCGGTCGAGGCCGCAGACCCCGTCCATGACAACCCGCACATTTTTCTGCCCGCGCAGAACGGCGCGGATCGGTACAGCGATTTCGGCAGGCGTCAGCGCCGCAGTGGCTACCTGATAGAGGAGCGGCTGGAACAGGTGGTGGTTTTGCTGATCAATCACCGTGATCTCGACCGGGGCTTTCGCCAGAGCCTTGGCCGCAGAAAGCCCGCCGAACCCTGCGCCAACAATAACAATATGCGGGTGTCGTTCAGCCATGTCAGGCCTCCCCTCTCTGCAATCAGGATGGCCTCAACTGGCCATCTTGCAGATAAGCATGGGCGGCAAAATTACACGGCCAGCGCGCCGGTTTTCGCACAGAAATCGGCCCCAAATACCCAAAGAAAGCCTATTGGTCTCAGAACCTTACCAATTTAGGGCCCTTAGGCCGCCAGCCTGGAGATCAACACCACGACTTCCGGCTTTTTGCCGATCTCGCCCATGCAGGCATTGCGCACCAGCCGTTTGATCTGTTCTTCCAGCTTGTCGTCATTCGCCACGGTTTTGCTATCGGCGCGCCCGAGGAACTGGCCAACCTCCTCTTCAAGGATGTCCTGCAATGGCGCGCGGGACTGTCCCAGCTCCGCCAGACCCCGCAATTCAGCCCAGGCATCGGTCAGCGGCTCGTCTTCCTCATCGATCAGGACGCCAATCACCACCTGCCCGTTCAACGCCATGCGGATACGGTCGCGCACAACCCCGTCCAGCGCGCCAACCTGCACGGACCCATCAAGATACAGGCGGCCCGTCTCGACATAGTCGACAATCTCGGGCCGGTTGCCCGAGAGCGACACCATGGTGCCATTGGGTGCAATGACAGCGGCCAGACCGCCCGCCTCCCCCAGCTTGGCATGTTCGCGCAACATGCGGTGCTCGCCATGCATGGGGACAAGGATTTGGGGCTGTACCAGCTGGTGCATCCGTTCCAAATCAGGCCGGTTCGCATGGCCGGACACGTGGATATCGGCCATCTTGTCATCGATCACATCGACATCCATTTCGCTCAGCGCGTTGGTGATGCGCCCCACGGACACCTCATTTCCCGGGATCGTCTTGGAAGAGAACAGGAACGTGTCCCCCGCCTTCAGCTGCAACCCCTGAAATTTGCCGCGTGACAGCTGGGCTGTGGCCGCGCGCCGCTCCCCCTGACTGCCTGTGGCCAGAAGCATCAGGTGATTGCGCGGCACGTCCTGCGCCTCTTCCGGCGAGATTGTGGCCGGGAAATCCTTGATCAACCCGGTCTCGATCCCGGCCGCGATCATCTTTTTCATCGCCCGCCCCATCAGCACGACAGATCGGCCTGCGGCCTCCCCCGCCTCGGCCAGCGTTTTCACCCGCGCGATGTTGGATGCAAATGTCGTGGCCGCCACCATGCCCCTGGCTGCGCGGACCACGCGTTCGATCTCGGGGCCAACCGTCGCCTCGGACCGACCCGCATGGGGCGAGAATACATTGGTCGAGTCGCAGACCAGCGCCTTTACTGGCCCTAACGCGCCCCAGGCCTCGGGATCGAACGGCTCGCCCAGCCCAGGCTGCTCGTCCAGCTTGAAATCGCCGCTATGAACGACCCGACCGGCGGGCGTGTCGATGATCAGCGCGCTCGATTCAGGGATCGAGTGGGAAATCGGCAT
>CAYLVP010000137.1:0-3682 GCA_964387155.1 uncultured Rhodobacterales bacterium | reverse complement strand
GTATATTCGCCCAGCAGCTCAAGCCCGCGTTGCGCATCGCCCACCTCGCCCACAGCGGCGCGACCGGGATATTCATCGAGCAGCGCCCGGAAGCGTTCCAGGAACGCGATATTCTCCGGCTGGTTTTTCGAGTGCAGATGTTCTTGATGATTATAGGGGTTTACCGACGGCGCGATGGTGGCATTGCGCTGCTCTGGCGGCAGCGCCGGATTGTCGCGCAACTGCTTGTCGGCAAAGTAAAAGTTGATCGTGTCAAGCCGGAACCCATCCACGCCACGCTCCAACCAGAACCGGGTCACGTCCAATAGCGCGTCTTGCACCGCCGGATTGTGAAAATTCAGATCAGGCTGCGATTTGAGGAAGTTATGCAGGTAATATTGCTCGCGGCGCGGCTCCCACGTCCAGGCGGGGCCGCCGAAGATCGACAGCCAATTGTTGGGCGCGGTGCCATCGGGCTTCGGGTCCGCCCAGACATACCAATCGGCCTTGTCATTGTCGCGGCTTCGCGCGCTTTCCTGATACCAGATATGCTGATCCGAGCTGTGCGAGAGCACCAGATCGATCATCACCCGCAGCCCCAATTGATGCGCGGCCTCAACCAGCGTGTCAAAATCGCCAAGGCTGCCAAACATCGGATCGACGTCGCAATAATCGCTCACATCATAGCCGAAATCCTTCATCGGCGAGGTGAAGAAGGGCGAAATCCAGATCGCATCGACGCCAAGCGACTTGATATAGGGCAGCCGCTGGGTGATGCCCAACAGATCGCCAATGCCGTCGCCATTGCTGTCCTGATAGGAGCGCGGGTAGATCTGATAGATCACCGCGCCGCGCCACCAATCTTCTTGCGCCTTGGCCTGGGTCACGAGGGAAGCATCCTGTTTGGTCATGTTTGATCTCTATTTGACGGAGCCGGCCAGCAAGCCGCGCACCAGATAGCGTTGCATGGTGAAAAAGACGATCAGCGGCACCGCGATGGAAATAAACGCCGCAGCCGCCAGAATCCCCCAGTCGCCCCCGCGCGAGCCCAGAAGGTCATCCGCGATCTTGACCGTCATCACCCAGCTTTCTGAGTTGGAGGGCAGGAAAACCTTGGCCACCAGCAGATCATTCCAGGTCCACAGGAACTGAAAAATGGCGAAGGAGGCGAGCGCCGGGAAGCTGAGCGGCAGCACGATCTTGGTGAAGACCTGAAAATCGGTGGCCCCGTCGACCTTGGCGCTTTCGATAATGTCGCGCGGCAGGCCGACCATGTAGTTTCGGAGCAGGTATATCGCGAGGGGCAGGCCGAATCCGGTATGCGCCATCCAGATGCCAAGGAAGCTTTGGCCCACCCCCATCGCATTATGCAGCTTGAGCATTGGGACAAGCGCCAGCTGCAACGGCACAACCAACAGCCCCACGACCATCGCGATCAGCAATCCCCGCCCGGGAAATTCCATCCAGGCAAGCGCATAGGCCGCAAAGGCCGCGATCAGGATCGGGATGATTGTGGCCGGGATGGTCACCGTCAGCGTGTTGATGAAAGCCCGGTCCATCCCCGCCGAACTCATAATCTGTTGGTAATTTCCAAGGGAGAAATCAGGCGGTGTTTCAGAGGCGAAATAGATCGACGGCGCGCGCGTGATCTCTGCGGGCGAAGTGTAGGTATAGGAGCCATCCTCCTGCACGCTCAGCGTCCGGTCGCGGGTCAATGTGCCTGTCTCACCGATTTGAAACTCTGTCGGGGCGGTGCGGCGGCCGCCAAAGCGGCTGACTGTCCCCGCGCCCTCGGCAAACACATTGCCTTCAAGAACGAACAGCCCGTCACGCTCGACCGGGTCGCCCTCGGCTTTGACCGCGAAGTTTTGCGTGACCGGCAGGGGCGACAACCACCAGCCCGAGGCCGTGATCTGATCCCGGTCCCGGAAGCTCGACACCAGAAGGCCAATCGTCGGCACCAGCCAGATGACGACCAGCAGCACGACCGAGATATGGACCGCCCATGTCAGCGACGATTTCGTCCCAGCGATATTATCCATGATCAGCCTCCCCCCGGCACAAAGCCGGACCCAAACGGTCATTTCCGGGCGCGCGCACTCTCACAGAGAGTGTCGGCCCCGAGCCTGTGTGAAACCCTGCTGTCATCACCGCATCTCCGCCCGGGCTTGTCGGATGTTCCAGATCATCACAGGCAAGACGATCAGCATGATCACGAAGGCCACAGCCGTTGCCCGCCCGTCATCGCGGAACATGTAAGACATCATGTAGGAGGGCAGGATTTCGGTCCCGAAATTGCCGCCTGTCATCGTGTAAACAATGTCGAACACTTTCAGCACCAGAATGGTGATCGTCGTCCAGACCACCACAATTGTGCCCATGATTTGCGGCACCTTGATCTTGAAGAAAATCTGGAACGGGTTGGCACCGTCGATGATCGCGGCCTCCACCGTCTCTTCCGGTATGCCGCGCAGGGCAGCCGACAGGATCACCATCGCAAAACCCGTCTGGATCCAGATCAGGATCACCATCAGGAAGAAATTGTTCCAAAACCGCAGTTGCAGCACGTCCAGCGGCTCTGACGCGCCAAGAAAGAAGCGCAGCGCGTTGATCAAGCCGATATCGGGGTCATTGGCATAGACAAATTTCCAGATGAGCGAGGCCCCCACGAAGGAGATCGCCATCGGCATGAAGATCAGTGACTTGGCGATGTTGCCCCAGGCAATCCGGTCCGTCAGCTGTGCCACCAACAGGCCCAGGAAGGTGGAGGCCGCCGGGACGACGAGCATCCAGAGGAAATTGTTCAGAAACGCCGTCTGGAAGGTCGAATCCGCAGCCAGCGACGTATAATTGCCAAGCCCGATGAATTCGTCGCCTGCCCGGTTGAAAAGCGACCGCCAGAAAGAGCCGACCACCGGATAGAGCAAATAAAGCGACAGCGCGAACATCGCCGGGAACAAGAACAACCAGGGACGCACCATATTTGCGCGGTTGATGTTGCGGCCCGGGTTATCGGATTTTGCGGGAAAGATGACTTTGTCGAGGACGAGGTTCGAGGCGTAGAAATACCCGATGCAGCCGCCGACCCCGATAACAATTGTCAATAAACCTTGCAGTATAGGTGACATGACCGACCCCTCCCCGATCGCGTGTCGCGAGGCCCCGGCGCAGAATAACGCCGGGACCGGTTTTGTGTCCGGTGCTTAGTTAAGCGAGTCCCAGCGATCCTGGATGCCTTTGGCCACATCTGCGGCCGAAGCTCCGGTCGCGAAATCCACCATTCCGGTCCAGAACGCCCCCGCACCAATCTCCGCTGGCATCAGGTCGGATGCGTCAAAGCGGAACGTCGTGGCATCTTGCAGGATTTTGCCCTGCGCGCGCAGGCTGTCCTCGGAATAATTGTCGAGGTTCACACCGGCATGCGCGGTCAGGAAGCCACCCTGCGCCATCCAAAGCTCATGCGCGATGGGCAGCTTCAGGAACTCCAGGAAGGCCGTGGTCGCATCTGACGGGTTGGTGATCGCAAAAAGCGTTCCTGCGCCCAGCACCGGTGCGCCCAGGTCCTTCTCTGCGTAAGCCGGGAAGTAGAAGAAATCCACGTCCTCGCCCACAGTGGTGCCTTCTGGGAAGAAGGCCGGAATGAAGGACGCCTGACGGTGCATGTAGCATTTCGGCGGAATTTCAAACAGGCCTGTCGGGCTGT
>CAYLVP010000136.1:0-3738 GCA_964387155.1 uncultured Rhodobacterales bacterium | reverse complement strand
TTGAAAACGACAGCCCCGGCGCCGTAGAAAGCCCACCTGACCAGCCCGGCATCACTTCTAGTGCTGAGGCCGAGGTCGAAGCCGAAGCAGGCAACAACGCGGCTGCTATAGCGCTGGTCGCGAGCGCAGGTGCTGGTACTGCGGGCGTCGGCTCGGACGCAATTGCATCAAGCTCTGTCAGCGGGTCGACATCGACGCTGGGACATGCAGGTTCGCTAATCATTAACAACGACCTGACGCAGATTGAGGCCACGCTATCCTCATCTGATCCTGCCGCCACAGAAGCCATAATTGCGGGACGAGAAGAAAACAGAACCACCGATGGCGATGCCGCTGGAGCAGAAGCAGAAGCAGAGGCTGAGGTGGAAGCTGAGGCGACTGCTAGCGCAGATGGCACAACCTTTGGCAATATCGGGTCCAGCGCAGGCGTCACAACGAGCGGCAGCGGCGACAGCTTGTCGATGACTGGCATCCAACTTGGCGGCGATGCGGGGCCAGATGTGATCAGCGCCGGAATTCAGAATATACCAGAGCGGGAAATTCAAGACATCAGCGAGGGCTCGGGTGTCCCCGTCGCGAATTCCGCGCCGGATGCAATTGTAGCCACTGAGACTGAAGCAGAAGCCGAGGTCGAGGCTGAGGTCAGCGCGAATTCAGCGGCGGCAGGCGCGGCAGCGTCGGGCTCGCTAGGTCATACTTCTGGGACAGGATCCGACCTCGGTGTCGCAACATCCACCGCATCCAGCACATCGGTTTTATCTGACCCGGCCAATACCTATGCCTTCTCCGACGAAGCCGGAAGCGGGGGGGCGACCGACGTTGTCTACGAGGTTGAAACGGAAGCCGAGGCAGAGGCCGAAGTGGGCATCGGCGCAGGCGCTGCGGCGGCGTCAGCGGCGGCTGCGGGATACGACGGCATCACCACCAACTCATCGGTCGACGCGACAACAAATGCCGCTGCGGCAGCGTCTGCCGCAGGTCAAATGGTCACGACATTTGTCGTGCTGCCCCCAGCTGGAATGGCCGGCGCAGTGCGCGCCTATGCGGCAGCGTGGGACGCAGAAGGGCGCGGAGTCGCGGCGGCGATTGCCATTGCAGGCACCCCATCTGCGAGCGGCGCGGACACTGAGTTCGAAATCGAAGCCGAAGGCATGTTCTCCGCCGTGTTGGATTATACTCTTCAGACCGGCGCGTTCGACGCCGATATGGCCCCGGCCTATGGCATTGACACCACTGCCAATACGAACCCAGAAAACGTGGGCGCGGTTGGTGCGGTGCAAAACAGTGTTGGAGAGGCCGAAGCGGAGGCAGAGGCTGAAGCAGAGGCAGGTGTCGGCGTCGCAGCAGCAGCAGGTGCCGTTGCCACCGGATATGCTGCGACAACCACCAGTCTGGCCGTAACATCGACCGACACGCCGTCGATCATCTTTGCTCAGGTCACTGCCGGGGACGACGGGCGTGACTTTCTGAAAGGCTCCCTCGATGCGGACGTGATTGATACGTTTGGGGGACATGACTTCATCAACGCGCGAGGTGGAAGCGACCTGATCTTTGCTGGTGCCGGCAATGACCTTGTAAAAGCCGGCGGAGGCAACGACGCCGCTTTTGGCGGAGACGGCAATGATAATATATCAGGCGGCGCTGGGGACGATTTGATCTCCGGTGATGGCGGCAATGACAAGCTTGTCGGCAATGCCGGCGCGGATGTTCTTAACGGCGGGGCCGGAAATGATGTTTTGTTCGGCGGGCGGGGCGATGACGCTCTGAACGGCGGTGCGGGCGACGATCTGTTGATCGACAATCGGGGGGTCAACTTCTTTGACGGCGGATCTGGTATCGATACCGCCGTTTTTGCCGGAACTGTTGCCGATGCCGGCGAAATATCGGTGACAGGTGGCGTTATTTCCGTTGGCACCGATGCAACTCTGATCAATGTCGAGTTCCTCAAATTCGCTGATATGGTGATCGACACACTGACGATCACCGAAGGCGGGCCCGGCACTGATATCATTGGCACGGAAGGCCGCGACACGCTTGTCGGCACCGATGCAGGCGAATCCATTATCAGCCTCGGTGGGCGGTTCGACAAAATGACCGGCGGAGGCGGGGCAGATAGTTTTGTGTTCGGCTCTGAAAGCACAAATGCGCGGCGGGAGCGCGATGTGATCACGGATTACGAAGTCGGTGTGGATCAGATACTTTTGACAGACGGGGCGTCAGTCGGCACCATCCGTGAAACGTCCAAAGGGGTCGTCGTCTTTCTAGAGGGTGACAGGGATGCCATTGTCATCCGCGGAGACGATGTAACAGCCGAAAATGTGACCATTACAACTGACGACATGTTCGACTTTGTTTGATGGAACGCAACGGGACAGGAACTTGAAAAGATGAAATATTTAACGCAGCAGTGCTGCTGGCAGGCGGTGTGCTGAGCGGTCAGCACGCTTCCGCGGCGACGTTGGGGCTCGTGACCGAGACGCCGTCGCCGACGGCAAGCATGGCTTCTATAGACTAACTAGATCTTGACCCGGATGGCAGTCTGTCCACGTTCGCCCTAGAGGTTGGCAGTTTGGACGGCGCACTGCCCTCTGGTCCGGCCGAAATCAGCTTTCTGGCGGATTTTACGCTGGCAGATCCAACAAATATCTTCGAGTTTGCTTTCGGCGGGTTCTTGGATGTTACTGACAGCGCCGGCCAATCTCTGGCGGGTGACCTCGCAGCAATTGGGTTCACGAACGATACGGTGGAACTGGAGTTTAACAACCTGACGGGGTCTGGTGCTGCGGCATTTGGCCGCTCGGTGCTGGTGCTGATTGCCTTTGGCGGCCCGCTCGGTTCGAACCCGTTTGACGGGCATTCTGACGGGACTGTTGCATTATTTCTGTTGCACTGAGCACTTGCTGGTTTTGGCCTTGTGGTCACGCTGCAGAGTTGAACAGGTCGCGGATGAACTCGACCTCGCCTCTGATGCCTGGTTGCTTGTGGTGGATGTGGCCAATTTTGATGGTTCTGACAGTCTCGATGCCGCTGAGGGTTGCTTTGGCCGTTCGCAACGACCGAAAGCTCTGGCGGTATCCAAGACACCGCTTCATGGCAGCGTGATCGCTTTCGATCAGGTTGTTCCGCCATGTCTTGTCGACATGCCGAATACTGTCAAAATGCGGATCATAGCGCCGGTTTTCTTCCTCGACCACTCTTCGGTACGTGGGTGCCTTGTCTGTACAGATCGTGACCGGGCGGTGCAGCCGAACACGTTCTATCGCCTTGCGCAGAAAGGCCCTGGCGGCTTTTGCATCCCGCCGAGCAGTAAGGCGGAAATCGACCATCTGGCCGTTTGCATCAATCGCGCGCCATAAGTAACGCCACTTGCCATCACCGCGGATATAGGTTTCGTCGACATGCCAATCGACACTCGCCCGACGCAAGTTTTTCTTGGTTCGCTTGGCAAGCTCCGGGCCACATTTCTGGACTCAGCGATACACAGTTGATCGATCAACCGACACGACACGCTCTTCCAGCAAGTCAGCAACGTCCGGATAGGACAGTGGATAACGCAGGTACCACCGCACGGCGCATAGAATGATATCACGCGGAAATCGGTGGTGTTTGAAGGCGGATCTACGCGGCATGCTCGACCTCAAAACCTGATCGTCACCAAGTCAGGCAAATAATGCCACAGTCCCCAAGAAAGAGTGTGTGGTGAGCCCTGATGGGTTCGAACCATCGACCTACTGATTA
>CAYLVP010000135.1:0-3862 GCA_964387155.1 uncultured Rhodobacterales bacterium | reverse complement strand
TTGACCAGAATGACCCGGTAGCCTTCCTCCCGCAGCGCCTTGCAGGCTTGCGCGCCGGAATAGTCGAATTCACAGGCCTGGCCGATGATGATGGGACCCGCGCCGATGATCATGATCGAGTTGATATCGGTTCTTTTTGGCATGGTCCGTCACCCCCAGATGGTAGCGCCCTGGCAGGAGCGCGCGCACAAATTATCGGGGGTTTAAGGAGTCGCGGCAGGGGGCGCAAGGGCTCAGCCGCGCGGGCCGTGGAAAACCTGCGGCGCTGCGCGGGGTTGGCCCTGCACTCGCGATGAAATTGCGGCGTTTAGGGACGGCGACGGCGTAACAGCCCAAGGCAGGCCAGACCGCCCAGAAGCAGCAGGAAGGGCGCGGGCAATGGCACGGCGGGCAGACCGGGCAGCGGATCGGATGAGGGCAGTTTCGGCTCCCCGGCGGGGGGCGTGCTGGGCGGGTTGAACGGGTCAGGTATCCCTATCAGTTTCGAAAAGGGGGGCAGCGGGTTTGGGCGCGGCGCCGTGCCGGGTGTGCTGGGCACGGCGGCGGCCACGACGAGGCTGTTGCCGATGGTGGGGAAGGCAATGCTGGCAATGCCTGCGCGCATCCAGGCGTCGCAATAGTTGAACGCGATCTGGGCCAGCGCATTCAGGTCGATCCCCCGCTGGCGCAGGTTCAGCGCCTCAAACATGACGACAGAGGCGATGCTAGAGGTCGGGCTATGCCAGACCGAGCTGAGGCCCCTGTCGCCGAAGGCCCAATCGTTCTTTTGGTCACGGTAAAGCACGTTCAGATTGATTGGGGGCGCAGGGCTGAGCCTTGGGGCTGCCTTGGTCAGGCTTTTGACCTCGGGCAGGCAAAAGGCCCCGCGGCCGCAATCGGCTGCATCAAGCGGGCCGACAGGTGCGGCGGGGGCGTTTGTCGTGAATGCGATCGCGGCGAGTGCGGCGATCAGTCCGGTTCGGAAGGGGTACATGGCGCTCTCCAACACAAGGTGGATTGGAGCTGCATCATCCATTTTATCCCATATAAATCAATGATTTACCGGCGTTAAGGTTAACGCCTTTATAGTCCTGCCGCGCGCAGGGTGATTGTTTCTCTTTGAGACACAATTAACCAGTATTTCCGGGATCGGTGATGCCGGACGCAGGGGGCATGACTGCGGCGCCCGAGGGTTTGCGCCGGGGCGGTGCCTTATTGCGGGTCGTTCACGCCCCAGCTGCCGCTTTGATTGCAGCGCAGCAAAACGCCCTCGGCAAAGGGGACGGCGATGATTGAGCCCAGCACATAGGCCTCGTTCTTGTAGATGCAGACCGCTGCGGATTCGGTGTCGATCTCTTCCCATGCGCCCGAGGCCCGGCAGACCGCGCTGGCGCGACCCGCCCGCACCGTCGCACCGACAGAGAAGCTGAGATTGGACATCCAGCAAGCCGGGCCAAGCGGCCCGGTGGCGGCGGCGTCTTGCGCCAGAGCAGGCGCGGTCAAAAGCAAGGCGGCGCCAATCGCGCCAAGGACAGATCGAGGGCTCACGTCATTCACTCCAGCTACGCATCACAGTCGCGAAAGCCTAAAGCAATTTGGCCGGGGAGGACAAGCCGCCTGCTGCGCGGCATCATTTGCGCGGCACGAAGCCTTCGGGGAAGGAGCTGTGAGGCTCGGGCGCGCCATCGACATAGAGGTAGTCACGCGTGATCGGCACGGTGGTCTGATGTTTATGCAGCTGCACATGGTAGAGCACATGCGGCATGTCCGAGAGGCTGAGCTCGGACGCGATCAGGTAATAGCGCCACATGCGGATGAACCGCTCGTCATAGCCCATTTCGCGCACCTCATCGAGCCGGTCCTCGAAGCGGATCAGCCATTCATAGAGCGTGCGGTCGTAATGGGTGCGCCAGACCTCGATATCGGCGGCCTCCAGCGTGGTTTTCTCGACCACTTTGACCACTTCGGAGAGCGCAGGGGTGTAGCCGCCGGGAAAGATGTATTTCTGAAACCACGGGCTGAGATTGCCGGGCGGCCCGACCCGGCCGATAAAGTGGATCAGCGCGACGCCGTCCTCCTTCAGGTTTTTCTCGATCTGCTTGAAATAGGTGGGATATTGCGGCTCGCCCACATGCTCCAACATGCCGACAGAGACGATGCGGTCAAACTGCTCGGTGACATTGCGGTAGTCCTGCAGGCGGAATTCGACCTTGTCGGCCACGCCCGCCTCTTGCGCGCGTTTGGTTGCGGCTTTGCGCTGTTCGTCGCTGAGCGTGACGCCCACGACCTGCGCGCCGTAGTCCTTGGCCAGCGTGATCGCCAAGCCGCCCCAGCCCGAGCCGATATCGAGCACTTTCATGCCCGGCTTGATCAACAGCTTGCCCGCGATGTGCTTTTTCTTGGCGATCTGCGCCTCTTCCAGCGTGTAGGACGGGTCGCGGAAATAGGAGCAGGTGTATTGCTTATCCTCGTCGAGGAAGAGGTAATAGAAGGGTGTGGAGATGTCGTAGTGATGCTCCGCATTCTTCTTGGCCACGGAGAGGGGGATATACTGATCCCATTTGCGCTTGGCGATGCGGGCAGCGCGGGCGATTTTCTGGGTGGCGGGCAAGTTGCCGGCGGAAAAATTGCGCACGATCAGCGTCATGAAACCGCGCACATCGTCATTCTCGATGGTCAGCCGCTCGTCCATATAGGCCTCGCCCATGGCCAGCTCAGGGTTCAGGATCAGCTTGCGCGGCAGGCTGGGGTCATGCAGCGTCACGGTGACCTTCGGGTCGGTGCCGTCGCCTGCATGGATCGTCTCTCCATTTGCCAGTCTTAAGGTCAGCTCGCCCGTCTTGAGCAGGCGTTGGATCATGGCTGCAAACAGCTTATCCCACATTCGGCGCGTCCATTGTCAAAGGCCGCTCCTGAAAATGGCGGCTACGTTCCCCAAATACGACCCCGGCCCCCAAGCGCCTGAGCGTTGCTAATATCGTTAATTCAAACTCTGTAACTCGGCGCTATGTGCGACAGATTCGAGCTCAGGTCAATCAGGCAGCCGGGCCGCTTTGGGCGGCTGCACCCGCAAGGCCGCCCAGCCTGTGTGCTGAGCGCCAGATGTCAGGATTTCTGGCCTCTCAGCAGCCTCTGCGCGCCGCCCCGCTTGACTTCCCGTGCCAGCCCATGTGTATCGGGCCGACAGAAATGTCCTCCCGTTTGCCGCCTGAAGGGGTCCAATATGCATGAGTTTCGTAGCCACACCTGCGCGGGGCTGAACAAATCAAATGTTGGTGAGACGGTCCGCCTGTCGGGCTGGGTGCACCGTGTGCGCGACCATGGCGGCGTGCTGTTCATCGATTTGCGCGACCATTACGGGATGACGCAGGTGCTGTGCGACCCCGACAGCCCGGTTTTCGCCGAGATGGAGAAGGTGCGCTCTGAATGGTGCATCCGCATCGACGGTGATGTGAAGGCGCGCGATGAGAGCCTGGTAAACGCCAAGATCCCCACAGGCGAGATCGAAGTCTTCGTGCGTGATCTGGAAGTGCTGGGCGCGGCAGGCGAGCTGCCCTTGATGGTCTTTGGCGATCAGGAATATCCCGAGGAGACCCGGCTGAAATACCGCTTTCTCGATCTGCGGCGCGACGCGATGCAGCGCAACATGGTGCTGCGCTCGGATGTGGTGGCCTCGATCCGCAAGCGGATGTGGGACCGGCAGTTTCGCGAGTTTCAGACGCCCATCATCACGGCCTCCAGCCCCGAAGGCGCGCGCGATTTTCTGGTGCCCTCGCGCCTGCATCCCGGCAAATTCTATGCGCTGCCCCAGGCGCCGCAGCAGTTCAAGCAGCTGTTGATGATGTCGGGCTTTGACAAATATTTCCAGATCGCACCCTGTTTC
>CAYLVP010000134.1:0-4042 GCA_964387155.1 uncultured Rhodobacterales bacterium | reverse complement strand
TGGCCGATCTGAAGGGGCGCTTGCAAAACTTGATGACGTTCTCATGCCCGAAATGTGTGTCTGCGGTGTACCAGTTAGTCATGTCTTCTCTCCGTCGTATGTCGTCGGCGGAGCGGCAATCTGGCGATGCGGAGATGAGAAACATCAAAGGCGAACAGCGCGATGCCGCCCGCCATATGTGGGGGCGTTACAGGGTGATATGTACGCGTTTGATGTTCATGCGATGCTCATAGCGCCTTCCGGTGCGTCTGACTATCCCTGTTCACAGATCCATGTCGGAGGCTTCCACCTCTTCGCCCGTCAGGGCCTCGACAATTTGCTGATCCAACTCGGCCATATGTTGGCGGCCAAGCTCAAAGTCTTCCAATGAGAATCCGATGACAGTGCTGCCTGGTTCGCCACGATAGCGGACGGTGAAGGTCGCAATGCACCCCGTCTTGATGTCCTCGTCACGTGGATAGGCGAAGCGGTATTCGACGTTGTTGCGGTAATGCTGGGCGTTGCCGCAAAGCTCGTATTCTGAGCGGCGAACGCTGCCCGAGGTGAAGGTTTCTTCGTGGACCAGTGGAGGCAGGGCGTCCAGATCGGCAATGAAACCGTCTTCGCCCCAGGCATAGGTGAGTGTCATCTCACGACCGTTGATTGCGACGCGCGACGGCGGACCATAGGTTTCCTCGATTTGTGCTTTCAGCTCCAGTGGTTCGGGGAGTTGATCACTTGGCTGACGGATCGAGCGATGAATGGCCATAGGGCGCTGTTCCATCACATCTGAAGACAACATCGCCGTGACCTGATCCTGATTTGCTTTGGCGAGGCGTCCATTGATGCCGACATCACCGATGCGCGCGAACTTCTGATAGGTGAACTCAAATACATTGCCGTCCGGCGACTGAACCCGCAGAACTTCACTCTCGCTCGTTGGGGCAGCGTCGCTGCGTTCTGCGTAGACTGACAGGACTTCGTCCAACGGGTCGCCGGGTTGTAGTCCGAGGATTTCGTAGGGATATGGACGAGCTTCCGGCGCAGGCAATGGCGTCAAGACATTCTCAGCCATAGCTGGCAGCGCCAGTGGGGTCAAAATGATAGCAATGGTCAGCGATGTGCGGATCATGCGACGGCCTTTCTTTTGATGGGATAAGCGGACAGGCCGTCGAAGGGTTCGAGACGATGACCGTTCAAGGCAAACTCGACCTCAAAGGCAAAACGTTGGACAGCAGTCCAAGCAAATTGCGCCTCGCGGTATCGGGCAAAGCCGGGCTTGTCAGGCCGACAGGCAAGCGACGCAGTGAAGTGTCCTATATCACCGTTGAGGATTTGATCAGACAATGCCTCAGCCCAAGGCAGTTCTGATAGGAACACCGCGTGACGGCCGAAGGTGCGGCGCGTTTCAGCGGCCTCCGCCGCGCCATTCCGGCAGCCGTTGACCAGGCACATCAGATCTTCGGTTGGCCCCAAGTATTCGTCGATGCCGTCGAGAATACACCGTACCTCGAACGGACTGATCGCTGGGGCGATGACCAGATCAGCGACGCCGAGAGCGGCAATCTGCGGTTCACGAATACGCGCAGCCGTGTCGACCAGCAAGACATCAACGCCGCGCGCGTCAGCGGCAGCGGCGCAGTCTTCGACCTCCTCGGGTGTCCGGCATTCGATCAGCTCGAGCCGGGGTGGGCGAAACTTGCACGCCGCCATCTGCTTCATCCAGTTCTGCAGTGTCGATGGATGCGGACCGGTTGGGTTACAGCCTGCTAGGTCAGTGCAGTCCATCACCGCTACGCGCTTGCCGTGAGCGAGAAAGCCAGAGGCAAGCGCCATTGTAGCAACAGTGCGGCCGGAGCCGCCCTTGTTCGCGAAGAAGGTGATGGTGTGCATGTTGGGAGCCTTCCGAAAGCGGTTAGTTTCGAATTACATATTATAGTTGATAACATTATAGTATGTAATTCTCAATCGTCTCGCGCATGGATATGCGCAAACTTGTCGGACGAAATTTTGCTCGGATCAGGAGAGAGAAAGGCCTGACGCAGGAGCAGGTCGAAGAGCGGTCAGGCTTCAGTCAGCAGTATCTGAGCGGCCTTGAGCGCGGTAGGCGAAACCCGACAGTGATTACACTGTATGAGTTGGCTCAAGCACTCGGGGTGAGTCACACAGCATTAGTCCAGACTGACGAAAAGACCCAGAACTCGGACAAATAGCCGTAGGTCCGGGCCTGGGCACTGTCTGGGACGAAAGATCAGGCAAGCGACACGCAATCCCTACAATCCATGGTGGATCAAGCAGCATTGAAGCGCTACGAATAGAATTCGATGCATTTAAACGCGCAAAGCGTGCGTAAGAGTTTTAAGGCGCTACGAAAAATGAATTTGCAAGAGTTGCTAGAAGAGTTTCGCAGTGGGGCACGCTCAGAACGGGAAAAAGGCGACTATTTCGAACGTCTGATCCGGGTCTTTCTCGAAAATGATGACGTTCAAAAGCAGTACTACTCTGACGTTGTACCGTTCTCGGAATGGGCTGAAGCAAATGGATGGAGCAAGTCGGACACCGGCATCGACTTGGTAGCAACACTGGCTGACGGTTCTGGCTACGCAGCGATACAATGTAAATTCTATGCACCAGATCACACCGTTCAAAAACCGGACATCGACAGCTTTATTTCAGCAGCATCTAACGACCATTTCTCACGATTGATCATTGCCGACACAACCAAAAAGGATTTTGGCCGGAACGCAAAAGAGACGCTGGACAAGCTTTCGAAGGACTGGAACCGGATCGGTATCGACGAGTTAGAAGCCAGTCGCATTGACTGGTCGCAGTTCATCCGCACAGGCGCAATTAGCCTCGCACCAAAGAAAGAGTTGCGCGACCATCAGCTTGAGGCGCTTCAAGCAGTTGAAGTGGGGTTGGTGGAGTCGGATCGCGGTAAGCTGATCATGGCCTGTGGCACAGGCAAGACCTTCACCGGTTTGCGGATTGCCGAGAAGCTGGCAGGTCAGGGCAAGCGGGTACTCTTCATGGTGCCGTCACTGGCGCTGATGTCGCAGACTGTTCGGGAGTGGAAGAACGACTGCCAACAGGACTTCACCGCCTTTTCTGCCTGTTCCGATGTGAAGATTGGGCGCAGTGCAGACGCCGACAGTCTCGATCTTGACGTTCATGACCTCGCATTTCCTTCGACGACCGATCCGGCGAGGCTCGCCGCCCAGGTATCCACTGCCGATCCGAACAAGATGACGGTGGTGTTCTCGACCTATCATTCCATCGACGTTCTGAGCCGTTCCCAGAAGCAGCACGATCTACCTGCCTTCGACCTGGTCATATGCGATGAGGCCCATCGCACTACGGGCGTCACACTCAAGGACGAGGACGACAGTGCCTTCGTCCGCATCCATAGTGATGACCACGTGGCCGCAAAGAAACGGCTCTATATGACAGCCACACCGCGCATTTTCGGGGATGCAGCCAAACGCAAGGCTGATGACCACGATGCCGAGCTGGCCTCGATGGACGACCCAGACAAGTTCGGCGAAGACCTGTTCCACCGGGGATTCGGTTGGGCGGTCGAGAACGACCTGCTTACCGACTACAAGGTTGTCGTTTTGGCGGTGGACGAGGGCCTGATCTCAACCACCATTCAGAACCGCCTCAAGGAAGGGGCGGAGCTGACACTCGACGATGCCACCAAGATCATCGGCTGCTACAAGGCACTGACGAAATCTGACATGGCGGCTGACCTGGAGTTCGACCCGCGCCCGATGAAGCGAGCACTCGCATTCTGCCAGAGCATCGCCAAGTCAAAGATCATTGAGGACGAATTTGCGGCAGTCGTAGATGAATACACCGGCAGCGACCTCATCGAGAACCCGCGCCATCTTGCCACCCAAGTTCAGCACATCGACGGCAGCTTCAATGCCTCCGCCCGTGAAGAAATGCTCAACTGGCTTAAGGCCGACGCGGGCGAAGGCACCTGCCGCATCCTGACCAACGCCAAGGTGCTGTCCGAGGGTGTCGATGTGCCCGCCCTGGACGCCATCATGTTCATGCACCC
>CAYLVP010000133.1:0-4234 GCA_964387155.1 uncultured Rhodobacterales bacterium | reverse complement strand
GTGTGACTGTGCGGCGCAGCGGGCTGTTATATTCGTTCCACTTCATAATGTAGCGGAAATCGCCGATGCCCGAGGCGGCCAGCGTCTTGATCGTGCCGGCTGAGATGGCGTTCACGCGGATCCCGTCCTTGCCAAGGTCTTCGGCCAGGTATTTTACCGAGGCCTCAAGGGCCGCCTTGGCCACACCCATGACATTATAATGCGGCATCACCTTCTCGGCGCCGTAATAGGTGAGCGTCAGCATTGCGCCGCCATCGGGCATCATCTTCTCGGCCCGCTGCGCGACGGCGGTAAAGGAATAGACCGAGATATCCATCGACATGCGGAAATTCTCGGGGCTGGTGTCGACATAGCGGCCGCGCAGCTCATTCTTGTCGGAAAAGCCGATGGCGTGGACCACAAAATCGAGGCTGCCCCAATCGGCCTTCAGCGTGTCAAAGAGTGTGTCAATCGACGCCCCATCGCCAACATCGCAGGGAAGCACATGCTGTGCGCCAATGCTGTCAGCCAAAGGGCGGACCCGCTTGAGCAGCGCGTCGCCCTGATAGGAAAAGGCTAGCTCTGCCCCTGCATCGGCGCAGGCCTTGGCGATCCCCCAGGCAATGGATTTGTCATTGGCCACGCCCATGATCAGGCCGCGTTTGCCAGCCATCAACCCGTTCGACATCCGCCCATCCCCACGTAATTTCTGTTGCAAAAGCGGTGTAGGCCAAAGGTATGCAACCCGCAAGGCACGACGAAGTGCAATGTATACGTTGCGTAATGGTTGATTTACCAAACCGATTGGTTCATTTACCCCACCAAAGAACTGGGCAGAGGCGAAATGGCAGACAGGACGGGTATCTTTGCGGGCGACAACCCGTTTGATATTGTGCGCGCGTGGTTGGCCGAGGCCGAAACCACCGAGCCAAATGACCCGAATGCCATGGCCTTGGCGACGGTGGATGGCGACGGATTGCCGAATGTCCGGGTGGTGTTGCTGAAGGATATCGAGGAGGACGCGTTTGTGTTCTACTCGAACTATGACAGTGTGAAAGGGGCAGAGCTTGCCGGGGCGGGCAAGGCTGCATTTGTTTTGCACTGGAAGACATTGGGCCGGCAAGTTCGCGTCAGAGGGACGGTCAGCCGCGAAGACGGGCCAAAGGCGGATGCCTATTATGCGTCGCGTGGCCTTGACAGTCGCATCGGTGCCTGGGCGTCAGAACAATCGCGCCCGCTTGCCTCCCGCGAGGCATTGATGGCACAGGTCAGTAAAATGGCCGAAAAACAAGGGGATAACCCGAAAAGACCGCCCTTTTGGGGCGGATTTCGGATCACCCCGGTGGAGATCGAATTTTGGGCCGATGGTGCGCATAGATTGCATGACCGGTTCAGATGGCGCCGCGTGACAGGTCAGTCAGACTGGTCCATAACGCGGCTCAACCCGTAGTAAACAAAGAACCTTTTCGGGTTACGTTAAGGTTAATCGCAGGACAGGAAATACGTACCTATCTTAAATGTGAATTCCGTGGGACCTTGTACACAACATAACAAGTGAGGGTCCCGATGGGCAGGCTTGGGGATGTCGATAATTTCGACACGTCTTTGATGAACGAAACGCTAGACTTGGCGGGGCAATCAACCCGCATGACCGGCCACGTAAAGTGGTTTGACGCAGCCAAGGGATTTGGCTTCGTGGTCGCCGATACCGGCGGGCCCGACATTTTGCTGCATGCGAATGTGCTGAGAAATTTCGGGCAAGGCTCGGTGGCGGATGCCTCTGAGGTTGAGCTTGAGGTGCAGCGGACCGAACGCGGCCTGCAGGCGGTCGAGGTGATTTCTGTGACGCCCCCTGCGGCAGGTGAGACGACCTCGAGCTTCGATACACTTGTTGAGAACCTGAGCGAGATTGAACTGACGCCTGCGCGGGTGAAATGGTTTGACAAAGCCAAGGGCTTTGGGTTTGCCAATGCCTATGGCGAGAATAACGACATCTTTCTGCATATCGAAGTGCTGCGCAAATGCGGCTTGGCGGATCTTGAGGCCGGCGAGGCCGTGTGCCTGCGCGTTGTCGAAGGCGATCGTGGTCAAATGGCGGCAGAGATCCATGCCTGGGACTATGCGCTTAACAACGATTAAGCGGCTCCTCATAGCCGCGCTGGTTTGGGCGTCTGCAACCGCAGGCGCTTTTTCCTTTTGTGCGCCGGACCAAGTTGACCTGAAAGGGGCGTGGGGCAGCGCCCGCTTTTCGGTGGAGGTCGCGGATGACCATGAGGAGCGCGCGCGCGGCTTGATGTTTCGCGAAAGTCTGCCCCGCAGCGCGGGGATGCTGTTTATCTATGAGCAGCCCGCACCATTGGCGTTTTGGATGCGCAATACGCTGATCCCGCTCGACATGATCTTCCTTGATGAGGCAGGGGTGGTGCGCAAGATCCACGAAAACGCGATCCCGCTTGATGAGACGCCGATCTCGGGTGGGGATGCGCCAATGCTGGCTGTGCTGGAGATCAATGGCGGCATGGCGCGCAAGCTGGGCATCACCGAAGGCAGCGCGCTGCGCCATCCGGGCCTGCCGCAATCGAACGCGGCCTGGCCCTGCGCTGCGCAATAGGTCTGCGACGACAGCAAGCCGCATTTTCCGGGCGCCCACGCGAAGTTTGTGCTTTTCAAAACCGCACACTCGGTTTAGGAAACGCGACACGGATGGACGGGGCGTGGCGCAGCCTGGTAGCGCACCTGTTTTGGGTACAGGGGGTCGTGAGTTCGAATCTCGCCGCCCCGACCATCTGTAAATTCCGACACTATAGTGAAACGTAAGCAGCAGCTGGTCTGCCGCGTCCGGCCGCGGGTTCCGGGGCCCTGCGCAGGCCCAAATCCGATTCTTGAGAGGCGACCATTCAAGTCTGTCGCAGCGGATGGAAAACTAAACGGAGCAGTTTGAAGTTAAGGCTTTCAGGCCCAGCCGCTGTGTTTTGGTAACACTTTTATGAACCCCCTATATCTTGTGTTCAAAAAATTTGAGGCCACTATGGTCGGGTTGGCTCTGTGAACGAATCTGGGGATTGTTGAAGCGCTTTGAAAGCTCAGCCGGGTAAGTCCCCCATGAAATTGGATTTTTTTGGCGGACGCTCCGGTTAACGGAAAGTTACGATCCTGACCGGTTCAAAAAAGCCCAAATGGTCAACCATTAAATCTCAAATTTAGGGGGAATTTTTGCGTTGACGTGCGCCTGCCGGATCCCGCAAGTTGTGCGGGCTGATGACACAGCCACCATATGTAGTGAGTATTGCAACTTTGGTGCGCTGCAAGGGATGGGACACAATCCAACTGACCGAGCGTGATACACGCCATCCTGCACCTCAGGTGCAGGCAAGGAAGGTCTTTCCCCCTATCAGCAGGCCCGCGTGAGGCAGGCCAGATCAATTGACCAAGGCGCGAGCCACGCAGGTAGGGACCGAAGAGATGAAGATCGACCGCAAGCTGACGAAGGCAGGACAGGACGCCTATGAGGCGCTGGAATTCACGACGACCGTGTCGGAAATCCGCAACCCCGACGGAACAGTTGTCTTCAAGCTGGACGAGGTGCAGGTGCCTGCAAACTGGAGCCAGGTCGCCTCTGACGTTATCGCGCAGAAATATTTCCGCAAAGCGGGCGTGCCCGCGCGGCTCAAGAAGGTTAAGGAAAAGGGCGTGCCCGCCTTTCTGCAGCGCTCGGTGGCAGATGACGCCGCGCTGAAGAAACTGCCCGAAGATCAACGCTTTGGCGGCGAAACCTCAGCCAAACAAGTGTTCGACCGGCTGGCCGGTGCCTGGTGCTACTGGGGCTGGAAGGGCGGCTACTTCACCACAGAGGCCGATGCGCAAGCCTATTACGACGAGATGCGGGTTATGCTGGCAAAGCAAATGGCCGCTCCGAACTCCCCCCAATGGTTCAACACCGGGCTGCACTGGGCTTACGGCATCGATGGCCCGGCGCAAGGCCACCACTACGTTGATTTTGAAACCGGCAAGCTGACGAAATCCAAAAGCTCCTACGAGCACCCGCAGCCGCATGCCTGCTTCATTCAATCGGTCAGCGATGATCTGGTGAATGATGGTGGCATCATGGACCTTTGGGTCCGCGAGGCGCGCCTGTTCAAATATGGCTCCGGCACCGGCACCAACTTTTCTTCACTGCGCGCGGCGAACGAGCCTCTGTCGGGTGGCGGCAAATCCTCCGGGCTGATGGGTTTCCTGAAAATCGGCGACCGCGCGG
>CAYLVP010000132.1:0-4367 GCA_964387155.1 uncultured Rhodobacterales bacterium | reverse complement strand
AGCACCGAGCCCAGCCCCAGCCGCACCGCCAATGGCACCGCCGCGCAGCCTGCCAGCAGATAGATCGCGGATTGAAAAAGGAAGGAGTCCATGAGGGCCTGATCCTGATGCGGGGCTTTCGCCGAAAGGGAATGCTGGCGCGCCGCCCTGCTTGACCCGGCAGATCTGTGACAACGGCCCGTTCCGTGATACCGTAAGGCCAGAGCAGGAGGCTGTCATGCTGGATCTCACCGACATACCACCGCAGGTCGGTGCCGCGTTTGACGCGCTGCCATCTGATATCCGCCCCCGGCTCGAACAGACCCGCGCGGAGATTTTCAGCGAGGCAGACCGGCTCGGCATCGCGCCACTGGACGAGACGCTGAAATGGGGTCAGCCCGCCTATGTGCCGCCGCGCCGGTTTGGCACCACACTCCGGCTGGGCCAGCTTGGCGTCGCGCCCGCGCTTTTCGTCCATTGCCAGACCACCATCATCGAAGAGGCCCGCGCGGTGTTCGGCAATGAGGCCGAATTTTCCGGCAGCCGGGCGCTGATCCTGGGCGGCAGTGACGCGGCCACCTCCCATGTCATTTTAGCCGCGCTGACCTATCACCGACGTTGACTGCAGGGCTGAGCCGCTCGCTCAGGTCGGCAAGGGGCCGTCGGGCTTGATCTGGTCCATGACGATCTGGCTTTGTACCCGCGCCACCGCGTCATGGGGCAGCAGAATGTCCTGCACCAGCCGGTTCAGCGCGGCCAGATCCTCGCACATCACCCGCAGCAGGTAATCCGCGTCACCCGTCAGGGTCCAGGCGGCGATGATCTCGGGTTGGCGGCGCGCGAGGCTGAGGAAGGCGCGATGTGTTTCCGGCTGGTGGCTGGCGGTCTGCACCTGCACAAAGGCCTGCACATCCAGCCCCAGCTTGGCGGGGTCGGGGCGGGCGACATAGCCGGTGATATAGCCCTCCTGCTCCAGCCGCTGCTTGCGCCGCCCGGCTTGCGAGGCCGACAGGTTCAACCGCTCAGCCAGCTCGGCAGAGGTCATATGCGCGTCGCGCTGCAAGGCCTCGACAAGCTGCAGGTCCGTGCGATCAAGAGGTTTCATGCGCGAATTCCGCTTCAAATGATAGAATAGGAACACCTTCGCGCAAAATTACCCAAAAATCCAGAAAGTTTGCGCAAATTCCGCACTCCGCCAGTGCTAGCTTTAGGCAACCAGACATCAGGAGCATCCCCATGGGCCCTTTCCCGCATGACGCACCGAAAGCCACGAGCAGCGCAGAGAACCCCGCCGGGACCGATGGGTTCGAGTTCGTAGAATTTGCCCACCCCGAGCCCGAGACCTTGCGCGATGTGTTCCGCAAGATGGGCTACACCCACACCGCCAATCACAAGACAAAAGCGATTGAGCTCTGGCAGCAGGGTGACATCACCTACGTGCTGAATGATGCGCCCGGCAGCCATGCCCGCGACTTCGTGGAAGAGCACGGGCCCTGCGCGCCTGCGATGGCCTGGCGGGTGGTTGATGCGCAGCACGCGTTTCAACATGCGGTGGCGAAAGGGGCCACGCCCTATGAGGGCGCAGGCAAGACCATGGATGTTCCCGCCATCAAGGGCATCGGCGGCTCGCTGATCTATTTCATTGATCAGTATTACGAGGCCAACCCGTATAATGATGAATTCGACTGGGTCAGCAACACCCATCCCGAGGGCGTCGGTTTCCACTATCTCGACCACCTCACGCATAACGTCCACAAGGGCAATATGGATGTCTGGTTCCGCTTCTACGGGGACCTGTTCGGCTTCAAGGAAATCCGGTTTTTCGACATTGAGGGCAAGCATTCGGGGCTACTCAGCCGCGCGCTGACCTCGCCTTGCGGGCGCATCCGCATCCCGATAAACGAGGACCGGGGCGAGACAGGCCAGATCGTCGAATATCTCAAGCGCTACAATGGCGAGGGCATCCAGCACATCGCCGTTGGGGCGAAAGATATCTATTCGGCCACCGACGCCATTGCCGAGAAGGGCCTGAAATTCATGCCCGCCCCGCCGGAGACCTATTACCCGCTGTCAAAAACCCGGGTCAAAGGCCATGAAGAGCCCATCGATCGGATGAAGAAACATGGGATCCTGATCGATGGCGAAGGTGTCGTGGGCGGCGGTGAGACCCGCATCCTGCTGCAAATCTTCTCAAAAACGGTGATCGGGCCGATCTTCTTCGAATTCATCCAGCGCAAAGGCGATGATGGCTTCGGGGAGGGCAACTTTAAAGCGCTGTTCGAGGCGATTGAGCAAGACCAGATCGACCGCGGCGTGCTCTCTGCCGCTGAATAACCGGGGCGCGTAAAGCCGTCAGGGCGGGCAAGCTTTTGGTTCAAGCGCCGGATCCCTTTTGCTGTCGCGCAAAAGGCCCGCCTTCACACCTGTCCGCCCGCGATTTCAATCGTTTGCCCGTTGACGCTGCCAGAGCCCGGCCCGCAAAGCCAGGCCGCAGCCTCACCAATCTCGGACGCTTCGATCAGCCGCTTGTGCCTGTTGGAGCGCACCATAGTACCCAACGCATCCTCCTTTGACATTCCTGCCCGCGCCGCAATGTCATCGGTATTTCGGGTGACAATCGGTGTGTCCACATAGCCGGGGCAAAGCGCGTTGAACGTGTAGGGCCCGCCGATGTAATCCTCGCTGAGCCCTCGGATAAGCCCGATCAGCCCGTGTTTCGACGCGGAATAGGCCGGTGCGCCGCGCAGCCCGCGCACACCCGCAATTGAGGCCACGGCGATGACCCGCCCCCAATCGGTGCTGAGCATCGAGGGCAGGCAGGCCTGGATCGTCAGCATCGCACCGTCCAGATTGGTGGCCATGGTCCGTCGCCAGAAGGCCAGATCCATTTTCGAGATCGATTTGCCCTCGGCAATCCCCGCATTGGGCACGCAGATCTGGACGGGGCCGTTCGTTGCCACGGCCTTGGCGACCACGGCCTGTGTGCTGTCTGGCTCGGTCACATCCAGCGCGAGGGGCAGGGCGCCCATCGGGGCCGCGACCGCGTCCAGCACCTCTTGCCTGCGCCCGGTGATGGTGACTTCAGCGCCCTGAGCCGCCAATGCCTGCGCAATGGCCAGCCCAATCCCGGTGCCGCCCCCGGTGATGAATGCGTGTTTTCCTGCCAATGACATCCGCCCCTCCGCTATGGTTGCGTCAGCCTACCGCAACGCGCGCAGAAATCCACAAGGACACAAACCGCCAAATGAGGCCCGCATGGTGCAATTTTATTTCGCGCCTCTCGCTCTTTACGTTTCCGATAGGCGGCTATATGCACCAAGACCTGCGAAATTCTTTTCATTTGAGCCACAAAAAAGGAGGGCCACATGAAAATCGGGGCACCAAGAGAAACTTTTCCAGGTGAGAACCGGGTCGCGATGACCCCCGAAAGCGCCATGCATTTGCAAAAGCTGGGCCATGACTGTCTGATCGAATCCAGAGCCGGGGAGGCTGCCGGTTTCTCGGACGCCGCCTATCAGGAGGCGGGTGTGACGATCATCAAGACCGCCGCTGCCCTTTGGAAAGAGGCGGATATCGTCGTCAAGGTGCGCCAGCCCGACAATTCCGAGATGAAGAAGCTGCGCGCCGCGCAAACGCTGATCTCCTTTTTCAACCCTGCGGGCAACGAGCGGGGCATGGATCAGGCCGCCAAGGCCGGGGCCACCGTCATCGCAATGGAAATGGTCCCCCGGATCAGCCGCGCCCAGAAGATGGACGCGCTCAGCTCCATGGCCAATATCGCGGGCTACCGCGCCGTGATCGAGGCGGGCAACAATTTCGGCCGGTTTTTCACCGGTCAGGTGACAGCTGCAGGTAAGGTCCCGCCCGCCAAGGTTTTGGTGGTGGGCGCAGGTGTGGCTGGTCTTGCTGCCATCGGCACCTCCACCTCGCTGGGCGCGATCACCTACGCGTTCGACGTGCGCCCCGAAGTGGCAGAGCAGGTCGAATCCATGGGCGCCGAATTCGTCTTCCTCGATTTCGAGGAAGAGCAGCAGGACGGCTCCGCCTCTGGCGGCTATGCCTCGGTCTCCAGCCCTGAATTTCGCGAGGCGCAGCTGGCCAAGTTCCGTGAGCTGGCCCCTGAGGTTGACGTGGTCATCACCACCGCACTGATCCCCAACCGTGAAGCGCCAGAGCTGTGGACCGAAGACATGGTGAAAGCCATGAAACCCGGCTCCGTCATCGTCGATCTGGCGGCAGAGAAGGGCGGCAACTGCAAGCTGACCGTGATGGACAAGAAGATCGTCACCGACAACGGCGTCACCATCATCGGCTATACCGACTTCCCCAGCCGAATGGGCACGCAGGCCTCGACCCTTTATTCCAACAACATCCGCCACATGATCGCG
>CAYLVP010000131.1:0-4434 GCA_964387155.1 uncultured Rhodobacterales bacterium | reverse complement strand
CGGGCGTGTCGATGATCAGCGCGCTCGATTCAGGGATCGAGTGGGAAATCGGCATGAAACCCACTTTGAAAGGCCCCGCCTCAACCGTTTCGGGCATCGGCGCGACGGTGATGATTTCCGATCCGTCATACCCGTGCTCCTCCATCTTCATCCGTCCGATATGGGCGGTGAATTTGCGCGCATAGATCGGTGCCGTCAGACGCGGGTAGAGATGCCCCACCGCCCCGATATGATCCTCATGCGCATGGGTGATGAAGATCGCATCAAGACGGTCGACCCGTTCCGCCAGCCAATCAATGTCGGGGAAGATCAAATCCACACCCGGTGTGCCGTCCATGTCGGGGAAGGTGATCCCCATGTCGACCAGGATGAAGCGTTCTTTGCCGGGGCTCCCGTAGCCGTAAACATACATGTTCATGCCCACTTCGCCCGCCCCGCCAAGGGGCAGGTAAATCAGCCGCTCTGCTGCCATCAATTTTGCTTTCTGTTGTAGCTGTTGATGACCACCAGACCGTGCATGGTCAGGTCATCGTTGAAATCGTCAAATAGCGTATCTGCCTGTTGGAACAAGGGCGCAAGCCCGCCGGTGGAGATCACACGCATAGGCCGGTCACGCTCGGCCTTGATGCGGGCGGTAACCTCTTTGATCAGCCCCACATAGCCCCAGAAAACCCCAGATTGCATGCAGGCCACCGTATTCGTGCCAATCACCGCCTGCGGCTTGCTGATATCGACATGCGGCAACGCGGCGGCAGCGTTGTGCAGCGCTTCAAGCGACAGGTTTACACCGGGTGCAATCACCCCTCCGATATAGGCACCGTCCTGTGCCACCACGTCAAAGGTTGTCGCGGTGCCGAAATCAACGATGATCAGATCCCCGCCATAAAGGTCAAACCCCGACACCGTATTGACCAGCCGGTCCGGCCCCACGGCTGTGCCCTCATCAACGCGGACATCCACGGGCAAGGGGCAGCCCTCTTTGCCCACCACAAGTGGGCGGCAGTTGAAGTAACGATCGGCAAAGACGCGCAGGTTGAACACGACGCGCGGCACGGTTGACGAAATGATCACCTCGTCAATCTCGACATCAACGCCTTGGAATTTCATCAGCGTGGACAGCCAGACATAATACTGATCTGCGGTACGCTGCCACTCCGTCGAGGTACGGCCAGAAAAGATAAACCGCTCCCCATCCCAGATGGAGAAGACCGTATTGGTATTGCCGCAATCAATCGCGAGAAGCATCGCGTCCCCTTGTTAACCTTGTCGCTCTCTACACGGGTGGACCGGTCGGGTCAAAACATCATCATTGTTCAAGAAATATCCCCGCCGGAGGCTCCTGCCCCAACAAGCCTTGCCCGGTCAGAAATACACATCCGCCGACGCAATCGCCTGCGCGCCTTTGGGTGTGCGCAGGATCAGATTGCCTTGCGCGTCGACGCTCTCGAATGTGCCTGTGACCTCATCACGGGCTGTGCGGGCGGTGATCACCTCGCCTAGACGGGCCGCGCGTTTCAGCCAATTGTCGCGGATGACCTCGAAGCCCAGCTTTGCAAAGATCGCCTCTTCTGTTGCGAAATTGGCAGCGAGCGCGTTCAGAAACTCCTCCGGCGCCACGGCGTCCCCATGATCGGCAAGCGCGACGGGCGGGAAGGCCGCGTCGCGCACATCCTTTGGCACGGCTTTGAGGTTGACCCCGACCCCGATGGCCAGCCAGTCTACCGCCTGTGCAGTCCCTGTGCTTTCCAGAAGGATCCCGCCGACCTTGCCACCGGACAACAGCACATCATTGGGCCATTTCAGCGCCAGTTTGGTGCGGTCAGAATAAAGCGCAAGCGCCTCGTATAACGCGTTTGCCATGAAGAAGCTGCGCAGGGCTGCATCCGCGACCGATCCACCGGGCCGCATAACCAAGCTGGCCGACAGATTGCCATCGGGGTTGACCCAGGCCCGGCCGCGTCGCCCGTAGGGGGCGGTTTGCTTATGCGCCAATATCCAGGTGGGCCGCTTCAGGTCCGAGACAAGGCGCGCGGCCTCTGCCATGGTGCTGTCGGTCTCGTCCAGAATGATCCGGTCCACCCCCTCGGGCCAGACCGGAGAGCTGGGCTTAATTGACAAGCGCCTGCGCGGCCGCCAATGCGGGCGCCTCAATCCCAAACAGGTTCACGACGCCAACCACCATGATCGCGGCACATCCCATCAGCAGCGCCCAGCCAACCGGCGGCATGGCACTGTCCAGTGCATCGCGGTCCTCGCCGAAATACATGTAGTAGATGATGCGCAGATAATAGAACGCGCCAATGACCGAGGCGACGACACCGGCAACGGCCAACCAGGCCAGCCCACCATCAACGGCTGCCTGCAGCACATAATATTTGCCAAAGAACCCCACGAGCGGCGGAATGCCAGCCAGCGAGAACATCAAAACCAGCATCGCAAGCGCGCGGCCCGGTTGCTGCTTGGAGTAGTTTTGCAACGCGTCGATATCGGTGACGGGCTGGCCGTCCTTCTCCATCGACAGGATGAAGGCGAATGTGCCGATATTCATCACGACATAGATGATCATATAGACCAGCATCGCCTGCACACCGGCCGCCGTGCCCGCCGCCAGCCCCATCAGCGCAAAACCCATATGCGCGATGGAGGAATACGCCATGAGCCGCTTGATGTCGCGCTGCCCAATGGCCGCAATCGCGCCCAGAAACATTGAGGCGACAGACAGAAAAGCCACGATCTGCGACCAGTCTTTTACGGCCTGACCGAACGCGTCATGTGCCACGCGGGCAAACAGTGCCATAGCCGCGATTTTGGGCGCGGTCGCAAAGAAGGCGGTGATCGGCGTGGGCGAGCCCTCGTACACGTCAGGGGTCCACATGTGGAATGGCGCGGCAGAGACTTTGAACGCCATCCCCGCAAGCACGAAGACCAAGCCAAAGAGCAGCCCCAGCCCGACGCCGCCCTCTGCCGCCGCAGTGATGCCGCTGAACAGCGTGGTTCCCGCATAGCCGTAAACCAGCGAGCAGCCATATAGCAGCATGCCCGAGCTGAGCGCGCCCAGCACAAAATACTTCAGGCCCGCCTCGGTCGATTTCACACTGTCGCGGCGCAGGGCGGCTACGACGTAAAGCGACAGCGATTGCAGCTCTAGCCCCATGTAAAGCGCCATCAGGTCCCCGGCGGAGACCATCATCATCATACCCACGACGGCGAGGGCTACGAGCAGCGGGTATTCAAAACGAAACAGCCCGTGCCGCGTCATGAAATCCTGGCTCAGCACCAGCACCGCCGCCGCAGACAGCAAGATTGCCACCTTGGCGAACCGGGAGAACGCATCGTCAATGAAAGCGCCACCGAACGCCGTGGCCTCGCCGCTGCCGCCGAACCCGATCATCGCGGCCAACAACACGAAAACGCCCGCCGAAGCCCAAAGCACGATGGGCGCGGCCTTGTCCTTGGTGGTGTAGACCGCCGCCATCAGCGCGACCATGGCATAAACAGCCAGGATCACCTCGGGCAGGACGACATTGAGATCAGCTTGGATCATGGGTCAGGTCTCTCAGTTCTCGGCCACGGCTGTGGCAACGCCGCTGTCGAGCAGCGCAGTATCATAGTTGGAGATCAGCGCGCCGACGCTCGGCCCGATGATATCGGTCACCAGCGACGGGTAGACGCCCAGAAGCAGGGTCATCACGACCAGCGGCGCGAAGATCGCGCGTTCCCGCGTTGTCATGTCGGAAATGGAGCGCAGGCTCTCCTTGATCAGATCGCCCATCACCACGCGGCGGTAGAGCCACAGCGCATAGGCCGCCGACAGGATCACCCCGGTGGTGGCCAGCACCGCCACCCAGGTGTTGACCTGAAACACACCCATCAGCACCAGGAACTCCCCGATGAACCCGGAGGTGCCCGGCAGGCCCACATTGGCCATGGTGAAGAGCATGAAGATCAGCGCATAGGCCGGCATCCGGTTGACCAGGCCGCCATAGGCGTCGATCTCGCGGGTGTGCATCCGGTCGTAAATCACACCCACGCACAGGAACAGCGCGCCAGAGATAAAGCCGTGGCTGATCATCTGGAAGATCGCCCCGTCAATGCCCTGCTGATTGACCGTGAAAATACCCATTGTGACGTAGCCCATATGGGCCACGGAGGAGTAAGCAATGAGCTTCTTCATATCCTCTTGGGCAAGCGCCACGAGTGAGGTGTAGATGATGGCAATGGCCGAAATCCACAAAACGAACTCCCCCATCACGTCCGAGCCCACGGGGAACATCGGCAGCGAGAAACGCAAGAAGCCGTAGCCGCCCATCTTCAGCAGGATCGCCGCCAGCACGACCGAGCCCGCCGTGGGCGCTTGCACGTGCGCGTCAGGCAGCCAGGTATGGACCGGCCACATCGGCATTTTCACCGCGAAGCTGGCAAAGAAGGCCAGCC
>CAYLVP010000130.1:0-4448 GCA_964387155.1 uncultured Rhodobacterales bacterium | reverse complement strand
GACGACGTAAAAGTGGTGGTGCAGGACCCGCGTTCTTCGATCTCGGGCCTCGCGCTGATGCTGTGGATGAAGGCGGTGTATGGCGACAATGTCGACGAGGCCTTCGCCAAGCTGGCGCCGAAAGTGCTGACCGTGACCAAAGGCTGGTCGGAAAGCTACGGCATGTTCACCGATGGCGAGGCCGATATGGTGCTCAGCTACACGACATCGCCCGCCTACCACATCATCGCGGAAGAGGACGAAACCAAGTCGGCCGCGATCTTCGACGAAGGCCATTACTTCATGACCGAGCTCGTGGGCATGGTGAAGACCACCGAGCAGCCGGAACTGGCGCAGAAATTCATGGATTTCGTGCTGTCGGAAACCTTCCAGGAGATGATCCCGACCGCCAACTGGTCCTTCCCAGCGAAACTGGACGAGGACAAGTGGCCTGAGGGTTTCAAGAAGCTGGCCTTGCCCGAGAAAGCGCTGTTCTACACCGAAGACGAGGCCGCTGCGCTGCGGGACGAGGTGCTGGACGCATGGCTCGCCGCGTTCAGCCAGTAAGCACTTATCTGGGGGCGGCGGTGGCCGCCCTTTTGATTCTGCTGACCCTCGGCACGTTGGGCGCGGTTGCCTGGCGGGCGGAGGGTCTGTCGGGGCTCCGGGCCTCGGACTGGCTGGCGGTGCGGTTTACCGTCTTGCAAGCCGTCCTATCGGCGCTCATTTCCGTCGTTCTTGCAGTCCCCGTGGCCCGCGCTTTGGCGCGGCGCGCCTTCTGGGGCCGGGGGGCGTTGATCACGTTGCTGGGGGCTCCGTTCATCTTGCCTGTTATCGTTGCGGTGCTGGGATTGCTGGCCGTGTTTGGCCGCAACGGGCTGATCAATATTCCGCTGTCCTGGGCTGGAATAGAGCCTGTTTCGATCTTTGGCTTGCCGGGCGTGTTGTTGGCGCATGTGTTCTTTAACCTGCCGCTGGCCACCCGGTTGATCCTGCAGGGCTGGCTGTCTATCCCGGGGGAGCGGTATCGGCTTGCCTCTTCCCTTGGCTTCACGTCGCGCGACGTGTTCTGGCATCTTGAAGTGCCGCTGCTCAGGGCCATCGTGCCGGGGGCCTTCATGGTGATCTTCCTGATTTGTACGACCAGTTTTGCGGTTGCGCTGGCATTGGGCGGCGGGCCGCGAGCGACGACGATTGAGCTGGCGATCTATCAGGCGTTCCGGTTCGATTTTGACCTGTCCAAGGCCGCATTGCTGGCGCTGATCCAGTTCGGGATTTGCGCCCTTGCCGCGGTATTGTCGCTTTGGGTCGCCGTGCCGTCCGGGCAAGGCGCGGGTCTGGGGCGGGTGGTGCCGCATCCGGGCGGATCATGGGCGGTGGACACGGGCGTTCTGATCGCGGCGAGCGCGTTTTTGTTGCTGCCTTTGGGGATGATCATCTTGAAAGGGGTGGCCACCATTGCGGGCCTGCCGGACAGCACCTATTGGGCCGCGCTGCGCTCTGTCACGGTGGCGGTGATTTCGGCGGGGCTGACCATCGCGCTGGCGCTGCCTTTGGCGTTGGCGGCCAGAAACTTACGCTCGACGCTGGTTGAGGGGGTGGGCTACCTGTCTATCGCGGCCTCGCCGCTGGTGATCGGGACGGGGTTGTTCATCATGGTGTACCGTTGGGCCGACCCGGTGGCGCTGGCCCTGCCCATTCTGGTGCTGGTGAACGCCGCGATGAGCCTGCCCTTTGCCTTGCGCGCCATTGCGCCGGTGCTGGGCGAGATCGAGGCGGATTATGGCAAGCTGGCGGACAGCTTGGGCCTGTCCGGCTGGGCGCGGCTGCGCATCGTGATCCTGCCGCGCCTGCGCCGCCCGGTGGGGTTTGCAGCCGGGCTGGCGGCGGCGCTGTCGATGGGCGATCTTGGGGTGATCGCGCTGTTTGCCGACCCGGAGAACCAGACCCTGCCGCTTGCGCTCTATCAGCTGATGGGGGCCTACCGGATGGAGGACGCGTTTGGCGCGGCGCTGCTGCTGCTGATCCTGAGCCTTTCGCTGTTCTGGCTGTTTGACCGAGGGGGGCGGGCGCATGTTGACGCTTGACGATGTGGTGGCGCAGCAGGGGGACTTCACGCTGACCGCCGATTTAGGCATTCCAATGGCGGCGCGGGTTGCGGTGATCGGGCCTTCGGGGTCTGGCAAATCGACCCTGATGAACCTGGTTGCGGGGTTTTTGCCGCTTACCTCAGGGCGCATGGCTTGGGACGGGCAGGACCTGTCGCGGATGACGCCGGGAGACCGGCCGCTTTCTATCGTGTTTCAGGACAGCAATCTGTTTCCGCATCTGACGGTCGCGGAGAATGTGGGGCTGGGCATTCGGCCCAGGCTGCGCCTGTCGCGCGAGGAGCAGGACCGGATTGAGGCGGCACTTTCCCGGGTCGGTCTGGGCGGGTATGGCGCGCGCAAGCCTGCGGCGCTGTCTGGCGGGCAGCAAAGCCGGGTGGCGCTGGCCCGTGTGCTTTTGCGCAAACGCCCCCTGTTGCTTCTGGATGAGCCGTTTGCGGCTTTGGGGCCTGCGTTGCGGCAAGAGATGCTGGAGCTTGTCGCCGAGATCGCGACACAGGAACAGCTGACGGTCTTGATGGTCACGCATGAGCCGCAGGATGCGCGGGCACTGACCGAGCTGAGCGTCTTTGTCGAGGAGGGTGTCGCACATGTTCCGACGGCGACGGGCGCGCTGCTGGACAATCCGCCTCAGGCTTTGAAGGACTATCTGGGCACATAAAAAAGGCGCGCCGATCAGGGCGCGCCTTTGAGGGTGTGAGTGTCGAAAGTCTACTCTTCTTTGCCCTTGGCGCTCGCCCAGAGACGTTTATTCGTCAGGTAGAGCAGCACGGACAGCACGGAGAGGAAGAACACCGCAACGAAACCGGTCTGCTTACGCGCGACCAAATGAGGCTCTGCCGTCCACATCAGGAAGGCTGCGAGGTCCTTTGACTGGCTCGACAGGTCGTTTGCGTGGCCGTCGTCAAACTCCACATCTTCGCCCCAAAGCGGTGGCGCCATGGATATCCAGCCACCCGGGAAGGCCTTGTTCTCGTAGAGGATCACGCCTGCCTCTTCCTTTTCCTCGCCGGTATAGCCGGTCAGGAGGGAGTAGATATATTCCGGCCCGCCGATGCCTTTGAAGAACTGGTTGATGCCCAGCCCGTATGGGCCGCTGAACCCTGCCCGTGCCTTCGCCATCAGCGACAGGTCAGGCGCGCCGAGCGCTTCATTGGCCGGGAAGTGGTCCGTCGGGGCCAAGGCACGCAGCTCGTCCTCTGCCGGGTCGTAGAGGTGCATATTCGCGCCTTCGTCGTTGATGACGAATTCAGCGACATAGGCCTTCATCTGCTCTTCCGGCAGGTTCGGGCCACCTACGCCGGTCAGCGTGCGGAAGGGGACGAATTTCAAACCGTGGCAGCTTGAGCAGATCTCGGTATAGATCTTGAGCCCGCGTTGCAGCTGGTTCTCGTCGAAGGTCCCGAACGGCCCGTCGAAGGAGAAGTCGATATTTTTGACTTCCCCGGCACCGCCAGCTGCCATGGCAGCAGTGGCGAGGCCAAACACGGTCGCGGTTGCGAGTGAGAGTGTTTTAAGCATTGATCCTTGTCCTCTTACTCAGCCGGCGTCGCATCCGGGGTGGTCCCCGCAGCGCGCGATTTGGCAGGATAGTGCGACGCGAAGTCTTCTTCGATGGTTGCTGGACGTGGCAGCGGTTTCTCGATCACCCCGAGCAGCGGCAGGATCACCAGGAAGTAGGCGAACCAGTAGATCGTGCCGATCAGCGAGATCGTGGGCACGAGCCCCTCCGCCGGCATGGCACCGGCCCACATCAGAACGAAGAAGTCCACCACCAGCAGCCAGAACCACCACTTGAACATGGGGCGATAGCGGCCGGAGCGTACCGATGAGGTGTCGAGCCACGGTGCAAGCGCCATCACAGCGATTGCGCCGAACATGGCCAACACGCCCAGAAACTTCGCATCCAGGAACAGGAAGTCAAAGGTGATCGCCCGCAGGATCGCGTAGAATGGCAGGAAGTACCATTCGGGAACGATATGCGCCGGTGTCGCGAGCGCGTTGGCTTCGATGTAGTTATCGGGGTGGCCCAGATAGTTCGGCATGAAGCCGACGATACCCCAGAACACCACCATGATCACGGCAAGCGCGAACAGGTCCTTGATCACGAAGTAAGGCCAGAAGGGCAGCGTGTCTTTCTGCGCTTCCTCTTTCGACGTCCGGCGCACCTCAACCCCGGTGGGGTTGTTGTTGCCGGTCGTGTGGAAAGCCCAAATATGGACGATCACCAGACCCGCGATCACAAACGGCAGCAGGTAGTGCAGCGAGAAGAAGCGGTTCAGCGTGGCATTGTCCACCGCTGGTCCGCCCAGCAGCCAGGTCTGGATCGGCTCACCGATGCCGGGGATCGCCCCGAACAGG
>CAYLVP010000129.1:0-4560 GCA_964387155.1 uncultured Rhodobacterales bacterium | reverse complement strand
TCTCCTTGGGGTTTTTGCCCCCGGCCTTGCCCCAGTCCGAGAACGCCTTGATGTCCTCCACATGCACCGTCTTGCCATCCTCAAAGCGCAACATGTTTTCCAGCACCACTTTCAGCGCGGCCGGCAGGTTCGAGAAATCGCCCAGACCGGCCTCTTCAGCGGCCTTGATCGAATAATAGGCGTAGCTCTTGTCACCTACGGTCAGGGTTTTGCGGGTCTTGGAGGTATCTTGTCCGACAGTCACAGTCATGGGCTGGCTCCTCTATGCGGAAATGACGCTGGCTTAATGACTAATGCCATAAACCCAAGCATCATTGCGGATCAAGGGGGCCGCCTTCAAATTCGTATACGATTGCATACAATTTTCAGCGACAACCGGTCTGCCGCCGCTCTTTCCCCCCTGCAGACAATGCGTTAACCCCGGTGGCATGAGTTTTGCTGTCACAGACCTGGCCTGCAGACGCGGCGACATGACCGTTCTGGCGGGGCTGTCGTTCCAGATCGCGCCCGGCCGCGCGCTTATTTTGCGCGGCCCCAACGGGGCGGGAAAGACGACGCTTTTGCGTTGCTTGGCCGGGCTGACCCCGCCTGTTGCGGGCCAGATGTCATTTTCCCCCGACGACGTGGCCTATGCGGCCCATGCCGATGGTCTGAAGGCGCAGCTGAGCGTGGCCGAAACTCTGCAATTCTGGGCCTCGGTCTATGGCGCGGCGGATATCACATCGGCGGTCACGGGTTTTTGGCTCGAGACGTTGATGGAGCGGCGGACGCAGGACCTCTCTGCAGGGCAGAAGCGTCGCCTGTCACTGGCCCGGCTGGTCTTGACGCAGCGCCCGATTTGGGCGTTGGACGAGCCGACCGTGTCGCTCGACACCAGCGCGGTTGCGATGTTTGCTGCGGCCGTCGAGGCGCATCTGCGCGCGGGCGGGGCCGCGATCATCGCCACGCATATCGACCTCGGGCTGCGCGACACAGAACGGCTCGACATTTCAAGCTACCGTGCCGCACAAAAGACCGCCTATGACCCTTTCCTGGACGAGGCGCTGCAATGATCGCGCTGCTGCGCCGTGATCTGGCCCTTGCGATCCGCGCCGGTGGCGGGTTTGGGCTGGGTCTGGCCTTTTTCCTGATCCTCTGTGTGCTGGTGCCTTTCGGCGTGGGGCCGGAGCCCGGGCTGCTGTCGCGCATTGCGCCGGGCATCCTCTGGGTCGGAGCCTTGCTGGCCTCGTTGCTGTCGCTCGACCGCATCTTTCAATTGGATTTCGAGGATGGAACGCTCGATCTGATGGCCACCTCGCCGCTGCCGCTCGAAGCTGTGGCCAGCGTGAAGGCGCTGGCGCATTGGCTGACAACCGGCCTGCCCCTCACCCTTGCTGCAGCCCCGCTTGGCCTGTTGTTGAGCTTGCCGGGCGCGGCAATGCCATGGCTGGTCGCAGGGCTGGCCCTGGGCACGCCCGCCCTGTCGGTGATCGGCACCTTCGGGGCGGCCCTGACCGTCGGGCTGAAGCGGGGGGGGTTGCTGATCTCCCTTCTGGTGTTGCCACTTTATATGCCGACATTGCTGTTTGGGGCCGAGGCCGCGCGGCGGGGCGCAGAAGGGCTCAGCGCCACGACACCTTTGCTGCTGATGGCTGGCATCACCGCCGGATGCGTGGCGCTGATGCCGTTTGCCTCAGCCGCAGCGCTTCGGATGAACCTGCGATGAACTGGGAAGAGGTGAGGCCGCGTTACACCCGCCACCGAGCCCGCGACCTTCTGACAAATCCGTGCATGTCACCTCCGCGCATTGCCGCGCTGCATCAAAGCGCCTAGATAACCGGCCATGTCGATCTGGAAATACGCCAATCCCACCCAATTTATGCGCACGACCGCGTGGATGCTGCCGCTGTTCAGCGTGTCAGCTGCGCTTTGCGTCGTGGTCGGGCTGATCTGGGGGTTCTTCTTCACGCCTGATGATTTTCGTCAGGGCTCCACCGTCAAGATTATCTATCTGCACGTGCCAGCGGCCTTGATGGCGATCAATGCCTGGCTGATGATGCTGGTGGCCTCGCTCATATGGCTGGTGCGCAGGCATCATGTCTCGGCGCTTGCGGCCAAGGCCGCCGCCCCCGTGGGGCTGGTGATGACGGTGATCGCGCTTTTGACGGGCGCGATCTGGGGCCAGCCGATGTGGGGGACTTACTGGGCGTGGGACCCGCGGCTGACCTCATTCTTGATCCTGTTTCTGTTCTATCTGGGCTATATCGCGCTTTGGGCCGCAATCGAGACGCAGGACACGGCGGCAGATCTGACCTCGATCCTGTGTCTGGTGGGCTCGGTCTTTGCGCTTCTGAGCCGCTACGCGGTCAATTTCTGGAACCAGGGCCTGCATCAGGGCACCTCCATCCCGGTAACAACCGGGGAGCGCAGCGTGGATGATGTCTTCTTTATTCCGCTTCTGATCTGCATGATCGGGTTCGGGCTGCTTTTTGTGGCGCTTTTGCTGCTGCGCACCCGCACGGAAATTCGCGCCCGACGGGTAAAGGCCTTGCGGGCAAAACAGAGGGCTGCCGCCTGATGCCGGATCTTGGGAAATACGCGGATGCAGTGCTGTCAGCCTATGCCGTCTCGCTGCTGCTGATGGCGGGGATCGTGCTGGTGTCGCTTTGGCGCGCGCGGGCCGTCAAGCGTGAGCTTGAAACGGCAGAGGCCGAGGCGCGGGTAGACCCCACGACCTCGGCACCTACTGCCCGGCCTTAGCGCGGATACTCGTTAATAAATGTAGCGGATTTGGTCGGACCAATAGCGTTCCATCCGGCGCAGCGATCCGTTGATGTCGTCAATCCCGTCATTTCCAAGAAGACCGTTCTTTTCCATCCCTTCGGCATGGCGGGAAAAGAGGTCCTGGACGTGATCGCGCACCTCCCGCCCCTTTTCCGTCAGCCGGACCCGGACAGAACGGCGGTCAATCTCGCAGCGCTGGTGGTGCATATATCCCATCTCCACCAGTTTCTTGAGGTTGTAGGAGACATTGGAGCCCTGATAATAGCCGCGCGTCTTCAACTCGCCGGCCGTGACCTCATTGTCGGAGATGTTGAACAGCAACAGCGCCTGGACCGCGTTGATATCAAGCAGACCCAGCCGCTCGAACTCGTCCTTGATCACGTCGAGCAGCAATCGATGCAACCGCTCCACCAGGGCCAGACTTTCCAGATAGCTGGTCATAAAATCGCGCGTTTCCGTTTTCAGGAACCGTTGCTGAATACTCATTGAAGTTCTCCGTGACTTACCGCTCGTTGCACAGCAGATAAGGCCGAAGGGCTGAACAATCGGTTAAACGCAACGCGTGATTGAAAAAAATTTTCGCAAACGCCCTTGTCGGCGCAATCTAGCGTTTTAAGGCAGGCCCATTGGCCACGACATGCGCCATGAGTGCCGCAAATTTTTCGGGCGTCTCAACCTGGCCCGAGGCCCAGGCATACATGTCATGATCGCTCTCGCTCAGCATCTCGTCATAAAGCGCAAGATCTGCGTCGCTGAGCCCATCCAGCCCGGTTTGCGCAAAGCCGCCCAAGATCAGGTCCATCTCCTTGATGCCGCGCCGCATGGAACGCAGCTTGAGCCGCCTGACCCTTGTTTCGCGGGGCTCGTCACGGGGTTCTTCGCGCATCAGGTGCCTCGCAGGCTCAGCTGCAGACGCTTTTCAAGCCGCCCCAGCCGTTCGGTCAGGTTGTGCATCTCGGCGCGGGTCTGGCGCATTTCTAGAAGGATGGATTGCACATCCGCGTCCAGCGGCTCGTCCACCGGCTCAACCCCATCGCCCTCGCCATTCAACAGCCACATCATCGAGACATTGAGCAGGCCGGCCATCATCTGCAGCTTGTTGGCGCGCGGCTCAGAGACGTCGTCTTCCCAGCCATGCACGGTCTTGAGCTTGACGCCCAGCTTCTTGGCCAACTCTTCCTGGCTCAAACCCACCGCCTCGCGCGCGGCGGTGACCCGGTCCCCAAATGTCGCGGCCTCGTTGCTGTAATAATCCTCGGCGGGCAAATCGTCGGCCATATGGGCGGCGCTCCTGAAGCTAATGACCGCTTGTACGCGGCGCGCCCCCTCCCTAAAAGCGGAAGCGTTTGAGTTCAACCTTGCGAGGCGCACCCATGTCCTTCCTGTCCGACACCCTCTCCCGCGTGAAACCCAGCCCCACCATCGCGGTGACGCAAAAGGCGGCCGAGCTGAAACGTGCAGGCAAGGACGTGATCGGCCTTGGCGCGGGCGAGCCCGATTTCGACACGCCCGACAATATCAAGGAGGCCGCGAAGGCCGCGATGGATGCGGGCAAGACCAAATACACCGCCCCCGACGGCATCCCCGAGCTGAAAGAAGCGATTTGCGCTAAGTTCAAGCGCGACAACGGGCTGGACTACACGCCTGCGCAGGTCAGCGTCGGTACGGGTGGCAAGCAAATCTTGTATAACGCGCTGATGGCCACGCTGAACGAGGGTGACGAGGTGGTGATCCCCGCGCCCTACTGGGTCTCCTACCCCGATATGGTGCTGCTGGCAGGCGGCACGCCGGTGGTGG
>CAYLVP010000128.1:0-4600 GCA_964387155.1 uncultured Rhodobacterales bacterium | reverse complement strand
ATGGCGCTTGCCAGTAGATGATGTTGAGCTGGCCGTCGCGGCCCCGCTCCCCTTCATGGCCATCAGCGAAGGCCGGGCCGGTCGCCAGGGCTGCTGCGGCGCCCAATAGGGCTGTCTTGAGTTTCATGTCACGTCTCCTTGTTGGTGCTCTTGATTGAACCTCGGGTGCCGCGCGTTGCGCGCGCGGTCAGTTGCTATGTGTCTTCAAACTTGTGGCAGGCCACGAAGCGGCCCGGCTGAACCTCCTGGAATGTCGGCTCCTGCGTCTTGCAAATCTCCATGACCTGGGGGCAGCGGGTACAGAAATTGCAGCCCTTTGGCGGGTTGGCGGGGGAGGGCACATCGCCCGTCAGGATGATCCGCTCGCCGGTGCTGGTCACGCTGGGGTCGGGCTCTGGCACGGCCGACAGCAGCGCTTGGGTGTAGGGATGCAGGGGGTCGGCATAAAGCGCGTCACGCGGGGCCAGCTCGGCAATGCGGCCCAGATACATCACCGCCACCCGGTCCGCGATATGGCGCACCATGCTGAGGTCATGCGAAATGAACAGGTAAGTCAGCCCCAGCCGGTCCTGCAGCTCTTCAAGCAGGTTCACCACCTGCGCCTGGATCGACACGTCCAGCGCCGCAATCGGCTCGTCACAGACAATGAATTTGGGGTTCAGCGCAAGGGCGCGCGCGATCCCGATCCTTTGCCGCTGCCCGCCGGAAAACTCATGCGGGTAGCGGTTGGCAAAGTCGCGGTTCAGCCCCACCTGATCCATCAGCTCGTCCACGCGCGTGCGGCGCTGCTGCGCCGTCATGTCCAGATGCTCGCGCAGGGGCTCGGCAATGATGTCGCCCACGCACATGCGCGGGTTCAGGCTGGCCTGCGGGTCCTGAAAGATCATCTGCATGGTCGGGCGCATCTTGCGCAGCTGCTCGGGGCTGGCATGGGCGATGTCGTAATCATCGATCTTCACCGTGCCATCGGTCACTTCGTAAAGCCGCAACAGCGCGCGCCCCACGGTCGATTTGCCACAGCCGCTTTCGCCCACAAGGCCCAGCGTCTCGCCTTCCATGATCTCGAAAGAGACCCCGTCCACCGCCTTCACCGCGCCCACCCGGCGGCGCAGCAGCCCGCCATAGATGGGGAAATGCATCTTCAGTGCGTCCACTGCCACCAATGGTTTTTGCGGCTCGTCAAGCGCCATGCGGCCCCCCCGCGGTAAAGTCATAATGGCAGGCCGCGTCATGGTCAGGCCCGACCGGGCGGCGCGCGGGGTTTTCACGCTCACAGCGGTCGAACCGATGCGCGCAGCGGTCGCGGAACGGGCAGGCGGTGGGGGCGGCCCCCAAAATGGGCGGCTGGCCTTCAATGACGTTCAGCTTTTCCGCGCGTTCCCCGCGCACGCTCGGCACGGTCTGCAACAGCGCACGGGTATAGGGATGCTGCGGGTTGGTGAACAGCTCGCGCACCGGGGCCTGCTCGACCACCTGGCCGCCATACATCACCATCACCCGGTCAGCGATGCCCGCAATCACGCCCAGATCATGGGTAATCCAGACAATCGCCATGCCAAGCTTTTCGCGCAGGTCCTTGATCAGCTCGATGATCTGCGCCTGAATGGTCACATCCAGCGCGGTGGTGGGCTCGTCGGCGATCAGCACTTTGGGATCGCAGGCCAGGGCAATGGCGATCATCACCCGCTGCCGCATGCCGCCCGAGAACTGATGCGGGAAGTCCTTCAGCCGCCGTTTGGCGTCGGGGATCCCCACCAGCTCCAGCAGCTCGGCGGCGCGGTTGCGGGCCTCGGCCTTGCTCATCCCCATATGGATGCGCAAGGGCTCCATCAGCTGGTAGCCCACGTTGAAGACCGGGTTGAGCGAGGTCATCGGGTCCTGGAACACAAAGCCGATCTTGCCGCCGCGCACATGGCGCAGGTCGCGGGCGTTGATCTTCAGCAGGTCCCGGCCATCCAGCAGCACCTGCCCCTCTTTCACATCCGCAGGCGGGGAGGGCAGCAGCCCGATCAGCGACATCATCGTCACCGATTTGCCGGACCCGGATTCGCCCACGACGCCCAGCAATTCTCCGGGCTTCACGTCAAAGCTGACCGAGTTGACGGCATGCACCTCGCCCGAGCGGGTCTTGAAAACGGTCTTTAACCCTTTGACGTCAAGGACAGGCAGCGCCCCGTCTGGCATTCAATGTCCCCCAGTGTCCCCAAATGTGCCCCGCGCCGGCTGGGCCAAAAAGCCACCGGCGCCGTCTTGTTAGGGATCGACGTTACCACGGTATATCCATCTGGCAACCGCTTTTCCGTCCACACCGCCAGGAGCTTACGCGGCTGCCTCAAAATTATGCGACACTTCGCAAGCTTGACCTTTCCGTGCGCGCGCCGCACCAAGGGAGGGGCAGAGGTTTCGGCCCGCGAGGACCTTCTGGAGAACCGGGGAAGAATTTGGTGGGAGAGGATGATGGACGCACGCGAGATATTGAATAAGCTCGTCTCCTTCCCGACGGTGAGCACGCGCAGCAATCTGGATCTGATTGATTGGGTTGAGGCCTATCTCAAAAGCCACGGCGTCCAGGCCACCCGCGTCTATAATAACGATGGCACCAAGGCCAATCTCTACGCGCGGGTCGGCCCCGAGGTGGAAGGCGGGGTGATCTTGTCGGGCCACACAGATGTCGTGCCGGTCGAGGGCCAGCCCTGGGACAGCGATCCCTTCACCGTCACCGAACGCGACGGCAAGCTTTATGGGCGCGGCACCTGCGATATGAAGGGCTTTGACGCCTTGGCCCTCGCCGCCCTGCCCCGCGCCCTCAAACGCGCGATCAAACGCCCGATCCAGATCGCGCTCAGCTATGATGAAGAGGTCGGCTGCCTCGGCGCGCCCGCCATGATTGCCGAGATGCGCAAGCATATGCCCGCAGCCTCTGCCGCCATCATCGGTGAGCCATCCATGATGAAGACCGTCTCCGGTCATAAGGGCGGGACCGGGTTCCGGGTGCATGTGCGCGGCTTCGAAGTGCATTCCTCGCTGATGCATACCGGCGTGTCTGCCGTGATGGAGGCCGCCAAGCTGATCGATTGGGCCAACAGACAAAATGCGCGCGTGATGGCCGAGCCACCATCAGCGCTTGCAGCAGGCTTCGTCCCCCCCTGGACCACCACCCATGTCGGCGTGGTCAATGGCGGCACGGCCCATAATATCACAGCGCTCGATTGCCATTTCGCCCTCACCTTCCGCGTCGTCCCGGGGGAGGATGAGGACGCCTGGTGCGAGGCCTTTCTCGACTACGTCGCCGAAATCGAGGCGGGCATGCAGAAAATCGCGCCCTCCGCCTTCATTTCCTGCGACCGGTATTTTGATGTTCCGCCCCTGCGCCCCGAAGAAAACGGCGCGGCAGAACGGCTTGTGCGCCAGCTCACCGGCGACAATGGCACCCATGTGGTCAGCTACGGCACTGAGGCCGGCCAGTTCCAGCGAGAGGCCTATTCCGCAATCATCTGCGGGCCCGGCGATATCGCCCAGGCCCACCAACCCAATGAATTCATCACCCTCGACCAGTTCCGCCAGGGCGAAGCCTTTATGGAGAGGCTGATCGATCATCTGGCCGAGTAACCCACCACAGGCCCCGCTGCGTGCCTGACCCACGGCTCTTGTATTCCATTTGATTGGAAATACTCTCTGGGGGTGCCCATGCGGCGGGGCGTGAAACGCCCCAGGAGCATAAAAACAAAACTGGCGGCGCAGCCGCACAATGAAGGAACCCCTGATATGCCCGTCAAGAACCGCTTCGCCGAATTGCTGCCCGAGATCACTGCATGGCGGCGCGATATGCACGAAAACCCCGAAATCCTGTTCGAGACGCATCGCACCTCAGCATTGGTGGCCGAAAAGCTTGAAGGGTTTGGCTGCGACGAGGTCGTGACCGGCATCGGGCGCACCGGGGTGGTGGGGGTGATCAAGGGCAAAACCAACGGCTCGGGCAAGACAATCGGCCTGCGCGCTGACATGGACGCGCTGCCCATTTTCGAGGCCACCGGGCTCGACTACGCCTCCAAGACGCCCGGTGCGATGCATGCCTGCGGCCATGACGGGCACACGGCCATGCTTTTGGGGGCCGCAAAATATCTGGCCGAGACGCGCAATTTCGACGGCACGGTGGTGGTGATCTTCCAGCCCGCCGAAGAGGGCGGCGGCGGCGGGCGCGAGATGTGCGAGGACGGGATGATGGACCGATGGTCCATCGACGAGGTCTACGGCATGCACAATTGGCCCGGACGCCCGGTGGGCAGTTTCGCCATCCGCCCGGGCGCGTTTTTCGCGGCCACTGACCAGTTTGAGGTGAAGGTCACAGGCAAGGGCGGCCATGCCGCCAAGCCGCAGGAAACGGTGGATACGACCGTGATGGCCGCGCATCTGGTCACCGCGCTGCAAACGCTGGTGTCGCGCAATGCCGATCCCGTGCAGCAGATCGTGGTCTCCGTCACCAGTTTTGAGACCGAAAGCAAGGCGTTCAATGTCATCCCCGAACATGTCACCATCAAAGGCACCGTGCGCACCATGTCCACGGAGATGCGCGATCTGGCCGCCAAACGCCTGCCCGAGA
>CAYLVP010000127.1:0-4610 GCA_964387155.1 uncultured Rhodobacterales bacterium | reverse complement strand
CTGGCGCTCAAAAGCGGGTATGGTGAAAAGGTATCACGCGAGCTTCCCAAGCTTAAGTTACGGGTTCAATTCCCGTTACCCGCTCCAAAACCTCCCTTGAAATGGTTAACGCGACCCGACATGCTCATCGGCATTTAAGTGACCTGTTTTCAAAGGAGCGCAGATATGCCCAGAAATCTCATTGTGCTGATGGATGGCACCGGGAATGAGGTCGGTGACCGGCAGACCAATGTGCTGCGGCTCTATCGCTGCCTTCTGAAAGACGGGCCGGACCAGAAGACGCTTTATGTGCCCGGCGTCGGCACGAATGACAGCGCCACACAGACCGGCCAACTGTGGCAGAAATTCAGGTCGGTCTGTGGGCTCGCCTTTGGGCTCGGGCTCGAGGATGACGTGATGCAGGCCTATCAATTCCTGTGCACGCATTACCAAGCGCCCTCCAAAACCGATCCGGCCAAGCGCGACGACATTTTGATCTTTGGCTTCTCTCGCGGGGCCTATGCCGCGCGGGTTCTGGCGGGCTTCATTCACAATGTGGGCCTGATGCCGTTGCATCAGCTGCACCTGGCCCCGCAGGTCTTCCGCGCCTACCGGGCGATCACGGATGCCGATGACACTGCAGACAACAACCAGACCTATCAGCGGCTGCGCGAATATGATCAGGTCATCGACCAGCAATATGCGCCGATCCGGTTCCTGGGCCTCTTTGACACCGTCAGCTCCATCGTGCGCTTTCGCAGGTTTCTGCACAATATCAGGACGACCGGATCCCTGCTGGAGCTTGGCACGCATGCGAATGTCAACGCCAACACCTCGGTCCAGATGGTGCGCCACGCGCTTGCCATTGACGAGCGGCGCTCGATGTTTCGCGCGCAAGGCTGGACGCCCACGGAATACAAGCCAAACCGCTTCGCCCCGGCCGACGGGCTGCAGGATGTGGAGCAGGTCTGGTTTCCCGGCTATCACAGCGATATCGCCGGTGCCGCGCTGGAGAGCCGCGCGGGGATCGGGAAAATCACGCTGAAATGGATGCTGGATGAGATGGCCAAAGCGGGTATCGAGATGACCTTTAAGCAAGGCGCCATCAACCGCTACGTGATGGGCGGCATCGAGGACGCACGCACCATGGGTGGCCTGCCCTATGCCAAGCCCGATCCCTTGGCCCCGATCCATAACTCGTTGAAATTCCCCTGGACGCTGCTGGAGGTCTTTCCCAAATCCATCACCCGGCGGGAATGGCCGAAGGGACGCCCGGGCTTTATCTGGTACCTGCCGCTCGGGGAACCCCGCTATGTCCCGCATGACAAGCCTGAGCTGAAACACAGTATTTCGGATGCAGCGAAGACGAGGCGCACCCAAATGAAAGCATATGACCCGCCCAACTTGCCATAACGCCCGCTCTGTCGTAGCGGGGGGCCATGAAATACCACACGCCTTTTACCCCTGAAGAGCTGCGCGCATTCGGCATCCCCGCGCCCTGGGCCTTTGGCACCGCCGACCGGGTGCGCTTTGGCGAGATCGACGCGCTCAACCATGTCAACCACACAGCCTATCTGCGCTGGTTTGAGGGCTTTCGCATCCTCTACTTGAAGGCCTATGGCATATCGGATTACGGCCCCGACAGCCCCCGCATCGTGCTAAAATCCATCGCTGCCGAGTTCATCAAGGAGATGGTGATCGGACAGGATTACATCGTCACCGGGCGCACCAGCAGCTTTCGAAACACGTCTTGGGTGATGGACTATGGCGTCTGGACAGATCAGGGGCTGCAAGCCACGGGACGCTCTGTCCTCGTGCAGCTTGAACGTGACGGCAGCGCCAAGCGCCCGTTGAGCGCGGCAGTGCGCCAGACCCTTATGACCCGCGACGGCGCTGAGGCCGCGTCATGAGCCAAGGGCCCGACATCCTGTGCATTGGTGCCGTGTTGTGGGACATTATCGGCCGCGCAACCGCCCATATGCGCCTGGGCTCGGACGTGCCGGGCCGCATCACCCGCGTCCCGGGCGGCGTGGCGATGAACATTGCCATGGCGTTGAAAGCTTACGGCATGTCGCCCGCCGTGCTGTCAGCCATTGGCAAGGACGATGAGGGCGAAGAGCTGATCCGCGCCTGCGCCCGGCTGGGTGTCGATGCCTCGCTTGCCTATCGCTCCGAAGACCTGCCGACTGATCGATATATGGCCGTTGAAGGCGGCAACGGGTTGATTGCCGCCGTCGCTGACGCCCATTCGCTGGAGGCGGCAGGCGACAAGGTCTTGCGCCCATTGACCGAGGGACGCCTGCGCGGCTGGGACGGGATCGTGGCGCTGGACGGCAACCTGACGGTGGCGCTTCTCGAACAGATCGCCCGCAGCGCGGTCTTTGCCAGCACCGATCTGCGCGTGGCCCCGGCCTCGCCCGGCAAGGCAGAGCGGCTGATGCCGTTCCTCACACACGGGCGCGCGACGATCTATGTCAACCTGGAAGAGGCCGGTTTGCTTTTGCACCAGAAGGTTGCCAGCAGCGTCGAGGCCGCCGAGGCGCTTGTGGCCAAAGGGCTGCACCGCGCCGTGGTCACCGATGGGCCAAAGCCAGCTACAGTGGCCGGGCAAACGGGCCTCGTCACCCTCACCCCGCCCGAAGTGCTCGTCACCCGCGTCACCGGGGCCGGAGACACGTTCATGGCCGCCCATATCGCCGCAGAGGCACAGGGCCTGGCCGCTGAACCTGCGCTCGACCGCGCGTTGGAGGCCGCCGCAATCTACATTTCCGGGGAAAGCTACGCATGACCACGGCGCCCATGATCCGCTCTGCCGAAGTTGCTGGTGCCCTGACCGCCGGGCGGCCCGTCGTGGCGCTGGAAAGCACCATCATCACCCATGGGATGCCCTACCCCCAGAACCTCGACATGGCCCGTGGGGTCGAGCAATTGATCCGCGCGCAAGGCGCTACGCCCGCAACGATTGCCGTGATGGACGGACAGCTGATGATCGGGCTGGAAGATGAGCAGCTGGAAACCCTCGCCCAACGCTCCGACGCGGCCAAGCTGTCGCGTGCAGATATGGCCATCTGCATGGCGCAGGGCGGCACCGGGGCCACCACAGTTGCCGCCACCATGATTGCCGCGCGGCTGGCCGGGATCGAGGTGTTTGCCACGGGCGGCATTGGCGGCGTCCATCGCGGGGCAGAGCTGAGTTTCGACGTCTCCGCAGACCTGCAGGAGCTTGCCCAAACTCCGGTCACCGTGGTCGCCGCAGGGGCGAAAGCCATTCTGGACATCCCGAAGACGCTGGAAATGCTCGAGACACTTGGCGTGCCGGTGATTGCCTATGGCCAGGACAGCCTGCCGGCCTTCTGGTCGGCCACATCCGCCCTTGCGGCACCGCAGCGGCTGGATACACCTGCCGAGATTGCAGCAGCGCATCGGATGCGCGGCGCTTTGGGGCTTCCGGGTGGCCAGCTGATCGCCAACCCGGTGCCGCTTGCCGATGAAATCCCCCATGCCGAGATCGCCCCGATCATCGAGCAGGCCCTGTCCGAGGCAGAGGCGCAAGGGATCACCGCCAAATCCGTCACACCGTTCTTGCTGTCGCGCATTTTTGAACTGACGGACGGGCGGTCACTCACCACCAATATTGCGCTGGTCCGCAATAATGCCCGCCTCGCCTCGGAGATTGCCTGCGCATTGAGCATGGCGCGACCGTAAGCACACGAAAAACAAACCGTTGCGGCCTGCCGCGCTTGTGCACCGGGCGTGGACTGCCTAAGTTGAGCTTCGGTGGTAAGTCCCGGGTAACAGTACCAATCCATGTCTGACGATTTCAATTCCAACGCGTCCTCGCGCCCGCGCCGTCCGGGGCTCTTTTCCCGTCTGCGCGGCAATTTCTTGGCAGGGCTGATCGTCATTGCGCCGATAGGGCTGACACTGTGGCTTATCTGGACCGTGGTGGGCTGGATTGACGGTTGGGTCTGGCCCTTCATCCCGGCAGCCTACCAGCCCGAGGCGCTCGTCAACTGGGCACTGGGCAACCCGGAAGAGCGTATACGGGTGAATGTGCGCGGCATCGGCGTAGTCATCTTCCTGATGTTCACCGTGATCGTCGGCTGGGTCACAAAAGGCTTTTTGGGCCGGTCTTTCCTGCGCTGGGCCGAGGGGCTGGTCAATCGCATGCCCGTGGTCCGCTCCGTCTATTCGGGCGTGAAGCAAATTGCCGAAACTGTGTTTTCCCAGCGCGACAGCTCTTTCGACAAGGCCTGTCTGGTGGAGTACCCGCGCAAAGGCATCTGGGCGATCGCCTTCATCTCTACCACCGCGAAAGGGGAGGTCGCCAAAGGCATCCCGGTGGAGGATCAAAAGATATCCGTGTTCCTGCCGACCACGCCCAACCCCACCTCAGGCTTTTTGCTCTTCGTTCCCAAAGCCGACATTATCGAGCTGGACATGAGCGTGGAGGATGCCGCCAAGCTCGTCATCTCTGCCGGTCTGGTCTATCCGAATGACAAGAACCCGTCCGAACCGCCAAAGCTGGCGGCGGAGTAGGCAAGCTGCTTGAGCGTCTGCTGAGCGGGACGAAGCTGCCGTTCATTTGTTGTTGTAAAAGTGCTTTGAGCCTCAATTTAAGTTCTGGTGAA
>CAYLVP010000126.1:0-4673 GCA_964387155.1 uncultured Rhodobacterales bacterium | reverse complement strand
TCCGACGGGGACAAACTTCACATCAGTCGAAAAGAAAAGCGCCTAGCCGCGCATTTTCTTCATGACCATGCCGACCACCATCTGGACGACCATGCCCGCGACGCCGCCGCCCACAAGATTGCCCGCCATGGCGCCGATATCCATGCCGCCTGCGGCATCGCCGCCCGCAGCGCCCAGCACCCCGCCCAAGAGCTGACCACCGGCCACGCCGCCGACGCCGCCCGAGATCAGATTGCCGATTGCGCCCATGCTGCCGCCGGAATTGACCTTGCCACCCGCCGCGCCACCCAGCGCGCCCCCAATGACCTGCGCAAGAATAGTTTCCATAGTTTTGTGTCCCTTTTGTTGGCTATGTCAGAAGACATGCCTAAATATTGGGCAGGAGATGTATCGCCTGTCAATATTTACCTCACAAGAGGGAAAGGCCGGTGGGGTTTCCCAAGCGGCGCTACTTTTCCATTTTGTTGCGGATGCGGCGCACCATCCACCAGACGCCCATGATGACGAGTGGGGTCAACAAGGCGGTCAGCACCAGCTTTGAAAGCCCTGCAGCGCCGCCCAGCGGCTCGGCCATATAGAGCACGAGATTGACCGCGTAATAGCTGATCGCCACGACCGACAGACCCTCGACGGTTTTTTGCAGCCGCAGCTGCAGGTCGGCGCGTTTGTCCATGCTTTCCAGCAGGGACTGGTTCTGGGCGGAGCGCTCCACATCGACCCGGGTACGCAGCAGGTCGCTGGCGCGGCTCGCCCGGGCAGACATCGCGTTGATGCGCCGTTCATTGGCGTCGACCGTGCGCATGGCGGGCTCAAAGCGGCGGGCCATGAACTCCCCGAATTTCTGCAGGCCACGAAAATCCTCTTCGCGCAGCACCTCAATGCGCTGCGCGACGATCGCCGCATAGGCCTGCGTCGCTGCGAACCGGTAGGAGGATTTGGCCGCAAGCGCCTCCAGCTCGGACGAGACCTGCAACAGCGCATCAAGCGCCTTGTCGGGGGCCATCCCCTGATTGGGCCCATCGCCATTCATCTCGCTGTTCATATGGGTCATGATATGGGTCAGCGTCTCGTCAATCGCGGTCAGGTCGCGCCCCATGCCGCGCACCCGGCTCAGACCCAGCATCGACATGGTCTTGTAGGTCTCGATCTCGCAAACGCGCTGCACCACCCGGCCCAACCGGCGCGGGCCGCAATCCTGATCGGCAAAGACCGCAAAGCGCATATGCCCATTCTCGTCGATCCGAAAATCGCCCGCCACGGTGACGCTATCATCCAGCATCCGCGCGCATGCGAGGCTTTCAGGGACGAACCAGTCGCCCAGCACCTGAAACACTTTGTCATCGCCGGGATGCGGCTCCACCCGGACGAGGGCGGAGGTCATGCGCACGCCCGGTGCCTCGTTGAGCCAATCGTCAGGGAAGGCCGAAAACACCGTGCCGTCAAAGGCGCGTTCCGGCACGCCCTCGCCAAAGAGCGTGTAGGTCACAAATTCCGTATGGCTTTCCCATTTCAGCTGGAAGCGGCCAAGCGCGCCGAACCAATGGGTAGCCCCCGGCTTGGGATGCGCCGCGCCGTAGCGGTCCAGCAACGCCAGCAGATGCGCCCGGTCCGCGTCACGGTCCCGCGCAGAGGCGTCAACCGGCTGCTTGATCGCCAGAAAAGCCGCGCTGCACGGGGCTTTAAGAGAGGGGAATGGCCGCGCGTGCAGCTCATTTGCCAACTCGTAACGGAGCGGGTGATCTTCAATCGGCGGCATAGTGGTGTTCCTTCTCGCCGGGAACCTAGCGACAATTCCAGCCAAGTAAAACGAAAACCTTTAAAAAACCGACAGTTAGAGGTGTGCAACCGTATGCCGAAATCGCAGATCGCGCTTCAGCGATGAATGGCGCGGCCCGATCACCTCCTGAAACTGGATTGCACCGGCGAGGCCCTCGAACACGACATGGAGGGAGGCCGCCGTTGGAGGGGCGGCCATCTTTTGCCCTTCCCGCACCTATCAGCCTTCCAGCTTGTCCTGGGTCTTTGTGTCAAAATCAGCCGCGTCGTGGCGCTCATGCAGTTGCAGCTCAAGCGGGCCGTTGACCCGGTTGACCATGCGGCCGCGTTGGACGGCGGGGCGGGCCAGGATCTGCTCATGCCAGCGGATCACGTTCTTGTAGATGCCTACGTCCAGAAACGCCCCCGCGTCGTAGCTTTCGCCCGCAACGGTGCGCCCGTACCACGGCCAGGTCGCCATATCGGCAATGGTGTAGTCAGCCCCGGCCAGATAGGCATGCTCTGCCAGATGCCGGTCAAGCACGTCCAGCTGGCGCTTTGTCTCCATGGTGAAGCGGTCGATAGGGTATTGCATCTTATAGGGCGCGTAGGCGTAGAAATGGCCAAAGCCGCCACCCAGATAGGGCGCGGAGCCCTGCAGCCAGAACAGCCAGTTCATCGTCTCGGTCCGCGCCTTGATCTCTGTTGGCAGGAAGGCATTGCCGAACTTCTCGGCGAGGTAGACGAGGATGGAGGCGCTTTCAAACACCCGGATGCCATTCGTCGTGTCCATCATGGCCGGGATTTTGGAGTTCGGATTGACCTCGACAAAGCCGGAGCCGAACTGATCCCCCTCCCCGATGCGGATCAGCCAGGCGTCGTATTCCGCGCCCTCATGGCCCAGCTCCAGAAGCTCTTCGAGCATGACGGTCACCTTCACCCCATTGGGCGTGGCCAGCGAGTAAAGCTGCAACGGGTGCTTGCCCACGGGCAAGACCTTGTCATGGGTGGCCCCCGCTACGGGGCGGTTTAGGCTGGCCCATTCGCCGCCATTCTCGCTTTCCCAGGTCCAGACTTTCGGGGGGGTGTATTCGTCTTTCATGGCGCGGTCTCCTTTACGCCTATCAGATAGCCTCGCGTGGCCATGTTCAAACGAAAAACGCCCGCAGCTTTCACCGCGGGCGCTCAGCCTGTGTGCGTGCACGCAAAGCTGTCAGTCGATCTTCGGCAACAGCGTGTCGAGCGAGGCTTTCGCGTCTCCGTAGAACATGCGCGTATTCTCTTTGAAGAAGAGCGGGTTTTCGATCCCGGAATAGCCGGTCCCCTGCCCCCGCTTGGAGACGAAGACCTGCTTGGCCTTCCAGCATTCCAGCACCGGCATGCCGGCGATGGGGCTGTTCGGATCGTCCTGCGCGGCCGGGTTCACGATGTCGTTGGAGCCGATGACGATGGCCACATCCGTATCCGGGAAATCGTCATTGATCTCGTCCATCTCCATCACGATGTCATAGGGCACCTTGGCCTCGGCCAAGAGCACGTTCATGTGCCCCGGCAGACGGCCCGCAACGGGGTGAATGGCGAAACGCACCTCTTTGCCCTGCGCGCGCAGCTTCTTGACCAGCTCGGCCACGGCGGTTTGCGCCTGCGCCACCGCCATGCCGTAGCCCGGGATGATGATGATACTGTCTGCCTCGTTGAGCGCCGAGGCCACGCCATCGGCGTCAATGGCGATCTGCTCGCCTTCGACGGCCATCTGCTCGCCCTTGGCCCCGCCAAAGCCGCCCAGAATGACCGAGACGAAGGAGCGGTTCATGGCCTTGCACATGATGTAGCTGAGGATCGCGCCCGACGAGCCCACCAGCGCGCCCACCACAATCAGCAGGTCATTGCCGAGCGAGAAGCCAATCGCCGCCGCAGCCCAGCCGGAATAGCTGTTCAGCATCGAGACCACGACGGGCATATCCGCGCCGCCAATGCCCATGATCAGGTGATACCCGATGAAAAGGCCCAGCAGCGTCAGGATGACCAGCGCCCAGGAGCCCGTGCCGCCCAGATACATGACCGCCAAAAGCAGCGAGAGACCCGCGGCAGCCGCGTTCAGCATATGCCCGCCAGGCAGCTGCTTGGCAGAGGTGTCAATCTCGACCGGCAACAGGCTGTCGCGCCCTGCGAGCTTGGCATAGGCGATGACGGAGCCGGTGAAGGTCACCGCGCCGATCCAGATGCCCAGCACCAGCTCGACCCGCAAAATGCCGATCTCGACAGAGGTTTTCTTGGCGACAAGCTGCCCGAAGGCGGACAGCTCCTTGATCGCCTCAGGGGTGGCTGCGGCCCGGATGGGCTCGGTCACGTTGATCATGATATCGGCGTTGAAGCCCACGAAGACTGCGGCCAGACCCACCAGCGAGTGCATGATCGCAACCAGCTCTGGCATCTGGGTCATTTGCACCCGCGTGGCCAGTTGGTGGCCCACCAGCCCGCCTGCCGCGATGAGGATCAGCGACAGGAACCAAAGCCCTGAACCTGGCCCGATGATCGTGGCGGTGACGGCCAGGGCCATCCCTGCGATGCCGTACCAGACGGCGCGTTTCGCGCTCTCCTGCCCCGAAAGGCCGCCGAGCGAGAGGATGAACAGCACCGCCGCGACGGCGTAGGCTGCAATCGTAAATCCAAAATCCATTGCCCTGACCCTTTACGACTTTTGGAACATGCAAGCATGCGCCGGGTGACGAGGAAGCCGCCGAAGATATTGACCGCCGCCATGAACACGCCAAGCGCGCCCAGAATGGTGATCAGCGCCGAGCTTGACCCGATCTGGATCAGCGCCCCCAGAATGATGATCGATGAGATCGCGTTGGTCACGGCCATCAGCGGCGTGTGCAGCGAATGCGCCACGTTCCAGATCACCTGGAAGCCGA
>CAYLVP010000125.1:0-4852 GCA_964387155.1 uncultured Rhodobacterales bacterium | reverse complement strand
TTGCATTCGAAATCGTAGAAGGCGATCTGGCGGACGACCGTGTTGATCATGTCTTCCACTTTGCCTGCCAGCAGCACTTTGCGCTGCTCGTTGGTCTTTGCGCCGTCGAGCAGTTTGCGGAAGGTCAGCATCTCCCCAAAGACAGAGGCGGTCTCGGCGAGCGTCAGGGGCGTCGAGGACAAGAGCTCACCCTGACCTGCGGCCAGCACCTGATGTACCCCATGGCCGAGCTCATGGGCCAGCGTCATCACATCGCGCGGTTTGCCAAGGTAGTTGAGCATCACATAAGGGTGCACCTCCGTCACTGTCGGGTGCGCGAAGGCGCCGGGTGCCTTGCCGGGTTTGACGGCGGCGTCGATCCAGCCTTCGGTGAAGAAAGGCTTGGCGATCTCGGCCATTTCGGGGGCGAAATCGGCATAGGCCTCCATCACAGTGGATTGCGCGCGGTCCCAATCGACAAGCGTGGGGTCCTCCATTGGCAGCGGTGCGTTGCGGTCCCAGACCTGCATCACGTCGAGCCCCAGCCATTTGCGCTTCAGCTCATAATAGCGGTGCGACAGTTTCGGGTAGGCTTCCACAACCGCATTGCGCAGCGCTTCGACCACTTCCGGCTCCACATGGTTGGACAGGTGCCGCCCGGTCTGGGGTGTCTCCATCCCGCGCCAGCGATCCTCGATCTCTTTTTCTTTGGCCAGGGTGTTATGCACCCGGGCAAACAGCCTGATGTTCTCGCCAAAGACCCGCGCCAGCTCCCGCGCGCCAAGCGCACGCCGCTCGCGGTCAGGATCGGTCAGCAGGTTCAGCGTGCCCTCGATGTTGAGCTCTTCACCATCCACATCGAAGGTCAGACCGGCAATGGTTTCGTCAAACAGCCGGTTCCAGGCGGATGCCCCCACCGTCGACTGGTCATGCAGAAATTTCTCCAGCTCGTCTGACAGCTGATAGGGTTTCATCGCGCGCAGGCGGTCAAAGACGGGCCTATAGCGGGCGAGGTCTGCGCTTTCTTCCATCCAGGCGTCGATCACGGCGTCATCGATGCGGTTGAGCTCGAGCGAGTAGAAGACCAGCGGGGTGGTGTAGCCTGTGATCTTGTCCTGCGCGTTGGCCATAAACTGCGCGCGCGCGCTGTCGGTGGTGTTTTGGTAATAACGCAGCCCGGCGAAGGACATGATGCGCCCGGCAACGGCCTCGATCTTTTCGTAGCGCAGCACGCAATCGAGCATGCCAGCCGCGTCGAGCTCCGCCATCTTCCCCTCATAGGCGTTGGCAAAATCGGCGCAGGCTTTCTCCAGCCAGTCCATGTCGCGCTTGAACTCTTTGCTGTCCGGGGCAGGGTAGAGGTCCGTCAGGTCCCATTCCGGCAGATCGCCCAGCCCCCCCGAGGCGTCATGCGCATCGCGCAGCAAGGTCGGGGCGGCGGGGCGGAACGGGCTTTGCATGGCTGTGTCCTTGATTGGCTGGGATTCCAGAAGACCCTATGCGCCTGGCCGGACACTCTCAAGACGAGCGCACAAAAAAGCTGTGCTCCGCTTGCGCCTAATGTGAGCCGGGGTCGCGTTTGGGCGTGGCCGTTGCCGCAGACGCGAAATCTTCGCTATGGACGACAATCCCCTCGGGTCCCGCCAGCACGATCCCATAAGCCCCTGCCTCGTCTACGGATTGATCTGTGCCACTGAGGCCCAAGGTCATGGGCTGCTGGTGACAGGGGCTTTTGAAAATCGTGAAGGGCAGGCCATGGGCCAGGCCCGAGATGGTGCGATGCACATGCCCGCAGAGCAGATGAAGCGGGCCGTCATAGGCGCGCAACAGCGCGCGCAACGGCGCGGGGTTTTGCAGCGCGATCCGGTCCATGCCGGTAAAGCCCGTCATGACGGGCGGGTGGTGCATCGCCACGATGACCGGTTTCCCGCGCGCCTTGGCCAATGAGTGCTCCAGCCAGGCCAGGCGGTCGTGGCAGAAGATGCCGGAATGCGGCGGATCCACATCCGGGTCGGTGGTGTCGAGGGTGATCAGCACAAGCTCGCCAAAGTCTTGCATCCGCTGCACATGGCCGCTGCTTGTGACTGACGCCTCCGGGAAGAGCTTGCGGAACATCGCGCGGTCGTCATGGTTGCCCAGCAAATACGTAATTGGGATTTTTACGGGTGCCAGTATATCGATAAGCCGTTCATATTGCGCGGGCCGCCCGTGATGGGTCAGGTCCCCCATCAGCACCAATCCGCTGGCATCCGGATGATGCGCAAGCGCATGGGCCAGCCCTTCGGCAAATCGCATAGCAGGGTCGAGCCCGATAATGTCCTGCCCTGCCTCGATGATATGAAGGTCCGTAAAGACAAGGAGTTTTTTGAAGAGCAAAGCCATTCCAGCAATTCGATTATGTTTGACTAACCTAAACGAAGTAAGCGCGCGTCTGCTGGATCATTTCAAGTGTTTTGCTAGGGCATCTGTTTCCCAAGCCGCGCAAAATAGCTCACAAGCTGTGACCGTGTCACGTCGCTTTGGTAACAAATTGGAGAATACCCGCCCGGGCGGCTCCAGGCAGAGCGTTTTCCGCAGCGCCGATTGGCCCGGTCTGTATTATATGGGCAAGGGCAAGACCCCTGATAGGCAGATATGCTTCGCCGAATGATCTGTTGCCGAGCGACTGTTATTTCGGAAGATGTTGGTATCGCGACATTTCTACGCGGGGCCGTTGCCCGGGACGCGGTGCGTGTGTTTTCTGGGGCCTTCTGAGACAGATATTTGGCCGACATCCACCCCTCAGCAGGTCCAGCAGCGCTGGTATTGCGAACCTTTGTCCAGCCCGCTTGTGTTTCCACCGCAATCAGCTTGACGCCTTTGTTGAACTGCCCCAGCACATTGGCCGCTATTTCGGGCGTCCTGCGAACGTTGACGCGAGACCCGGTGACATAAACTCCCTTCGTCTTTCGGGGGCGTTGCGGCGCCATGGCTGTCGGCGGATTGGCACGCAGCTCCGGTTGGGCTGGAAGCTGCAACGCATCCGTTTCTGGAATTGCATCAGGAGGGGTAATGGAGACGCGAGTTTCGATCTCTGGAGGGTCGGAAAGCTTGGGCCCGCTCAGCGCGGGGTCGACCCTAATGGCCTCGGGCTTCAAATCCACATCAAGCGCCGCGCTTTGCTCTTCATCCGTTGCAAAAATGGACATCGCCACGCCCGCAATGAGCAGGTAGCCAAGCAATCGGCCAAAACGCATCAAACAATTCCTTAACCTCTATAAAGCAAAGGTTAAGGAAAAGAGGTTTGAATTGCAAATCTGCGCGGGTTCGTGGCTGGCAGAGTTTATTCCAGCTCCACCAGCAGGTCCTTTGCATCAATCTGCCCGCCGGGGGTGACATGGACCGCTTTGATCACCGCGTCGCGCTCGGCGTGGATGCCAGTTTCCATTTTCATGGCCTCGATGGTCAACAGCAGATCGCCTTCCTTAACCTCTTTGCCCGCTTGCGCGGCGACGGTGGCGACGACGCCGGGCATGGGCGCGCCGACATGGTTTGGGTTGCCCACCTCAGCCTTTGGCATCTTGGCCACCACGGCGGCTGCCTTGCGGTCAGGTACGCGGATGGTGCGGGGCTGGCCGTTCAGCTCGAAGAAAACCTTGGCCTCGCCGTCGTCATTGGTCGCGGCGCGCGCCTGCATGCGGATTTCAAGGATTTTGCCGGGGTCAATTTCGGCGCTGATCTCTTGGCCCGGCTCCATCCCATAGAAGAATGTGTGGGTGGGCAGGGTGCGCACGGGGCCGTAGGTTTCATGCCGCTTGGCGTAATCGGTATAGACTTTCGGGTACATCAGGTAGCCGTTGAGATCTTCGTTATCGATCTCCTTGCCGCCCAGCTGGGCGGAGACGTCGGCGCGCACCGCTTCCAAATCTACGGGCTTCAGGTCTTCGCCGGGGCGGGTGGTCGAGGGTTTTTCGCCCTTAAGGATCTTCTTCTGAATGCCCTTGGGCCAGCCGCCAGGGGGTTGCCCAAGGCTGCCTTTCATCATGTCCACCACGCTTTCGGGGAAGGCCACATCGGTTTTGGGGTCCTCGACCTGAGCGCGGGTGAGGCCTTGGCTGACCATCATCAGCGCCATGTCACCCACCACCTTGGAGGAGGGCGTCACCTTCACGATATCGCCAAACATCTGGTTCACATCGGCATAGGTCTGGGCGACCTCGTGCCAGCGATCTTCCAGCCCGACGGAACGGGCTTGCGCCTTGAGGTTGGTAAACTGCCCGCCCGGCATCTCATGCAGGTAGACCTCGGAGGCCGGGGCCTGCATACCGGATTCAAACGCTGCATATTGGCCGCGCACGGCCTCCCAATAGTCGCTGATCTGTCGCACGGTTTTGATGTCGAGCCCGGTGTCCCGTTCGGTATGGGCCAAGACCTCGACCACTGACCCCAGCGTTGCTTGGGATGTGTTGCCCGACAGCGCATCCATGGCGCAATCGACCGCATCAACGCCCGCCTCGGACGCGGCCAGGATCGTGGCCACGGCGGTGCCAGCGGTGTCATGGGTGTGCAGGTGGATCGGCAGGCCAACCTCTTCCTTAAGGGCTTTGATCAGGATCGAGGCTGAGGCAGGCTTCAAAAGCCCCGCCATGTCCTTGAGGCCCAGGATATGCGCGCCGCCCGCTTTCAGCGCCTTGCCCATATCGACATAGTATTTCAGGTCGTATTTGGCGCGGTCAGGGTTCAGCAGATCCCCCGTGTAGCAGATCGCGCCCTCGCAAACCTTGCCGCTTTCCACCACCGCCTCCATCGCAACGCGCATGTTTTCAACCCAGGTCAAGCTGTCAAAGCCGCGGAACACATCGCTAAGTTCTTCCTCGCCCGTGTCGGCACTGGC
>CAYLVP010000124.1:0-4863 GCA_964387155.1 uncultured Rhodobacterales bacterium | reverse complement strand
CCTCGTGATCTCCATCGCCAAGAAATACACGAACCGCGGCCTGCAATTCCTTGATCTCATTCAGGAAGGCAACATTGGCCTGATGAAGGCGGTCGATAAGTTCGAATACCGTCGCGGCTACAAATTCTCGACCTATGCGACATGGTGGATCCGTCAGGCAATCACCCGCTCCATCGCCGATCAGGCGCGCACGATCCGCATCCCGGTCCATATGATCGAGACGATCAACAAGCTCGTCCGCACCGGCCGCCAGATGCTGCACGAGATTGGCCGCGAACCGACGCCGGAGGAGCTGGCAGAGAAGCTGCAAATGCCTTTGGAGAAGGTCCGCAAGGTGATGAAAATCGCCAAAGAGCCGATCTCACTCGAGACGCCGATCGGCGACGAGGAAGACAGCCAGCTGGGCGATTTCATTGAGGACAAGAACGCCGTCCTGCCGCTCGACAGCGCCATTCAGGAAAACCTGAAAGAGACGACAACCCGCGTGCTGGCCTCTCTGACGCCGCGCGAGGAACGTGTCCTGCGCATGCGCTTCGGCATCGGCATGAACACCGACCACACGCTCGAAGAGGTGGGCCAGCAGTTCAGCGTGACGCGCGAACGTATCCGCCAGATCGAGGCCAAGGCGCTGCGCAAGCTCAAGCACCCCAGCCGCTCACGCAAGCTGCGCAGCTTCCTGGATCAGTAAGAACAAAGACCGCGCGACCGCGAACCATCAACGGTTCATGTCGCGCGACCTCACGAACCTTCACATTTTGAATAGGCGACTGCAAAACGCAGGGTTCGCTGTGGGCGTTTCGGCGCGTAACTTCTAAGTATCCGCGCATAGATTACCCTCGCTACAAACAGGATCCTTGCTATGCATTCCACCAATTCCTTAGCCTACGGCCTTTTCGCAACCCGTGTAACGCTTTTCATTTTCATGGCGATGTGGGCTTTGCTCAAAATCACGACCCCCGCCTCTTACGGTGTCAGTGAAAATGGTGCTGGGATTTTTGGCAATTTCTATGGTGTCAGCCTTGGCCAAACCGTCGTGATGATTGCGGGTTTGGCGCAGATCGCCTTTCTGATCGCCTTCGTTGCGGGGGCTGCAAAACTAATCACAACCGGCGGCGTTTTGGTGATGAACACGGTGACGCTGTTGGTGTCCTTGCCACAGATTGTTCCAGCAATTGCGGGCGGTGGAAACATATTGTTTGCCGCGTCGCTGCCCGTTTTCGGGGCGTCACTCATGCTGTTCCTGGCGCGCGAGCATGACACGTTCCTAAGCTTAGGCAAGCAAGAAGCGGCCGCGGCCTAATCTGGGCAAACCATGCCTGTGCGGGAAATCCTGCGCAGGCAATCTTCGCGGGCCATCTGCGACGGCGAGGTTGACTTGACCCCGCTTACTGCTCGGGTCACTATTTTTTCATGACAGCTGCGGCGCAGGACAGGCGGCGTGGCGGAATACCAACCAGAAAAAACCGTTTCGGAACCTGAGCCTATGTCCCTTTTGTCAAAACTCTTCGGCGGCGCGAAACCTACTGAGACCGCCGCGATAAGCGTGGAGCATCAGGGCTTTGCGATCACGCCCATTCCGATACGCGAAGGCTCGCGCTACCGCATCAGCGCCCGGATCGACAAAGTGGTCGCGGGCGAGGCCCGCAGCCACACTCTGATCCGCGCTGATGTCTCGGACAGCTATGACGACGCGGCGGAGGCGTCCGTGCGCAAGGCCAAGCAGATGATCGACGAGCAGGGCGAAAGGCTGTTTGCCTGAAAGCCCGCCCGCAACAGCCCGCAGGCTTTTCGATTTTCCCGCCGCTATGGTAGCTTGACCCCGTTCAGCCTGGGGGGAACCATGCGTATTTTGAAACCTGTCCTCGGCGCGGGCGCGGTTTTGGCCGTTATCTTTGTGGCGGCGGGCATGCTCCTGCCCCGCGACATGTCCGTGGCGCAAGGTATCGAGCTTGACGCGCCGCCAGCGGAGGTCTTCCCATATATCAAATCTCTTAGGGCGATAGATAATTGGGTCGGCGCCGATGACGAGCATGATTTGAACCGCCTCAACACATTGATCGAAGGGTAACGCGCCCCCGTGCAGACAACATTCACAATTGAAACGCATGGACCCGGTCTGACCGAGTTCACCCGCGACGTCGCCCGCTGGCTGGATGGCGCAGAGGACGGCTTGCTGACATTGCTTGTGCGCCACACATCATGTTCATTGCTGATACAGGAAAATGCCGACCCTGAAGTGCAGACCGACCTTCGGAACTACTTCGCGCGGTTGGTGCCGCCCACCACCGATCCAAGCATGTCTTATCTGACCCACACCTATGAAGGGCCCGATGATATGCCAGCCCATATCAAGGCCGCGCTCTTGCCGGTCTCGGTGCAGATCCCCGTGGCCGATGGCGCAATGCGGCTGGGTACCTGGCAGGGGATTTACCTGTTCGAGCATCGCGACCGCCCCCATACACGGCAGGTGGCGGCGTTGTTTCAGCCCCTCTGACGCCGCAGCGCATCAATTTATGGGGGGTAGAATTCCCCTCTACCCAAAGGGTGGTTGCTCACCTATAGTCACTGTGGATAACTGGGGATCAACACCCAGAGGCTTGAGAAGGGGAAACCGGGATGCGCTGTCCGTTTTGTGGAAATGTCGATACACAAGTGAAGGACTCGCGTCCGGCAGAGGATCATGTCGCGATCCGCAGACGCCGGTTCTGCCCGGCGTGCGGCGGCCGTTTCACGACCTATGAGCGGGTGCAGCTGCGCGACCTTGTGGTGATCAAGTCCAACGGCAAACGCGAAGATTTTGACCGTGACAAACTGGAACGCTCCATCCGCATCTCGATGCAGAAACGACCCGTCGACCCGGAACGGATTGACCAGATGATCTCGGGCATCGTGCGCCGGCTCGAGTCGATGGGGGAGACGGATATCCCCTCCACCTCCATCGGCGAGATCGTGATGGAGGCGCTCGCCCGGATCGACACGGTCGCCTATGTGCGCTTCGCCTCGGTCTACAAGAACTTCCAGGCCGCAGATGACTTTGAGGAGTTCGTCTCCGAGCTGCGCCCACCTACCCCCAAAGACGACTGATCAGATGGCCACGGGAGCATCGGCAAGCGTCGATGCGCGCTGGATGTCGCTTGCCCTGTCGCTGGGCAAGCGGGGCATGGGCCACGTCTGGCCCAACCCGGCTGTGGGGTGTGTGCTTGTGCGACGCGGGCGGGTTGTCGGGCGCGGCTGGACTCAAGATGGCGGCAGGCCACATGCCGAAATCGTGGCTTTGGATCAGGCGGGGGCCTTGGCGCAGGGAGCCACGGCCTATGTGACGCTGGAGCCGTGCGCCCATACCGGCCAGACCGGACCGTGCTGCGAGGCTTTGATCGCGGCAGGTGTGGCGCGAGTTGTCGTCGCGGTCGAGGACCCTGACCCGCGGGTGGCCGGGCGTGGGCTTGCCCGGATGCGCGCAGCCGGGATTGACGTTGTTACGGGCGTGTTGGCCGATGCGGTCCGCGCCGATCATCTGGGCTTTTTGAACCGCGTCACGCGGGGGCGTCCGATGGTGACGTTGAAGCTGGCGATGAGCCTTGATGGGCGGATCGCGACCCCCTCAGGCGAAAGTCAGTGGATCACCGGGCCGCAGGCGCGGCATGTAGTGCATGCCATGCGGGCGCGCCATGACGCGGTGATGGTGGGGGCCGGAACGGCGCGGGCTGATGCGCCAAGCCTCACGGTCCGGGGGCTGGGCTATGACCGGCAGCCGGTGCGGGTCGTGCTGAGCAATAGGTTGGGCATCCCCAAGGCCGGGCCTCTGTTTGACACTGCAAAGGATGTACCGGTCTGGCTGGTCCATGGCGCCACTGCCGCGCAAAGTGACAAACGCGCATGGGAACAGGCAGGCGCGACACTCTTTCCTGTCGCGGCGCAACAGGTCGATGCGGCAGCAGCGCTTGCGCTGCTGGGGCAGGCCGGGCTCACCCGGGTCTTCTGCGAAGGCGGTGGGCAGCTGGCCGCGTCCCTGCTGGAGGCAGGTTTGGTTGACGAGCTGGTGGTCTTCTCCGCCGGGCGCATTCTAGGAGCGGATGGCCTGCCAGGGCTCGGGCCTCTCGGATATGGGCCCCTCGCAGACGCACCACAGTTCAGGCTGACCGCCTTCCGCGCGATTGGCGGTGACATGGTGCAGCATTGGGTGAGGTTGTGACCGATTCCGGCTTGGTCGTGCCCGCCTGACCGGCATTCTAAGCAGATTTCGACGTTTTTCACGCGATGTGAGCGGTTTCTCACGGGGGCGTGTGCTTATGGGCCGGGATGCGTTGGCATATGTGCAGTTACGCACTTAATTTTGTATAATTCCTGATTTTAGTGCGTTGATACGGGCCGGGGCAGGGCGCATATTCATCTCATCAAACGGCAACACGCCGATCACACACCGCCGCAAGGCACCACAGAAAAACTGGAGATACGACCATGAAAACCATCATCGCAACCACCGCTCTCGCCCTGGCTCTTGCTGCACCTGCTGCTGCTGACACATCGAAAGCACAAGCTTTCTTCGCTCTGGGCAACGACTCTGCCGCTGAACGCATCGTCGGCAACACCTCCGTCGGCAACCCCGTTGGTGCCGCTCAGGTTCTGGCGCTGACGAATGACAGCCCAGCTGAAAACAGCGTCAACTTTGACCGGGCCCGCAACGTGGACGTCAAATCGGTTCAGCGCTTCTTCGCCCTGGGCAACGACTCCGCTGCTGAGCGCATCGTGCGCTAAACCTCTCCTCGCTGTCTTCCTCCCCCAGATAGCTAAACGGCCTCCCAGGTTTGGGGGGCCGTTTTTTCATGCGTTGTAATAGTCGCGATACCAATCGACGAAATGCTT
>CAYLVP010000123.1:0-5054 GCA_964387155.1 uncultured Rhodobacterales bacterium | reverse complement strand
CCCCGAAGATCGACTACAAAGACACCCGCACCCTGCAACGCTACATCTCTGAGCGTGGCAAGATCGTGCCTTCGCGCATCACAGCCGTGGGCGCCAAGAACCAACGGGCCCTGGCCCGCGCCATCAAACGCGCCCGGTTCCTGGCCCTGCTGCCCTATGCCGTTAAGTAAGGAGAGCTGACATGCAAGTTATCCTTATGGAACGCGTCGCCAAGCTCGGCCAGATGGGCGATGTGGTCGACGTCAAACCCGGCTACGCCCGCAACTTCCTGCTGCCGCAAGGCAAGGCGATGAACGCCACGGACGCCAACCGCGCCCAGTTCGAAGCACAGAAAGCACAGCTGGAAGCCCGCAATCTGGAGACCAAGAAAGAAGCTGAGGCCCTGGCCGACAAGCTGAATGGTCAACAGTTCATCGTGATTCGTCAGGCCTCTGACGCGGGCGCGCTCTACGGTTCTGTCACGACGCGTGACGCCGCCGATTCCGCGACTGCCGAAGGCTTCACCGTGGATCGCGGTCAGGTCGCTTTGGAGCGCCCGATCAAGTATCTCGGCCTGCATGACGTCATGGTGTCGCTGCACCCTGAGGTGGATGCAACGTTCACGCTGAACGTCGCCCGCTCCGCTGAGGAAGCCGAGCTGCAAGCCTCCGGCAAGTCCATTCAGGAGCTCGCCGCCGAGGAAGAGGCTGAAGCAGAGTTTGAGATCGCCGAGTTGTTCGACGATATCGGCGCTGCTGCCTCTGAGGACGAAGAGTTGGCAGAAGCTGTGGCCGAGGAAGACGCCCCTGCTGAGGACGCGTCTGACGAGAGCTAAGCCTTACGCAGACCAGACACGGAAAAGGCCGCCCTCACAGGGGTGGCCTTTTTCATTGGTGCTGTTTGAAAGAGGGGCACGTCAGGCCATGCCCACTTCGCGGCGCAGCTGACCCAGCAGCGCCTCGATCTCGCCGATTTCGCCCGTCATCATGGGCGTGACCCGGTCACCTTGCCAGATCACCTCAAGCCGCGCGAGGGTCCAGCCGTTGGCATCGGCTGACATGTCATACCCTCTGACGCGGTCCACCATCTCGATCCGTGCGACCTCTTCAAAGCGCACCGTCTCACGCGCGCGGGCGTGGCCTAGCAGGCTCGGCTTGATTATGTGAAAGGCCCGGTTCGGCGTATCCACGACCAGTTCGGGCGGGCGGCGCAGCAACATATAGAGCCAGAAGAGCCCCGCCATGATCATATAGCCCCCCATCGGCACAATCAGCGCGCCCCCCGGCCCGCTCACGCCCAGGATGGCTTTGCCCGACACCACCAACACGGTGCCTATGCCAATGGTAGCGGCAGAAATGGCGGCGCGGATGATGCGTGATTTCAGATCAAATGCGGCCAGCGAGGGGCGCACCGTGTAGGTGCCACGACGACGCGCCACATCGAGGGAGCGTTGCGCCGTGTTTTGCTGTGGGCCAAATCCGAAATCCGCAAGTGTCATGTCACCGTCCCAGCTGGCTTAGAGAATTGTTAAGCTGGAGTGTCAGGGCCAATTGCGGCGGAAATTCAGCGGGGCTTTGCTGATTTCACGACATGTTCGTTCAAGCGATGCGACGGGGCTCGGACGCCCAAAAAGGAAAAGGGCCGACCAATTGGCCGACCCCTCTAGCTTTGCAATCTGCCGGGGTTAAGCGGCTTCGTCATCCAGGGCTTCGACGGCCTTCTCAAGATCGGCCTTCTTGACCTTCTTGTCCTTGATCTCTGCCAGCTCGAAGACGAAATCCACAACCTTGTCTTCAAAAATCGGCGCGCGCATTTGCTGCTGCATCTGCGGGTTCTTCTGAACGAATTCGAAGAACTCACGTTCCTGCCCGCGGTACTGGCGCGCCTGGTTCATGATGGCTTGCGTCATTTCGGCGTCGGTGACTTCGATCTCGTTCTTCTGACCCAGTTCCGCCAGCAAGAGACCCAGACGCACGCGGCGCTCGGCCAAGGATTTATGCTCGTCGGTTGGCTCAATTTCGGGGTGGTCATGGCCCTGCACGTCAGGGTTTTCTTCATGCCACAGCTGATGGGCAATCTGGCCGGCCTCTGCGTCAACCAGCGACGGTGGCAGATCAAACTTGACCAGCTTGTCCAGCTCGTCGAGCAGCTTGCGCTTCATTACGGCGCGCGAGGCGCCGGTATATTCCGCTTCCAGACGCTCTTCGACCTGACCGGTCAGCGCCTTGAGGTCTTCTGCGCCGAATTGCTTGGCCAGCTCGTCATTGATCTCGGCGGCCTTTGGCTCTTTGACAGCCTTGATCTTGCATTCAAACACAGCCGCTTTGCCCGCGAGGTTTTCGGCCTGATACTCGGCGGGGAAGTCAACCTTGACCTCTTTCTCATCGCCAGCTTTTACGCCGACCAACTGCTCTTCAAAGCCGGGGATGAAAGATCCGGAGCCCAGCACCAGCGGATAGTCTTCGGCCGCACCACCATCAAAGGCTTCGCCATCCACCTTGCCCAGAAAGTCGATCACAACCTGATCGCCATCTTTGGCCTTGGAGCCCTTCTTGCGGTCTTCAAAATTCTGCGCGGTCTCGGCGAGGTTGGCCAGCGCCTCGTCCACGTCCTTCTTCTCGGCTTTGACGACCAGACGTTCCAGTTTGATCTTCTTCATATCGACGTCCGGGATCGCGGGCAGCGCCTCGTAAGAGATGTTGACCTTCACGTCGTCGCCGGGTTTCCAGTCTTCGCCGTCCATCTTCATTTCTGGCTGCATCGCCGGACGGTCGCCAGTGTCTTCGAAATGCTTGGACATCGCGCCATCGATCGTCTCTTGCAGGGCCTCGCCCATCACACGGTCACCGAACTGCTTTTTCAGCAGCGCCATAGGCACTTTGCCTTTGCGAAAGCCCTTCATCTCAACCTCGGGCTGCGCCTCGGTCAGCTTTTCATTCACCTTTTCATCCAGCTCAGAGGCTGGGATGTCGATGACATATCCGCGTTTGAGGCCTTCGTTCAGCGTCTCGGTGACCTTCATGTGCTCTCGTCCTTATATATACGTCTGGTGCGGGTGAAGGGACTTGAACCCCCACGCCTTGCGGCGCCAGAACCTAAATCTGGTGCGTCTACCAATTCCGCCACACCCGCAAAAACCTAAGACAGCCGCAAGGTGACCTGCGGCTGAGTTCGCGTGTCTCTATCAAAGGTCATAGGCAGATGCGAGACCAAAATCGCCTCCCTAGCCCATGTTTTGCACGGCCCTCATATGGGGTGCAGACCCGCCCAGATTGGGTTGCGCGACGAACAGTCTGTTTCCTGAAATTTTCGATTGCCTGCAAAGCGGCATCCACCTGCCCGATTTGCGCCCCAATTGAGCGGGACAGTGTGACATCGCTGCACTAACAACCGGAGGGAGCGCATGTCTGCCAACACGCTTCATACATTCGGTGGGGGACAAGAAATGACCGCTTCAAAAGATGCCCAGGGCCTTCTGGGCGACAGCAACATCCTGACGCCGCGCGGCTACGTGCCGATTGCCGAGCTGCAGTCCGGGGACCGGATCGTGACCCGCGCCGGGGTCAGGGTCCTGCGGGAGCTGGTCACAAACACCCGAACATTTCGCGCCATCACCGTGGGAACGGGGACACTGGGGTTCAGCCGCCCCTCCTCCGATATGAAGATGGCCCCCGATCAGGAAATCATGGTGCGCGACTGGCGCGCCCAGGTTCTGTTCGGCCGCAATGCAGTGATCATTCCTGCCAAACGGCTGGTTGATGGCAAATTCATCTCGCAGGAGGCCGAGTTGAAATGCCATCAGGTCTATGAGTTGCGGTTTGATCTCGAAGAGGTGTTTTTTGCCGACGGGGTCGAGGTGATCTCGAAACTGCCCATGGCCGCACAGCAAGCGGCGGAGCTTGGCCAAGCGGCGTAGACGGCCAACTTTTTGAACATATCTCAAAAGGCCGTGGCCAGGTCGCGCGATCTGGCCCTTCCCGACCCTTTGGCCTGCGCGCTTTATCGGCTCGCCCCCGGTCACTTTGCCGCGTGTCATGGCGGCTTGCGTAAGCGCGCGTATCTCGTCTGAGGCGCGGGTTTCAGGCGCGGACATCACGCGCAGATTCAACTTCGATCTATAATTAGCCGAATTGCCTAAATATTAGGCAATAAAGTTGCAAAGCCAAGCCCGGCGTGCCCCTGACCAAGCTTGCCAATTGTGTGTCCAAAAGAGAAGTGGTCTCACGCTTTGGAGCTGCAACAGGGAGGCCCAGGCACATGAAAAAGATCGAGGCTATCATCAAGCCGTTCAAGCTGGATGAGGTGAAAGAGGCGCTTCAGGAATTGGGCGTGCAGGGTTTGAGCGTCACCGAAGTCAAGGGCTTTGGCCGCCAGAAAGGCCATACGGAGCTGTATCGCGGTGCCGAATATGTGGTCGATTTCCTGCCGAAGGTGAAGATCGAGGTCGTGCTGGCCGATGATCTGACCGACAGCGCAATCGAGGCGATCATCGCCGCAGCCAAGACCGACAAGATCGGGGACGGCAAGATTTTTGTCTCCTCCGTCGAGCAAGCCATCCGCATCCGCACCGGCGAGGCCGGTGAAGACGCATTGTAATCCACCACTTACCTAGAAAAGAGAGGACCAGGTCACATGAGCGCCAAGGACATGCTTAAGACCATGAAGGATGAAGACGTTGAATACGTGGACATCCGCTTCACCGACCCACGGGGCAAGCTGCAGCACGTCACCGTTATGGCCGATCAGGTCGACGAAGACTTCCTGGAAGAAGGCTTCATGTTTGACGGCTCCTCCATTGCCGGCTGGAAATCCATCGACCAGTCCGACATGAAATTGATGCCTGACCCAAGCTCGGCCTATCTTGACCCGTTCTACGCAGAAAAGACCCTGTGTGTGCATTGCACCGGGGTCGAGCCCGACACCGGCGAAAGCTACGACCGCGACCCACGCTCCACAGCCGAGCGGGCGGAAGCCTACCTCATCTCTTCCGGCATTGGTGACACTGCCTTCTTCGGCCCCGAAGCTGAATTCTTCGTCTTTGACGATGTGCGCTTCTCAGTCTCCATGAATAAGGT
>CAYLVP010000122.1:0-5123 GCA_964387155.1 uncultured Rhodobacterales bacterium | reverse complement strand
TATTTTTAGAACAGTGATGGTGGAGTTGACGCTGGAGCCCAGTGGGATTAGCTGCGCGTCATGGCTCGCACTCCGCTTTTGCAACTCTCCGACATCTCGCTGACTTTCGGCGGGGATCCCGTCTTTGCCGATCTGTCCCTTGTGGTTCAGCCGGGGGACCGCGTTGCCCTGGTGGGGCGCAACGGGTCGGGGAAATCGACGCTGATGAAGGTGATGGGCGGATTGGTTGAGGCCGATAGCGGCGCGCGCGTTTTGGCACCGGGCACCACCACCGGCTATATGCAGCAGGACCCGGACCTGACGGGCTTTGCCACGCTGGGCGATTTTGCCTTGAGCGAGCTGGACCCGAGCGAGGAATATAAAATCCTGAGCGCTGCTGAAGGGTTGAAGCTCAATCTTGAAGCGGATGTGACCGCCGCCTCGGGCGGGGAGAGACGCCGCGCGGCCCTGGCCAAGCTCTTGGGTGAGGCGCCCGAGCTTATGCTGTTGGATGAGCCCACCAACCATCTTGATATCGAGGCGATTGCCTGGTTGGAGCACCACCTTGCCACAACCCGCGCGGCCTTTATTCTGATCTCCCACGACCGGGCGTTTCTGCGCGCGCTGACCCGCGCCACCTTGTGGATCGACCGGGGGCAGGTGCGCCGCCAGGAGACCGGGTTTGACCGGTTCGAGGAATGGCGCGACAAGCTGTGGGAGGAAGAGGACCAGCAACGGCACAAGCTCAACCGCAAGATCAAGGCCGAAGCCCGTTGGGCGGTCGAAGGCATATCAGCCCGGCGCAAGCGCAACATGGGCCGGGTCCGCGCGTTGCAGGGCCTGCGGGCCGAACGTGCAAACCAGATCAAGCGCCAGGGCACCGCCGCGATGGAGCTGGCAGCCGGGCCCAAATCGGGGCGGCAGGTCTTTGTGGTGGGCGGCGTCTCGAAAGCCTATGCGGGCAAGCAGATCGTCAATGATTTCAACCTCAAGGTAAATCGTGGCGACCGGATCGCGTTGGTGGGCCCGAATGGCGCCGGCAAGACCACCCTTTTGAAGCTGATGACCGGAGAGGTCGCGCCTGATGCAGGCAGCGTCAAAACCGGGACCAATCTGGAAATGGCCGTGTTTGACCAAAATCGCGCCGCACTCAATCCGGAGGACACGCTTTGGGCCGCGCTGACCGAGGACCCGGCGACGCGCGTGCGCGGCATGGGGGATCATATCAACGTGCGCGGCACGCCCAAACATGTGGTGGGCTATCTCAAGGATTTCCTGTTTGACGAGGCGCAGGCCCGCGCGCAGATCAAATCGCTCTCAGGCGGAGAGAAGGCCCGGCTGCTGCTGGCGCGGATCATGGCGCGGGAAAGCAATCTGCTGATCCTGGATGAGCCGACCAATGATCTGGATATCGAGACGCTCGATCTGTTGCAGGAACTGATCTCGGATTATGACGGCACGGTTCTTTTGGTGAGCCACGACCGGGATTTTCTGGACCGCGTGGCCTCTAAAACCATCGCGTTGAAGGACGGCAAAGCCACCGTCTATGCGGGCGGCTGGAGCGACTATAAAGCCCAAGCCGCAGAGGCGGGGGAAGAAACGGTCCTCTCGGACAGGCCCGCGAAGTCCCGGCGCGAGAAGGGGCGGGAAGCCGCCGAGACCAGGACAGAGGGCGGCTTGTCCTTCACCGAAAAGCACCGGCTGGAGGCGCTGCCGGCGGAGATTGAACGGCTGGAGGCCGAGATTGCCAAACTGACGGAATTCCTCTCTGACCCTGAGCTTTTCACCAAGGAGCCTGCGAAATTCGGCAAAGCCTCTGACGCGCTGGTCGAACGCAACACGGCTTTGCAAGAGGCCGAAGAGGAGTGGTTGGCGCTGGAGGAAAAAGCAAATGCCTGACGTGACGCTGGATGAGATCGAGGCGCTGTCGTTTGACGCGCTCGTCAAGCACGGGGCCGCCGATTGGATTGCCCGCGAGGTGGCGCGGGCGGTGCGCCGCGCCGAGGAAATCGGCAATATCATCTGCGGTCTTTACTATTTGGAAAGCTACTGCACGCAGCTGGCCTCGGGCCGGGTGAAAGGGACTGTGGCGCCTGCGATCTCCAAACCCCGGCCGGGTGCCGTGCTGGCTGATGCGCAATTTGGCTTCGCCCAACCCGCCTTTGCGCGCGGGTTTGAGACCGCATGCGCCGCGGCGCGCGCAAATGGCACGATCTCTTATGCCGTTGCGCATTCGCATACCTGCACGTCCCTTGGCTTCTTTACCGAACAATTTGCGCGTGAAGGCCTGATCGCCATCGGCATGACCAATGCCTCCCCCGTGGTGGCACCGCCGGGTGGCAATCAGAAGACCATCGGCACCAACCCCTTTGCCATGTCGGTCCCGGCCAAAGAGGGCGGGGTTGCCATGCATTTCGACTTCTCCACCTCCGCTGTGGCTTTGGGCAAGATCACCATGGCCAAGGCGGCCGGTGAGAAAATACCGCCGGGATGGGCCGTTGACGCGAAGGGTCAGCCCACCACCGACCCAGAGGCGGCTTTGAGCGGCGCGCTTGTGTCTGCGGGCGGGTATAAAGGCTGGGGGCTGGGGCTGATGGTTGAGCTTTTGGCCGCTGGGCTGACAGGCTCGGTCAACTCGCTTGATGTGGGCGGGCTGAAGCTGCCAGACGGGCCGCCCCATGGTCTGGGACAGCTCTATCTGGTGATGGACCCGGCGACCTATACAGACGCGTTCTATGACCGGTTCGCCCGCGTGGCCGAGGCTGTCGCCGCGCAAGAAGGCGCGCGCCTGCCCGGATCCGCACGGCGCGAGATGGCGGTCGTCGCCGTGCCCGACGCTCTGTGGGTCGCCGTCTCAGCCCTGACTTAGCGCCCGGCCACCTGCGTTAGAAACACGCCAAATCCCATCACCGCGATCCCGGCGGCGCGGGTCAGGCTGAGGGGCGTTTGCGTCGCGCCGAACAGCCCAAAATGGTCGATCGCTGCGGCAGAAATCAACTGACCAAGCAGCACGAAGAACACTGCATTTCCAACGCCGAAATGCGGCGCGATATAGGTGATCGACAGCACGTAGAAGGCAATCAGGCTTCCGGCCAATAGCAGGTGCTTTGGCGCGCTTGCGACTTTGGCAATGGCCTGTGGGCCAGTGATAAGGGCAACGGCCAAAGCGGTGAGAAAGGCCACCACGAACAGCACGACGGAGGCGGCCGCCGGGGCGGATATCACCCGACCCAGCGCGGCGTTCAAAGCGGCAAGCACCGGGATGCCAATGCCCGCAACCAGCATGATCAGCGCGTAAGACGTGTTGGACATGGCGACCCTCTAGTTGCAAATGCCTTTGATTTCAGCGTCTTTCCACGGCAGCACCACCGGGGTGCGGGGCAGCGCGGCGCTGAGGTTTTGGATGGGGAATTCCTGCTCTAGCAGCGCCTTCAATCGGGTGGTGCGGGCGCCGTTGGGGTCGAGCGCGGCGCAGCAGACATATTCCGCCGCAATCGCGCCTTGCTGCTCGTATCCGTAATCCAGAAATCGGGTGTTGGTGTTGAGGTCAAACAGGTAAGGGTCCTCGGAATATTGATGCTCGGCGGCGGCTTTGAGCGGGTGATAGCCGGTGCGGTCGCGGTGCTGCCATTGCCAGGTATGGACAAGTTCATGGGCCAGAAACATCGCTGCCCGCAGGTTGGCTGCTCGGGGCCATGCGGCCATGTAGTCGGCGGCCATAACATCCGGATTTACCGTAATTTTATTGAACAAGACGGTGGCCGCTGGCGCGCCTGTGAAATGCGTCTCGGCGGGGGGCGGCAGGATATTCTCCGCGCAGGTCGTGCGCGGCGGGACGGGCACGGTGGCCACGTAGAGCTTGATTGCGGGGTTGCGGATGATCCGCACTTTATCCGTGTCGAGCCCGTCGCCGTGGAAGGCGCGGGCGAAGGCCTCCTCCCCCGGCGATAACGGTCTGCCACAGGCGGCAAGGATCAGAAAAAGGGCAACCCAGCGCATGTCCGCAGAGTAGCTTGTGCCCGCCTGCTGTCCAGCGCTGCGGCGCGTTTTGCTACAATTTGTAGGATCTCTCTGAGAGGCTTTTTACATTTTGTAGCAAAATTCGCGGGGCATCAGCTGCCCGGCGCGGACTGGGTGACGGGCGCAGGGTCGCCGCGCTCGAACATCAGGCCCAGCAGATAGGGGGCCGACAGGCCCAACCCCGCGAGCACGCCTGCGAGGATCACCCAGCGCATACCGGAGAGGATCCGGCGCAGCACCTGCTCTACCGCGAACCAGGTGAAGAGGCCGAGGCCGAAGGCCACCGTGCCCGGCAGGTCATTGACCTGCCCCCCGATGGAGAGCACCCAGCCCGTCAATGTGCTTATGATTGTCGAGACATCCATGCCAGCCCCCGTCTTTGTTTGGGCAGGTATGGCCGGGTCCGCGGGGCAGGTCGAGGGGAAATTTACGGGCCGTTAAGCCTGCGGCTGTCAGGGTGGCGCCATGCCCAGATATCGCAGGTTTCGCCGCAAAGGTGGTACGTATTTCTTCACGGTCAATCTGGCGCGGCGCGGTTCCCGGCTTTTGGTCGATGAAATCGAAGCGTTGCGCGATGCGGTTCGGGTGACGCAAAGTGAGCGACCGTTCGAGATTGATGCGATGGTGGTGCTGCCGGACCATCTGCATGCCGTTTGGACATTGCCACCGGGCGACGCTGATTTTTCAACGCGCTGGGGCGCAATCAAGGCGCGGTTCACGCGTAGGGTGGGGTTTCACCCCACCGACCCTGGGCGGCAGGTGGGTTGGAAACCCACCCTACGGTCGCCGTCGAAAATTGCGCGGCAGGAGGGGAAAGTCTGGCAGCGCAGGTTTTGGGAACATTGCGTGCGCGACGAGGCCGAGTACCGGGCATATGTTGCGTATTGTTGGACCAACCCGGTCAAACACGGGTTTGTGGCGGGGGCCACGGAGTGGCCGTATTCGTCTATTCACCGTGATGTCGCGTTGGGTTTGGTGGACCCGGAATATGTAGGGTGGGTGGTTCGCGGCGGCGCAGCCGAAGCGGTTCACCCACGGATGGGGGACGTTGGGGAGATTTAGGGGCGCGGTGGTGTGTTTATGCCCGGTGGGATATTGGCGCGTGGTGTGCGACGGGCGGTGGG
>CAYLVP010000121.1:3600-5201 GCA_964387155.1 uncultured Rhodobacterales bacterium | reverse complement strand
GGTATAGAGGATGAACAGCGGGTCCTCGGCGGCCATTTCCTCGGGCGGGCAATCGGCGGGGACATTTGCCTCCATCTCATGCAGCCAGTGGTCGCGGCCCGGGGTCATGGCAATCTCGCCGCCGGTGCGTTTGACGACAAGCATTTTGGCGTCATGTGTGACCGCCTCAAACGCCTTGTCGCAATTGACCTTGAGGGGCGTGTTCTTGCCGCCGCGCGGGGCCTCGTCGGCCGTGATCACGACCTTGGCCTCAGACCCGTTCACCCGCGCCGCAAGCGCGTCGGCGGAGAAGCCCGCGAAGACAATGGAATGGATCGCCCCGATGCGCGCGCAGGCCAGCATGGCATAGGCCGCTTGCGGGATCATCGGGATGTAAAGCACCACGCGGTCGCCTTTGCCGACGCCCATTTCTTTCAAGACATTGGCGAATTTACAGACATGCGCGTGCAGCTGCTGGTAGGTGATGTGCTGGGCCTCGCCGTCGGGGTCATCGGGCTCCCAGATGATGGCCGTCTGATTGCCACGCTCCGCCAGATGGCGGTCGATGCAATTGGCAGCCACGTTCAGCGTGCCGTCCTCATACCATTTGATATCGACCTTGCCGTATGCGTAAGAGACGTCCTTGACCTTGCTATAGGGCTTGATCCAGTCAATGCGCTTGCCATGCTCGCCCCAGAAGGAAGCCGGGTCCTTGATGCTGTCGGCATACATTTTGTCATAGGTTGCCTTGTCGGCATGGGCATTCGCCGCAAACTCCGCAGAGGGTGCGTAGGTCGTGTCGGTCATGGTCTGTCCCTCGGGTTTTTCGTCCTTGGAATGGCCCCCCGCTTTTGGTGCGGGGGTGCCTGAATTAAATGGCCAGATATTCGGCCCGCAGGGCTTCGTTTTCGAGCACTTCTTTCGCCGAGCCGTCAAAGACGACGGAGCCCGTGTCCAGGATCACCGCCCGATCCGCCAGCTTCAATGCGGCGACGGCGTTTTGTTCCACGATGATCGTGGTGATGCCCTGGTCGCGGATGATGCCCAGCGTCTTGGCGATTTCCTGCACGATGACAGGGGCGAGGCCCTCATAGGGCTCGTCAAGCAGCAGTACCTTGATGTCGCGGCACAGCGCGCGAGCAATGGCCAGCATCTGCTGCTCGCCGCCCGAGAGCGTCGTGCCCTCTTGCTTGCGCCGTTCGCCCAAGCGCGGGAACAGCTCGTAGACGCGTTCCAGCGACCAGCCGATGGGTGGGGCGATCTGGGCGAGCTTGAGGTTTTCCTCAACGGTCAGTCCCTGGATGATCCGCCGGTCCTCAGGCACCAAGGCGATGCCTGCGCGGGACGCCTCGTGGGAGGCCATGCTGTGCAGCGGCTGATGGTCGAGCCAGATCTCGCCATGGTAGACCTGCGGGTCGTCCATCCGCGCAATCGCACGCAGGGTCGAGGTTTTGCCTGCCCCGTTGCGGCCCAGAAGGGCCAGGATTTCGCCCTCGTGCACGTTAAAGCTGACGCCCTGCACGATGTAGCTTTCGCCGTAATAGGCTTCCATATCCCAGACGCTGAGAAAGGCCGGGGCGGTCGCCGCGTTATTGGCGTGTTTGTTGAAGTCGGGTTTGACG
>CAYLVP010000121.1:0-3500 GCA_964387155.1 uncultured Rhodobacterales bacterium | reverse complement strand
GCCAGCACCGTGATCCGCTCGGCCATGGAAAACACCACATGCATGTCATGCTCGATGATCGCCATGGTAATGTCGCGCTTCTCCTTGATCTCCTTGAGCAGGTCGATCGTGTTGTTGGTGTCGGCTCGCGCCATGCCTGCTGTGGGCTCGTCGAGCAGCAGAAGTTTAGGCTCCTGCACCAGACACATCGCCATTTCCAGCCGCCGCTTGTCGCCCCGTGACAGGGACGAGGCCTGCTCACCCCGTTTGTCGAGCATGTTGACATCTTCGAGGATTTGCTCGGCCTGCGTCTTGATGTCCGCCTGGCCCGTCACGCTGGTGAAAGCTGCGAATTTGAAGGACCCGTCGCGATGCGCAAAGCAGGGGATCATGATGTTTTCCATCACGCTCAGATCGGCGAAGATCTCGGGCGTCTGAAACACCCGGCTGACCCCCATCTGATTGATCTCATGCGGCTTGCGCCCCAAAAGGCTTTGGCCCTGGAAGGTCACCGACCCGGTGTCGGGGATCAGCTTGCCCACCAGACAGTTCAGCAAGGTCGACTTGCCCGCCCCGTTTGGCCCGATAATCGCATGGACCGTGTTCTCGGCCACCGACAGGTTCACGTTGCCCAGCGCCTGCAACCCGCCGAAGCGCTTGCCGACATTCTTGATCTCTAGGATACCCATGTCCAATGCTCCTTATTCAGCAGGTGTCTTGGCGCCCTCGGCAGGCGTCTCGGCAGATTTCTTGCGGGTGAACAGCCCCTTGATGCGCTGCCCCCCCTCGACCAGCCCGCCGGGCAGGAAGATGATCACCAGCATGAACACGACGCCCAATGTCAGGTGCCAGCCCTTGCCGATGAACGGATAAACCAGGGTCACAAAGATATTCTCCAGCCCGTCAGGCATGAAGGCGAACCATTGCTCCAGAATGCCCTTGTTGATCTTGGAGACAATGTTTTCCATGTATTTGATCGCGCCTGCGCCAAGCACCGGGCCAATCAACGTGCCCGCGCCGCCCAGAATGGTCATGATCACCACCTCGCCCGAGGCGGTCCAGAACATCCGCTCCGCACCGGCCAGCGGATCCATCGCCACCATCAGCCCGCCTGCGAGCCCGGCATACATGCCGGAGATCACGAAGGCTGCCAGCGTATAGGGCCGGGAGTTCTTGCCGGTGTAGTTCAGACGCGTCTGGTTGGTCTTGATCGCCCGCAGCATCAGCCCGAAGGGCGAGCGGAAGATGCGGATCGAGGCGTAGAAGGCCAGCACCATGATGACGGCGCAGAAGTAATAGCCAGTGTTGAAGCTGAAGGACCAGCCGCCCATCACCATCTCATAGGTGCTGCGCATCTCCAGCCCGAAGAAGCCGGGCACAGGGATATTGCCGTTCACGGCTGCCTGCCCCAAGATGCGCGGATCGCTCAGCGACAGGGTCAGGCCGGTCTCGCCCCCGGTGATCGGGGTCAGCACCGAGGCCGCCAGCGAAAACATCATCTGCGCGAAGGCCAGCGTCAGGATCGAGAAATAGATCCCCGAGCGCCGCAGGCAGACAAAGCCTATCAGCACCGACAGCAGCCCCGCCACCGCGACCGAGGCGAGGATGGCAGGGATGACATTCATGCCCAGAAGCTTGAACATCCACACCCCCGCATAGGAACCCACCCCCAGAAAGGCCGCATGGCCAAAGCTGAGATAGCCGGTGAGCCCGAACAGAATGTTGAACCCAATGGCAAAGATGCCAAAGATCACAAACCGCTGCATCAGGTCAGGATAGCCCGCGTTGAATTGCGCCATGCCGCTATCGACAGGGAACGGGTTCATCAAGAAGGGCGCGAAGGCGACCAAAAAGATGACGAGGAGTAAAAGACGCGTGTCTTTTGCGCTTAGGCCAAACATATGCTTAGTCCTCCATCACGCCCTTGCGGCCCAGAAGGCCCCGTGGACGGGTCAATAGAATGATAATGGCTGCCAGGTAGATGACGACCTGATTGATGCCGGGCAGGAACTCGATCACCTCGCGCATCGAGGCAAAGCTTTGCAGGATGCCGAGCACGAAACCCGCCAGCACCGCGCCGGGCAGGGAGCCCATGCCGCCCACCACGACCACCACGAAGGAGATCACGAGGAAATCCATCCCCATATGGTAGTTGGGCGAGTTGATGGGCGTATACATCACCCCCGCCAGCCCCGCCACGCAGGCCGCAAGCCCGAACATGATGGTGAACCGCTTGTCGATATCGATGCCCAACAGGCCCACCGTCTCGCGATCCGCCATGCCCGCGCGCACTACCATGCCGAATGTGGTGAATTGCAGGAAGGCAAAGACGCCCGTGATGATCAGCGCCGCGAAGGCAAAATAGACCAGACGCCAGTAAGGGTAGATGATCCGGTTCGGCTCGAACCCCAGAAGCACGCCAAAATCGAAGCTGCCTTTGAACGCGTCAGGCGCAGGGGCGGGGATCGGGTTGGCGCCAAAGTAGTATTTGATGACTTCTTGCAGGACAATCGCCAGACCGAAGGTCACGAGGATCTGGTCGGCATGGGGGCGCTTGTAGAAATGCTTGATCAGCCCGCGCTCCATCACGATGCCGATGATCAGCATCACCGGGATCGCAAACAAAATGGCCAGCGGCACCGACCAGTCGATAATGGCCGCCGCCGTGCTTTCGCCCAACCAATCCTGAATGTAGGGGACTTGCACCTTCAGCGGGTTGCCCAAGAAGTCCTTTTGGGTTTCGTCGATCACGGTGTGGCTCAGCGTCAAAAGCCGCTGCAGCGTGACCGTGCAGAATGCCCCGATCATGAACAATGCGCCATGCGCGAAGTTGACCACGCCCAGTGTGCCGAAGATCAGCGTCAGGCCCAGGGCAATCAAAGCATATGCCGAGCCCCCGTCCAAGCCGCTGAGGATTTGAAGAACAATAGCTTCCATCTGGCCGCCCCCTAGATATGCCAGTCCCGTTCGCCCAAAGGCGGTGAGATAGCGTGTTTGTCGCGCGGCCCCCGTCTAGGGGACCGCACTTGGTGAGTTGGTTTTTATGCGCCTGGGTTACAGGTGCCCAGCTCGCCGCCAAAGATGGAGGCGTCATAGGTAACCTGAGCCGCAGGGGTCACTTCAACGATTTCGAGAAGGTCGAATTCGGAAGTCGGGTTCTCTTTACCCTTCACGACCAGCACGTCTTTGAAGCACTGGTGGTCTTCTGCACGGTACAGCGTTGGGCCATTGCCCAGACCGTCGAACTCGAACCCTTCGAGCGCTTCGGCGATGCCGCATGGGTTGAACGTGCCAGCACGCTCCGCCGCATCCGCATAAAGCAGCGTCTGCACGTAGCAGGTATGCGCCGCCTGGCTGGGTGGGAAGCCGTATTTCTTGCCGAAGGACTGAACGAACGCCTTGGAGCCTTCGTCGGTCAGCGACCAGTGCCAGTTTGTCGAACCGAAGATGCCCTTCACGTTCTCGCCTGCACCTTTCGCCATCAGGCGGGAGTAGAGCGGCACAACGCTCTCGAAGTTCTT
>CAYLVP010000120.1:0-5268 GCA_964387155.1 uncultured Rhodobacterales bacterium | reverse complement strand
GCGTCAAACGCGGCATCATGGAAAGCGCGGATCTGATCCTCGTCAACAAGGCCGATGGCGATCTGAAACCCGCCGCGACCCGCACCGTGGCCGATTACGCAGGGGCGCTGCGGCTCTTGCGCAAACGCGCCCAGGACCCTGACGGCTTTCCCAAGGCGCAGCCCGTCTCGGCCCTGGAGGAACGTGGGCTGGCCCAGGTCTGGAGCGATATCGAGACGCTGAGCGGGTGGCGCAAGGATCAAGGCCATTGGGCCAAAACCCGCGCCCGCCAGGCCGTCCACTGGTTTGAAGAGGCTTTGCGCGGCGGCCTGCTTGCCCGGCTCGAGACCGATCCGCGGATCAAATCCCTGCGCGAGACATGCACCACCGCCCTGCTGGACGGAGACACCACCCCCGAAGCCGCCGCCGAACGCGTGCTGAAGGCGATGACATAAAGCCCCTCGGGACCGGCCAGACATGGCTGGCGTTGAAACTGTGTCGGCCTAATGGATGACAGGTTTGGGCCGTCCTCGGCGTGCGGATTTCAACACATCCGAGAGATGCTGCAACCGACCTAATGACGGGTTTGAGCCCAAGTTTACTCTTTCTTCTGCACCGCACCCAAAGTCCGTTTTCGAGAAACAAACAAAAAACCTTCCTTACGACCCAAAAGAGATTTCACAGTCCATTCCTTCTACAGATGCAGCCCGCAAAGCCGCTGTTTGCCGCGAACATATTGCATCCGGTTAGAGCAGGCAGCGGATCACGCTAATGCGATGAGGTATTGTCTTCAGAGCGGTTAGACTGCCGAGATATTCAATGGAGGATAACGTGGTTGGACTTCTCACGCTTACGAAAAAAGCGTTTCATGTCTTGGCTTTGGTTGCAGCCCCTTTCCTGGCCAAAGCAGATACCCCTGACTACGTCCTCGAGCAATTTGGGCCACCCCCTGCAGTTACGACGGGTCCCCTTTCGGACGTTCTGACCAAAGCGGTACGCACTGCTTTTGCGGAAAGCGTCGCACCACTTGGCAGCGAAACGCAGATCATCTGGGGGGCCGAGCAGGACGACGCACTTGAAATTATTGCTGCGTCTGGTGATCCTCGCCTTGCGTGGCTCATCGGCGATCTGATGCGATTTGTCTGGCAGCGCGACATCGAAGAGCGACTTGTGAGCGCTGCCGAACAACTCTTGGGAAAACAGTGGGCCGAAGGTGATCCGTGGAACCAGATCATTGATCACCTGATCGTATGGGATATACCGGAGCCCCCGGAATACCTGAAAACCAAACGTGTGATCTACACGACGCTTGTGCATGGGTGGGACCGCCTGTTTGTCGAGGGCGATGTCGATTGGCGCCTTGTGACTTGGGGAGGCGTTCCCATTGATGCCCGCCCCTTCGACCAAACCGATCTACCTTGTCCCTGCATTCCGGCAGTCGACAATCCAACCGTAACGAGCGCTGAAGAGGCATCGTGGCTTCGCGACAATGACATCGTCTTTGGGATCGTCGTCAATGGTGAAGCGCGTGCCTATCCACGGCAGATCATGGAAGTGCGGGAGATGGTAAACGACACTTTGGGTGGTCGGCACCTCGGTATCCCTTACTGCTCTCTTTGTGGCGCGGCACAAGCTTATTTCACCGACAACCAACCAGATGATGTCGCGCGTCTTGTTTTGCGAACGTCTGGTCTTCTGTTCAGGTCAAACAAGGTCATGTTTGACCTGAACACCTACTCGATCTTTGATACCTTTACTGGCGAGGCGCTTACCGGGCCGCTCGCAAAGCGAGCGCTAACGCTGGAGCAAGTCTCAGTCATCACATCCGATTGGAAACGCTGGCGGGAAGCCTATCCGCACACGACTGTTCTGACTGAAAACTTGGCGCTCGGTCGAAATTTCAACTTCCGGGAAGGACGCGATGTTGACGGCCCGATCTTTCCGGTTGGCGATGTCGACCCCAGGCTCCCTGTGCAGGAAGAGGTTGTCGGCGTCATAGCCCCAAATGGAACGCCAGTTGCCTTCCCGCGAGGAACAGCCCTCCTTGCGTTGCGGAGCGGGAAAGAAGTGGCTGCTGAAGGGATCATACTACAAGAAAGCGCGGGTGGGCTTCGGGCCGTGGACAAAAACGGCACAGAAATCAGTAGCCATCAAGCGTACTGGTTCGCTTGGTCTCAGTTTCACTCGACTACAGAGGTTTGGAGCGGTTAGAGGACCGTTCCTGCCTTTGGTCTGTTTCGCTGCCGGTACGACAAAGCGGTCGTTGCTGTCGAGTTGGCAAGGTCGGCTTCGTCTCGCTGGTTTCAACTGAGCGCCGCAACACATGCTTCAAATTTCTCTGCTGGCGTTTGGTATTGCAAGGTCTTTCGAGGTCGCTCGTTGAGCTGGCGAGCCACGGCGCTGAGTTTGGCTTGACGGCTCGGGAATCTCCCTCTAAACCGCCCGGACAGAATTCAGGGGCGGGAGACCGCCCTTTTTAGCTTACGAAAAGGAAACGTCATGTCTCGCGTTTGCGAACTCACTGGTAAGGGGCCGATGTCTGGCAACAATGTCAGCCACGCCAATAACAAAACCAAGCGCCGTTTTCTGCCGAACCTCAATGATGTGACGCTGACCTCGGACGTGCTGGGTCGGTCCTTCAAATTCCGTATCTCGGCAGCGGCGCTGCGCACGGTCGATCACCGTGGCGGCCTGGACGGCTTCATGGCGAAGGCCAAGGATGCCGAGCTGTCCGCCAAGGCGCTCAAGGTCAAGAAAGACATAGCAAAGCAGGTGGCTGCGGTCTGATCCCGCCGCAGGTTTTGTCGAAAGGCTCCGCCCCTCAAAGGGCGGGGCCTTTTCGCTTTTTGCAACACGTCCGCGTGAAAGGCCGTGCACGCGCGGATCTGTCCCTTTTCATTGCGCTTGCATATGCGTATCTCAAGGCAAACGCAGGCCCCGGCCCCGGTGACCTGCACAGCTTGCAAGGGATCACATCATGACGTTCAAAACTCTGCTCGCCGCGGCGGCTCTGTCTCTGGCGGCGCTTCCTGCGCTGGCTGATGCGGCCAAGATCACGGTCATGGACCCTTATGCGCGCAGCTCCACCCCCAGCTCCAAAAGCGGGGCGATCTTCTTTGAGCTGATGAATGGCGGCTCTGATGACCGGCTGATCGGGGCCTCCACCGAAGCGGCGGGCCGGGCCGAGCTGCACACCCATCAGGAGGATGGCGACGGGGTCATGAAGATGATCCATGTCGAGGAGGGGTTCACGCTTCCCGCAGGCAGCACCACCAGCTTTGCGCGCGGCGGCAAGCATGTCATGCTGATGGGGCTGACCGGCCCGTTGGAGCAGGGCGCCACGGTGCCGCTGACGTTGATCTTCGAAAAGGCCGGAGAGGTCACGGTGGAGGTGCCGGTGGACCTCGAACGCAAGCCCAAAGCGGGGGCGCATGGGGGGCATAGCGGCCACGGAAATCACGGCGGCTCGGACAGCTGATATCTGCGTGGGCGCCTATTTTTTAAGCGCTCCGTGTCTTGTTAACCATAACACCCTGTAACAATGTAAGAAAAACGACCACAAGGGTCGGTTTTTCACTATTTCCCGTTTGCAGATCGTTCTCAGCAGGGTAAGGAAAACCTTACCTAGCGAGGTGGAGCGACGAAATATGGCAAAACGGGTCCTTTTTGTGTGCTTGGGCAATATCTGCCGCTCTCCATTGGCGGAGGGGTTTTTGCGCGCACGCGCGGAGGAGGCCGGGGTGGCCGTGGACGTCGACAGCGCCGGGACGACCGGGTTTCATCTGGACGATCCGCCTGATCCCCGCGCCGTTGTGGCGGCCCGGGTGCATGGGGTCGATATTGCCGGCCAGACCGCGCGCAAGCTGCGCCGCGATGATTACAGCGCCTTCGACCTGCTGATCGCGATGGATGAACAGATCCTGGCGGAGATGATCGAAAAGCAGCCCGAGGGCGCGCGGACGCCGATCATCCTGTTCACCGATTTCATCCCCGGGGACGGCCCCAAAGACGTGCCGGACCCCTATTATTCCAGCCAGTTTGACCCGGTGATCGAGATGATCGAGGCCGCGATCCCTGCGCTGCTGGCTCAGGCGTGCGAGGCGCAGTAGCGCTCCGTCTGGGCGATGAAGACCTTGTAGCGGCCCCAGAACGCCTCGTTGGAGGGGCGGTCGGATTGCCGGACCTCCTGCGCGAGGTCAAGGTCTTTGAAGAAGCTGGCCGCGAGGCTTTGATCCGCCCCCGTCAGCGTTGTGTCTGCCACGGCCTGCGCGCAGCCGCACAGCCGCCGGTTCGCCCGTGGCCGGTCAGAGCGGTTGCACGCGGCAGAGATCGGCCCTGACGCAAATTGCACCACCGGCCCGCCCGGCGCCGCCACCCGCGCAGGCCCGCCGCCGCCCGCGCAAGCCGCCAACGCGCCAAACGCCGCTACGGCCACTATCGCTTTGCCATATCCCATCAATCCTGCCGCCTTTTGCCCGCCGCTCATGCCTCGCCCCGTTCGCCGGGTACCTTACCCTAGGACATAGCCGCCCCAGTATTGAGGTCCAGTGAACCAGAGAGCAGGGCCGAAGATCAATCCGGCAACTGATCACTTTTTGGGACTTTTTGTCAGGGGAGCAACCATCCGCCCGGCGATGTCGGGCGAAGAAATCAAAAAAGCCCTGAAAGCAACTCAATCGCTTTTTGCGCAGCATCGTAGAGCTTGAACCCTTTGTAGGTCGAAGAGCTGTCTGCCTTCTTGATCGCCCCATCAACGCGCTCTTTCACCGCAATGACCGCAGCGCGACCCCCCGAGCGTTTAACTGCCTCGGCAACGGCTTCGTTACTTTCATTCGCCCGGATGGTGGCTGCGTCCAGTTCGAATTCCTCGTTGAGTTGTGTCTTGGTGCCACGTCGTACCTCGTCAACTGAATTGGCAAAGCCCTTGCGCTGGTCATCTGTCGACTCCCGCACGGTCTGTTCGACACGTTTTTCCCATGCTTGGCGAACCTCTGGATGCTGCGCCCGCATCTGGACGGTCTGGCGATCTAGAGTGTGCAGCAACCCTTCAAGACCATCCTCTTTCGAGTATTTGCCATTCGCGAGCCCGTCCCGGATCAGCTTTGCGGCAATGGATAAATTGCCTTCTATCGCGTTTGCATCAGTCCTGCAGTTGTCCAACGTGTGCCGTATGTACTTGTAGGCAACACACATCGTGCTGAAGCCACTGGTGTTTCCACCGGCAATCGCTGTCTCAACCGAGAATTGCACCTGAGACAGGATCGAGGATCGAAGCGTATCCGCGTCAAC
>CAYLVP010000119.1:0-5334 GCA_964387155.1 uncultured Rhodobacterales bacterium | reverse complement strand
CAACCTTTCCGCGCTCGTTTTCTGGAATTGGTCTAGATGGGTCGGGTATCTCAAAATCACTGCCCAATGAGGACGTCGGTTCCATACTCGCAAGCTGGCGTTTCGAATTCCAAGCCAAGACTTGTCTCGAAAATGGTAGTTTTCCGCCCAAGGCGAGTCGGAGAAACAGCTTTTCGAGACGTGACACCTGATCTCTCCAATCAACTACAAGCCGACATTCCTACGTCGTGCAGAAATTGTCAAAATGGGCTCAAAGCTGCCACTCGAAACCTCAACAGAACTTACGTCGCCCTATAAACGCGCAAAAGCCCCGCTCAGTAGCGGGGCTTTCGGCAGGTTCACTAGAGAAACGTGGGCTAGCTGGCAGCAGCCACAGCCCTGCCGGTCATCACCTTTACCAAATGCGCGCGGTAGGCGCCGGTGCCGTGCAGGTCGTTGATCAGACCGTCTGCGCCGGGTGCATCAAGGCCCGAAACCGCATCGGCGGAGAAATTGGCACCCAGCGCTTGTTCTGCCGCCGTCCAGCGGTGGACGCCCTCTTCTGAGGCACCGGTGACGGCCACGCGCACGCCATCGGCGTATTTCGCCACAAACACACCCACCAGCGCGAAGCGGGAGGCGGGTTGGACGAATTTCGCATAATGCGATTTTTCGGGGATGGGGAATTTCACCTCGGTGATGATCTCCCCCTCGTTCAGCGCGGTCTCGAACATGCCCTGAAAATAGTCATCCGCCGCGATCTCCCGCGTGTTGGTGACAATGGTGGCGCCTGAACCCAACGCCGCCGCCGGGTAGCATGCGGCAGGGTCATTATTGGCAAGCGAGCCGCCAATCGTGCCGCGGTTGCGCACCGCCGGGTCGCCGATTTGCGCAGCCAGCCCGGACAGGCCCGGGTAGCTGCCATCGGCGGCAACCGCCGCATGGGTGGTCGCCCCACCGATGCAAAGCCGCCCGGCATCATCGGTGCAGATGCCCTTGATTTCGTCGATGCCCGTCAGGCTGACCAAACGCTCAGGGCTTGCGAGCCGTTGCTTGAGCGTGGGGATCAGGGTCTGCCCGCCCCCCAGCGCCTGATTTTCGGTGCTGTCACTCATCAGCTTGACCGCGTCGGCGATCCGGGATGGGCGTTCGATGTCAAAGTCGTACATGTTGCTTCCTTCCGCGCTTCAGGAGTTCATCGCTTGCCAGACGCGGTCAGGCGTCAGCGGCATGTCGATATGGGTGACGTCATGGCCGCCACGTTGCAGCGCATCCACCACAGCATTGACCAGCGCCGGTGGCGAGCCAATCGCCCCCGCCTCGCCGCACCCTTTCACACCCAGCGGGTTATGCGTGCAAGGCGTGATCGAGGAATGGTCCACCTTGAACATCGGCAAATCATCGGCGCGCGGCATGGTGTAATCCATGTAAGACCCGCTCAGCAGCTGGCCATTCTCGTCATAGGCGCAGTTTTCCACCAGCGCCTGACCGATGCCCTGGGCCAGCCCTCCATGAACCTGACCTTCAACGATCATCGGGTTGATGATGTTGCCAAAGTCATCCGCCGCCGAGAAGCCCAGCACGGTTACTTTGCCGGTCTCTGGGTCAACCTCGACCTCGCAGCCGTAAGCGCCCGAAGGGTAAGTGAAGTTGGCCGGATCGTAGAACGCGGTCTCCTCCAGCCCCGGCTCGATATCTTCGAGCGGGTAGTTATGAGGCACATAAGCCGCCAGCGTTACGTCGCCCCAAGCAACCGACTTATCGGTGCCGGCCACGGTGAACGCACCGTCCTTCAGCTCGATATCGCCCTCGGAGGCCTCCATCAAATGGGCCGCGATCTTCTTGGCCTTGTTGATGATCTTCTCCGTCGCGCGGACCATGGCAGAGCCGCCGACAGCGATGGAGCGCGACCCGTAAGTGCCCATGCCCATCGGCGTCTTGGACGTGTCGCCATGCACGATGTCGATCTGGGATTCATCAATCCCGATCATCTCGGACACCACTTGCGCAAAGCTGGTCTCATGGCCTTGACCATGGGAGTGGGAGCCGGTCATCACGCTGATCGACCCTGTCGCATTGACCCGTACCGTGGCGCTTTCGTAAAGCCCCGCCCGCGCGCCGAGCTGGCCCACCAGGTTTGACGGCGCGATGCCGCAAGCCTCGATGTAATGCGCGATGCCAAAGCCGCGCAGCTTGCCATTGGCCTTACTGGCCGCCGCGCGGGCCTCGAACCCAGCGTGGTCGGACATCTCGAGCAGCTTGTCCATCGTGGCATGGTAGTCGCCCGTGTCATATTCGACGGCCACCGGGGTGGCATAGGGGAACTCCGTGATGAAGTTTTTGCGCCGAATGTCGACGGGATCCATGCCCATCTCACGCGCGGCCTTGTCGATGACGCGCTCCAGCTGGAACGTGGCCTCGGGCCGGCCCGCGCCGCGATAGGCATCCACTGGCACCGTGTTGGTGAAGACGGCCTTCACGTTCACATAGATCAGCGGGGTCGTGTAATTGCCAGCCATCAAGGTGCCGTGCAGCCAGGTCGGGATAGACGGCGCGAAGGTCGACAGATATGCGCCCATATTGGCATGGGTATCGGTGCGCAGCGCCAGGAACTTGCCGTCCTTATCCATCGCCAGCTCGATCTTGGTGACGTGGTCGCGGCCATGCGCGTCTGACATGAAGGCTTCCGAGCGCGATGAGGTCCATTTCACAGGACGGCCAATCGCCTTGGCCGCGAAGGTGCAGAACGCCTCTTCGGCATAGTGGTAGATCTTGGCGCCAAAGCCGCCGCCCACATCAGGGGCCACGACCCGCAACTTGTGTTCGGGGATGCCCAGCACGAAGGCCCCCATCAAGAGGCGGATCACATGCGGGTTCTGCGAGGTGGTATAGAGTGTGTGCTCATCGGTCGAGCTGTCGAAATCGCCCACAGCGACACGCGGCTCCATCGGGTTGGCAACCAGACGGTTGTTGCGCAGCTCCAGCGTGGTGACGTGATGCGCGCCCTTGATGGCGGCGTCAACGGCGTCGCGGTTTTCTTCCACGAAGCCCCAATCATAGCACAGGTTCGAGGTCAGATCGTCATGCACTTTGGTCGCGCCGTCCTTCAGCGCGTCCTTCATGTCGAGGACGGCGGGCAGCTCTTCGATGTCGATGATAACGGCCTCTGCCGCGTCGCGCGCCTCCGCCAGGCTGTCGGCCACAACGACCGCGATCGGGTCGCCAACATGGCGGACCTTGCCCTCCGCCAGCACCGGGTGCTTGGGCTCTTGCATGGCTTCGCCAAAGCGGTCGGTCACCTGCCAGCCGCAAGGCACGCCGCCCACACCTTCGAAATCGGTGGCTGTGAAAATGCGTTCCACGCCCGGCATGTTTTCGGCCGCAGATGTGTCAATGCTGACAATCTTGCCATGCGCCACGTCCGAGCGAATGAAATGGGCGTAGGTCTGGCCCCGCAGGTTGATGTCGTCGGTGTATTTGCCCTTGCCGGTCAGAAACCGCAGGTCCTCGCGCCGCTTTGAGCTGGCGCCGATGCCTCCATCTTTTGGCATGATAGTCCTCCCTGAATGGTGGGTTGGAAACCCACCCTACGTCATTGAAATTACTCGGCTGCCACGGCAGGCACAGCCTGCCCGGACGCGGCCATGATCGCCTTGACGATATTGTGGTAGCCGGTGCACCGGCAGAGGTTCCCCTCAAGATACTCACGCACCTGGGCCTCGGATGGCTTGGGGTTGTCCTTCAACAAAGCCGCCGCCGACATCACCATGCCAGGCGTGCAAAAGCCGCATTGCAGCCCATGATGTTCCTGAAACGCGGCCTGAATGACCGAGAGTGAGCCATCGGCATTCGCCATGCCCTCAATCGTAGTCACGTCAGCGCCTTCAGCCTCCGCTGCAAACATGGTGCAGCTTTTGACCGCTTCGCCGTTGACATGGACGACGCAGGCACCGCATTGCGAGGTGTCACATCCGATATGCGTTCCGGTCAGGTGCAGCTCGTCGCGCAGCATGCTGGACAGCAGCGTGCGCCCTTCCACCTGTTTGGAGACGGCTTTCCCATTCACCGTCATCGTTACTTTGGTCATAGTATCCTCCCTAGAAATTCGCTTATGTGACCAGGCGTTTGAACCAACCTTTCTTCGCGGTCATGTCCTGTGTTCCGGTCTGTTCCTCAGAGTCTTCGGGCTCCTCCAACGCGTTTTGGAACCGGGTAAAGAACTCATCGGCCATCTTCTTGGCAAAGCCATCAATGATGCGACTGCCCAGCTGCGCGAGCTTCCCACCCACTTTGGCCTCTACATCATAGTGCAGGATAGTCCCTTCATCCGCGGCCTCTAGCCGCACATCTGCAGCGCCTTTGGCAAAGCCCGCAGCGCCCCCCTTGCCCGCACCTGAAATGGTCAGGCTGGATGGCGCTTGCATGTTTTCAAGGTCCACCTTGCCTTTGAACGTGGCCTTCACCGGGCCGACTTTCTGGACGACAACGGCCTCAAACCCCTGCTCGGGCGAGCCCTCCATCTCTTGGCAGCCGGGCACGCATTCTTTCAGCACATCCGCGTTGAGCAGAGCGGACCAGACTGTCTCGATATCCGCCTTGATCATGCGACTGTCTGAAAGCTTCATGCGGTAGCCCTTTCTGCCTTTGCAGGTCCCTGTTTTTGCGCGCGTCACGGTGGTCGCGGGACGGATCGCGCAAAGACTCGGCCACGCGCAATCTTCCTGACTGAAAACATTAAGAGAATATCCCGAGAGGTCCACAACTTTATCCGCCGCTTCCCGGTCACGGCGGTTTGTCACATTGAGGCGGGTCAGGGGCAGTCGGCGCACCGGCACATCTTGGGACGGTACGCGAGGCGCAGGTGAAACAAAAAAGACCCCGGCCAAGCGGCGCGGGGTCATCTTTTCGAACTTGGTTGCGGGAGTAGGATTTGAACCTACGACCTTCAGGTTATGAGCCTGACGAGCTACCGGGCTGCTCCATCCCGCGCCAGTTCGAGCCTTGGATTTACGCCTGCTGTTCCGAGTCTGCAAGGCAAATTCACCAAGTTCCCGGGATTTATTTGGCAAAGCCCAGCGATACGCAAAAGGCGCTTTTGCGGCGTCGCTACACGTTGAAATACACTGCAGTTTTTGAACGCCGGATCGCAAATGGCGTATCCGCGCAAAGCTGCATGAGGGTCGGGCTAAGCACAGTAGATGGCGGGAAGACATTGCCAAGCAGGCAGAAAAAAACCGCCTCAACTCTTTCGAGCGGGCGGCATTTCTTGATCATCGTCAGAGAGATACCTGATGTTGCTTGTTAGGTTTGGCGGTGACCTACTCTCCCACGTCTTAAGACGCAGTACCATCGGCG
>CAYLVP010000118.1:0-5470 GCA_964387155.1 uncultured Rhodobacterales bacterium | reverse complement strand
CCATGCCGGGGAAGATGCCGACCATGATCTCGGGCAGGCCGATCTTGGCCTTGGGATTGTCGGCCACGAAGATGCGGTGGCAGGCCAGCGGGATCTCGAACCCGATGCCAAGCCCGGTGCCGGGCATGGCGCAGGCGATGGGCTTGCCGCCCTTGTTGGTCTTGGGGTCCATGCCGGCGCGCTCGATCTTGCGCAGCACCGCATGGCTGGCCATCAGCCCGTCCATCAGCCCTTGTGCCGGGTTGTCGCCCGCATCGTTCTTCATCTGCGCGATCACGTTGAGGTCCATGCCCCCCGCGAAGGTGCCCTCCTTGCCCGAGGTGATGATCACGCCCTTGACGGCGTCATCGGCCAGGGCCTGGTCGATCAGCGCGTCGAGGTCGTAAAACCCTTGCCGGTTCAGCACATTCATTGATTTGCCAACGGTGTCCCAGACGATCGTGGCGACGCCATCCGCGTCGGTGCTCATGGTGAAGTCGGTCATTTCTCAATTATCCTTTCTTGGATCTCGCGCAGCGAGACGAGGGCATCGCCCGGCACTGGCTGCGCGTAGGGGAATTCGGGATTGGTGACGGAGTTGGTCACCGAGGACATCCGCCAAGAGGTGCCGGTGCGGGTCAGAATGTAGCGCCCGAGGAAAGGCCCTAGCTTGACCTCGCCTTTCGAGGTGAAGACGGTCCGGTGGTAGCCGCAAAGCTGGGTGCCTGAGATGAACTCCGCATGCTCGGCTGTCCTGGTGAGCTTATCCACGTTCAGCGTTTCGATGCGCTCGCTTACCATGTCGAGGAAGGGGCGGATGTCCTCCGGGGTTTCCATGATCTCGTCAACATGCTCGATATGCACGGAATGCGGGAATTCGCATTTCTCGCACCACGCATCGAAATCGCCCGACATGTTGATCGCGCTCAGCTCGTCCAGAAACTGCTGGTAGAGCACTTTGGGGGCGGCGCTGCTGCGGCGAATGTCGAACAGGCAGCAGGTCGTGTCCGGCCTTGGTTTGCGCTCGCCGCTTCGTTTCACATCGACATAGACGGTCGAGATCGGCCAGCGGTTGTTGCGGATCGCGGCGTCCATGTCGCTGAAGCGCCATTCCCCGTCCACCCGGGTCAGCGTGGCGCGGTTTTCATAGGGCGGGATTACGGGAATGGCGTTGCGCATCGTATGAGAAACATGGCGGCCGGAAATGTAATTCTCGCTGAGAAAATCCGCCTCGGTGCACAGGCGAATGAAGTGGTTCACCCCCTGCGCCTTCAACGTCTGCGCAAAGCGGTCGGTGCAGTTCAGCCAGTCCACCGAGGATTCGATGATGAAGTCCTCCTGCAGCGTGCCAAAGCGGAACGGGTAAGTCATCCCGTTTGCCAGCGTCTGATTGTCCGATTTGAGCATAGCCTCGGTCATCGTGTCGAGCACCCGCTGGTAGATCTCGCGCGCCGCCAGCTGTGCTTCGGTTTCCTTGCGCGTATCAGTCAAGGTCGGTCCCATCTTTTCGCGTGAAGCTGAAGCTGCCATCCTTGACGGTCACCACCATGTCCTCGTCGCTGTAATATCCCGTCTCGGTAGGGGTATGGGTGCCAATCACCACAAAGCTGGCCGGGGCGTCCGAGCGGTTCTTGATATGGTGGCCATTGGCGTCACCTGCCGGGAAGGCCGCGCACTCCCCGGGGGCGAGGGCGGTTTCGCCATCATCGTCAATCAGCGTGCATGTGCCCGAGACGACCACCAGAAACTCGTCCTGCTCCATATGCCAGTGGCGAAGTGACGACAGCGCGCCGGGCTCCAGCATGACCAGATTGGCCCCGAACTGGCTCAACCCCGCCGCCCGGCCCAGCCGCAGCTGGCTGCGGCCTGCCATCAACGCGGCGCGGTGGCCGGGATAACCTGATCCGGTTTCAACCGGCAGGGAAGAGATGTCGATCTTTGGCATTCGTTGTGCTCCTGGGGGAGAATTGAGCGCGGTTTAATGCAGTATGGTGCGGGATCGGCGTCAGCGTGGTCAGGGCGGGGCTTTGATCGCAAGCCCTGGCATCCCCACAGGGGTTTTGTGATGGCCGCAGGGCAGGGCCATGGTGTCAGCGTTTGGCATCGTGGATATCCTTGGGAGGCGTGGTCTGCTGGCCAATCTCAAGCGCGGCCGCGAATGGCCGCCCCCTGTCGGTCGGCTGTCCCAGCAATGGCCAGGCAGTGCGCCTTGCCTCAAATCTCTCTGGCTCCCCATGGGTCTTGATCACACCCTTTCGATAATCGTTGCGGCCCCCATGCCGGATGCAACGCAAAGCGTGGCAAGCCCGGTCTCCTTGTCGGTCCGCTCCATCTCGTCAAGCAGCGTGCCAAGGATGATGGCCCCTGTGGCGCCCAGCGGGTGGCCCATCGCAATCGAGCCCCCGTTCACGTTAACAAGCTCCGGGTCCACGTCAAACGCTTGTTGGAAGCGCAGCACGACCGAGGCAAAGGCCTCATTCACCTCAAACAGGTCAATGTCGCTGATGCTCATACCCGACAGCTTCATGATATGCTCGGTAACGGGCACGGGGCCGGTCAGCATGATGGTGGGGTCCACGCCGATTTTGGCCGTCGCCCGGATCCGGGCGCGTGGTTTGAGCCCGCGCGCCTTGCCGAATTCTGCAGAGCCGACCAGCACCGCCGCCGAGCCGTCCACAATGCCCGAGGAATTGCCGGCATGGTGGATATGGTTGACCTTCTCCAGATGCGGATATTTCATCAGCGCGACCTTGTCGAAGCCCGGCATCACCTCGCCCATGGCCTGAAACGCCGGGTTCAGCCCGCCCATGGACTGCATGTCGGATTGGGGGCGCATATATTCGTCATGATCCAGGATCGGCAAACCGTTCTGGTCCTTCACCGTGATCACCGATTTTTCAAACCGCTTGTCGTCCCAGGCGGCCTTGGCGCGTTTCTGGCTTTCCACGGCAAGCGCGTCGGCCTGATCGCGGGTAAAGCCATATTCCGTGGCGATGATATCGGCAGAGATGCCTTGCGGGACGAAATAGCTGTTCATCGCAATCGACGGGTCCACGGCAATCGCCGCGCCGTCGCTGCCCATGGCAACGCGGCCCATCATCTCGACCCCGCCCGCGATATAGCCCTCACCTGCGCCGCCTTTGACCTGATTGGCCGCAAGGTTCACAGCCTCCAGCCCGGATGCGCAGAAGCGGTTGATCGACAGCCCCGGGATCAGCTGATCCAGATCGGATGCCAGCACGGCGGTCCGGGCCAGGCAGCCGCCTTGCTCCATCACCTGGGTGGCGTTGCCCCAGATCACATCTTCGACGGCATGGCCTTCCAGCCCGTTGCGCTCTTTCATGGCGTTGAGCACCTGCGCCGACAGCCGCGCGGCCGTGACCTCATGAAGGGCGCCATCCTTGCGGCCCTTGCCACGCGGGGTTCTTACGGCGTCGTAAATATAAGCGTCAGCCATTGGGGAGTCCTTCCATTCTGTTCAACACGCCCAGCCATACCACCACGCTGGAAACCAGCGCGCCGATGCCGAGAGCCATTTTGTAGGGAGCGAGGGGGGAGATCACCTCACCAAATGTCACATTGCGTAAAACCAGTACCGTGGCGGCCACGAGCCCGGGCAACACAATGCCCAAGCCCCAGGTCCCGCCCATTAAAAGCATGCCAAAAGCGCACCATCCGGCAAACATCGCGACGGCAGAGCCAAACTTGTCAGAGCTGTCCTCCGACGTGATCAGCGACAGGGTCAACGCGCAAAGCGCCATGCCAATGAGAAACGCCGCAAGGATCATCGGCGCCGCCCCGTTGGGCTGCTGGCCGCCGCCAGGTCACGCGCGCCCGGATGATCCGGCAAAATGGTGGCTTGATGGCTCATCCCTGAAAGGCCCGCTGCATCAGGTCATACGGGTGCTTCCAGCCGGGCTGCTCTGAGATCCGGGTCAGCCAGGCGTCGATATTGGGCCACTGGGCGCGCTCAAAGCCGAAAGGTTCGTCATAGAACAGATAGCCGCAGTTCGAGATATCGGCGACCGTGATCTCGCGGCCCACAATCCAGTCGCGCCCTGCCAGATGCGCATCAAGCACTCCGTAGGCGGCTTGCAGGCGGCCTTGCAGAAAGCCAATCGCCTCCTTGGGGCGTTTGTCTTCGGGCAGGAAATTCAGCAGGAAACGCGTCACCCCCGCCTGGCTGGACATTTTGTGATTGTCCCACAACACCCAGCGCAGCACGTCATATTTGTCTTCGCGGGCCCCGCCCAGCTTGCCGGTCTGGTCGACCACATATTGCTGGATGGCACCTGATTGCGTGATCGTGCGGTCCCCGTCGACCAGCACCGGGACTTCGCCCATCAGGTTGATCTCTTTGAACGCGTCGCTGCGCGCCTCGCCTTTGAAAAAGTCGACAAAGACCGGCTCCCAGTCAGCGCCCGCCAATTCAAGCGTCAGCGCGGCCTTATAAGCGTTGCCGCTTTCGCCAAAGCAATAGAGCTTCATCCCCATGTCAGGCGGTCCTCCCGGTTGTGGTGTTGGAATTGAGTATTTTTGGCAAAAAGAAGCCTGTTTGGGAGATGTCGCTCTCCCTCTGGTAACGGGGCGTTAAGGTTAATGCGCCCATCATAAAGGCGCGGTACAGGCTGGAGAGCCGATGACCGTGCAAGGAGAAGCCACCCTGTGCGTCCTCACGGTCACCCGAGGCAGGGCCACAGGGTGCCTTCGACAGCATGATGGCCCTGGCTTCTTTTTGCCAAAAATACTCACATCCCGAAACCCGCACCAGGCGCCCCGTCATTTCTTGTGCTCCTCCAGCTCGGCGGAAAACAGCTTTAATCTGTGCAGCAGGTTGTCGTGATGCGTGACCGAGTTGAAATTCTCGAACAGGAACGACAAGGCCTCCCCCTCTGCCAGATCGGCGTTTCGGCTAAATGTCTTCAGTGTCCGCCATGCGTCTTCGGTCATTGCGATCTGTACGTGACGGGTGCGTCGTAGTCTTCTTGGCAACCGGGTTCTCCCAAACTCGCAAACACAAAGGGGGGAGGGCGACTCCCCCCGATGCACCGAGCTTAGAAGTTTGCGGCATCCAACGCCATGACTGTATCGGCCCCGGTTTCAATCCGGGAGAGATGCATCTTGGTCGCGGGCAGCTGGCGCGCCATGTAGTAGCGGCCGGTGGCGATCTTGGCGTCATAAAAGTCGCGATCCGAGGCGCCATTATCAATCGCCTCCTGCGCGGCTTTCGCCATACGCGCCCACATCAGGCCAAGGCAGACATGGCCCATCATATGCATGAAGTCATAAGAGCCCGACAGCGCGTTGTTGGGGTTCTTCATGCCGTTCTGCATGAAATACATCCCCGCCGCCTGCAGGTCTTTTGAGGCCTCTTTCAAGGGGCCAAGGAACCCCGCCTCGAAGGTCTCGTCGCCCTTGTTTTCGGAGATGAAGGTTTTCACCATCTCGAAGAAGGCCATCACATGTTTGCCGCCATCCTGCGCCAGTTTGC
>CAYLVP010000117.1:0-5538 GCA_964387155.1 uncultured Rhodobacterales bacterium | reverse complement strand
AGCGCTGAACCGATTTGACGTCGACGTTGCGGGCCCGGTCAAAGTTGACGCTGTTCTCGGCGGGGCTGTCATTTGTCAGCGCCAGAACCTGAGCGGCACCAACGGGGTTGCCGACAGAGGTGTTGCCGACGATGCGTTCAGCAGCAGAGTCATTACCCAGGGCGAAGAAAGCTTGTGCTTTCGATGTGTCAGCAGCAGCAGGTGCAGCAAGAGCCAGGGCGAGAGCGGTGGTTGCGATGATGGTTTTCATGGTCGTATCTCCAGTTTTTCTGTGGTGCCTTGCGGCGGTGTGTGATCGGCGTGTTGCCGTTTGATGAGATGAATATGCGCCCTGCCCCGGCCCGTATCAACGCACTAAAATCAGGAATTATACAAAATTAAGTGCGTAACTGCACATATGCCAACGCATCCCGGCCCATAAGCACACGCCCCCGTGAGAAACCGCTCACATCGCGTGAAATCGTATGAAACGGGGCCCAAACTCTCTCCATTTGATCGAAAATACTCAAACCACCCCCGCCACACGCGACTCGCGCCCCCATGATCACCGCCACCAGCCAAAGCGCCGCCCGCAGGGCCAAATCAAAAAAGCAAAGCCCCGCAGCCGGTCAGGCTGCGGGGCTTTTCATCTGGATCACAGCGCGCGCGAGGCGCACTACTCTTCGTTGATATCCGTTTCCCATATTTTCACCTGGCCTTTGCGCATCCCGAACACCCGCCGCAGCACAACCCAGACCAGCAAAGCCATGGCCGCAAAGGCCACAAGCGTCACAGGCAGCGATTGCGCAAGATACGCGCTCAGCCCACCATCGATATAGAGGATCGTCCCGATGATCCCGGCCGCAATTGCAAAGCCCAGCAGGATGTATCCCGGCGCCAATATCTCCAGAATGCCCAGGACCAAAGCGGCGGCGAACCAGACCCAGTAGTCAGACCAGACCATCACGATCTCCCCTTCAACAGCCCAAAGGCGTCGCCAAAGGCGTCAAGCGCATTGGCCGGCAGCAGGATGGTCTGCTTGCCCTCGCCCTGACCCACCGCCGTCAAGGCCTCGACCTGTTTCAGCGCCACTTGATATTGCGCAGCCTCAAGCCCGTTTTCGGCAATGGCCTTGGCCACGACGCCGGTGGCATAGGCCTCGGCGTCGGCCTGAACCCGGCGCGCCTTGGCCGTCTGTTCGGCAGCATAAAGCTCCGCGTCCGCGTTCAGCTCGACCGCGCGCTTTTGGCCCTCGGCTTCTGTCACCTGCGCGCGGCGGGCGCGTTCGGCGTTCAGCTGTTGCAGCATCGCGGCCCGGGTGGCCTCGTCCAGATTGACGTCCAAAATCTCGGCCCGCGTCACCTCGATCCCCCAATCATCCACGATCCGCTCCAACGCGCCCTGAATGCGCATGATCAGTTGCGCGCGGTTGGACTGCACCTCATCCAGCTCCAACGTCCCGATTTCCGAGCGCACGATCCCCGCAACCGTCGTCGCAATTGCCGCATCAATGTCGCGGATGCGGTACACGGTCTTTTCGGGCTCGATGATGCGGTAAAAGACGCTGCTCTCCACCTGCACCAGCACGTTGTCGCTGGTGATTGCGTCCTGCTGGTTGGTGGGCAACTGCCGCTCCAAGATAGAAATCCGGTGCGCGACGCGGTCGAAGAACGGCACGATGAAGTTGATCCCCGGCCCCAGCACCGAGCGCAGCTTGCCAAAGCGTTCCACCACGAATTTCTGGGATTGCGGCACAATGCGCACCCCCATCACGATGGCCAGTATCAGCAAAGCGGCCAGCAGCAGCAGCACAAAATTGTCGCCGACGAAACGGGTCAAAAGCCCTTCAATATCCATGCGGGTATCCCTCTCTTTCCCGCTATATATGGGGTTTGCGGCCCGGATTTGAAGGAAATTCGGCCCCCGCGTCCCGGTCGGGCTTCATTTCGAAAGGGTCACGGCGCCTTGCATGCGCCATGGCCCGCGCGGAACCACGGGCCGGCACCGCAAGGCGGGCTACCGGGTAATTTCGAACTTTGCCGCCATTTCATCAGGTGCCAGAACCCAGGATCGCACAGCATGAAGCAGAACCGCCCGCCGGATCGGCTTGGTCAGACAGCCATTCATGCCAGCGGCGACAAAGCGGTCTTGGTCTGACGCCTGAATATGGGCGGTCAAGGCGAGGATGGGGACCGGTGCAAGCCCCTGCGCGGCCTGTTGCGCGCGGATGGCTTTGGTCGCGCCAATCCCATCCAGCCGGGGCATCGACACATCCATCAGGATCAGATCAAACTCCGCCTCCTCAGCCAGGGCGACCGCCTCTTCCCCGTTATGGGCAAAGCGAAGCGCGTATTGCGGCCCGCCCATCATACGCTCGACAAGCAATCGGTTTGTCGCGTTGTCATCTGCCACAAGAATGCGCCAGGGCGTCATATCGGCGGGCAGCGCTTCCTGCGGCGTAGCGGCGGGCGCGTCGGGGCGCTTTCGGTGCAGACCCAACGCGTCACAGACGCCTGTTTCCAGATCAGCAGCCCGCAGCGGTTGCTCAATCCAATGCAGATTCGTGCGGTTGCCTCGGGTGGCCGCGGCCGGGTCCTGCCGCTGCGCGCCGATCAGCAACATGCGCCCGTCACGCGGATGCACGGTCAGCTTCTCGGCGCCATCGACAATATAAAGCGCCCCTTCGCCCACGCATGTCGTGGCGCTGAACGCGTCTTCGATGCGCGAAAATTCCTGCACCGACATGCCCCAGCCGTCGCAAAGCCGTGCAATGGCGGCCCGCTGGACCGGGTTTTTCAACGCGATCACGGCGCAGCGCCCTTTCAGCCCGCTCGGGGTTCCCGGGGTATGTGCCTCATCCGCAAGAGGCTGCGAGATCTCGAAACTGAAGGTCGACCCCTCGCCCACGGTCGATTCCACGCCCAGCGTGCCCCCCATGGCTGCGGTCAGGTTGCGCGAAATGGTCAGCCCAAGCCCCGTCCCGCCATAAAGCCGGGTCGTAAACGTCTCTGCCTGGCTGAAGCTTTCAAAGACGCGGTCTTGGTTCTCGGCCGATATGCCAATGCCGGTATCGATCACCCGAAAGCGCAGCGTGGCCGCGTCCTGCGCTACATGCCCGTCGACCTTGATGCAAACATGCCCCTCTTCGGTAAATTTGATCGCATTGCCCAACAGATTGGTCAGCACCTGCCGCAAACGGCCCACATCGCCAACCACATGGCCGGGCAGGGCCGGGTCAATATCAACAACAAGCGCCAGCCCCTTGTCGCGGGCGCGTTCGGCCAGCAGCACGGCCACGTCTTCGACGCTGTTGCGCAAAGGGTAGGGCTGGACGTCAAGATCAACGCGACCCGCCTCGATCTTGGAGAAATCAAGCACGTCATTGAGAATGGTCAGCAACGCCGTGCCCGAGGTCTGGATGGTGCGCACCATTTGCAGGTTGTCATGCGACAGGTCCCGCTCTGCCAGAACATCGGCCATGCCCAGCACGCCATGCATGGGCGTGCGAATTTCATGGCTCATCGTGGCGAGAAACTCCGATTTGACGGCGCTTGCCCGCTCCGCCTCTTCCTTGGCGGCCAGCAAGACATTTGTGTTGTGCTCCACCTCCCGCGAGAAGACGATCAGGATTGCCGCGCAAAACAGCAACGCGGCCAGGGTGGATATCATGACGCTCGACGCAAAGTTGCCGACCGCGTTTTCCAGGGCAATCGCGTTCGAGACATTGGCGAAGTAATAAAGCCACATCATGGCGGCCGCGCTGAGGACCGCATAAACAATGCCCACGCGCCAACCGGCGAAAAAGATAGAGGCCGCCGTCACGCTGATCAGCAGGATCGGCTCGCCAAAGGGAAACCCCCCGCGCGCAACGCCTGTCCCCGTGACAATCACAAAGCCGATGCCCGCCGCCGTCGAGCCCAGAAGCGTCGGGTTCCTGAACCTGCGCAGCAGGGGCAGCAACACGCCAAAGCTGCAGGCGGCCATGGCAAAGAAAATGGTCAGCGGGCGCAGTTCGATCGGGTCATGCGGCACCCTGAAGATCAGCACCAGAATCCCGGTCAGGCAGACCGACAGGGCAAGCCCCGCAAGCACGCGCGCCTTGATCGTATCCAGTGAATTGGGGAAGGGGGCCGGCCAGAACGTATCTGCGACTATATCCATGGCCTTGCGCTTCATACGGTTTGCCTAGGCTCCCCGATTTAATGACACGTTAAGAAACCCCTCTCGCGCGCAGAAAATCGCGGTGCAGGCAGGGGCGGGGCCTCTACCAAGCAGGCCTGCCGCGTGATAGGCTTGTGCCATGCCTGCCCTCTGCCGCGCCTGCCTGTCGGAGATACCCGAAAGCCCCCGCTGTCCCGCCTGCGGGTCGCCGCGCGTGCTGGCCCATCCCGAGCTTTTCTCGCTGTCCATCGCGCATATGGATTGCGACGCGTTCTACGCCTCGGTCGAGAAGCGCGACAACCCCGAGCTGCGCGACAAGCCCGTCATCATTGGCGGCGGGCGGCGCGGCGTCGTCTCGACCGCCTGCTACATTGCGCGCATCAAGGGCGTGCGCTCCGCCATGCCCATGTTCAAGGCCCTGCAGCTTTGCCCCGAGGCCGTGGTCGTCAGGGGGCGGATGAACACCTATGTCGAGGTCTCGCGGCAGATTCGCGCGCTGATGGAAGAGCTCACCCCCGATATCGAGCCGCTTTCGCTGGACGAGGCTTTCATGGATTTGCGCGGCACCGCCCGGCTGCATGGCCACCCGCCCGCCGTCATGCTGGCCCGACTGACCGCCCGGATGGAATCCGAGCTCGGCATCAGCGGCTCCATCGGGCTCAGCCACAACAAGTTTCTGGCCAAGGTCGCCTCCGATCTCGACAAGCCGCGCGGGTTTTCGGTGATCGGCGAGGCTGAAACCGACGCGTTCCTGCGCGACAAGCCCGTCTCGCTCATTTGGGGGGTCGGGGCCGTGGCCCAGGACAGCCTGGCCAAGGCTGGCATCCGCACATTTTCGGACCTGCTGCGCTGGGACCGCAAGGATTTGGGCGCGCGGTTTGGCGCGATGGGCGACCGTTTGTGGCATCTGGCCCGCGGTCAGGACCGCCGCCGCGTCAGCGCCCATGCCCCGGTCAAAGGCATCTCGAACGAGACGACCTTCCACGATGACACTGCGAGCCTCGACATTCTCGACGGCCATATCTGGCGCATGTCCGAGAAAGTGTCCGATCGCGCCAAAGCCAAGGGCATCGCGGGCCGGGTGGTGACGCTGAAGCTGAAGACCGCCGATTTCAAGATCATCACACGGCGGCTGTCGCTCAGGGACGCCACTCAGATGGCCGACAAAATCTACCGCACCGCACGGGATCTCTTCGATCAGGCGGGCAACCCCGGCCCCTACCGCCTGCTGGGCGTGGGCATCTCAGACCTGATCCCCGAGGGAGACGCCGACCGCTCCGGAGACCTCCTCGACCCCGACGCCGGCAAACGCACCGAAGCCGAACGCGCCACCGACAAAATCCGCGCCCGCTTCGGCCCCGATGCCATCACCAAGGGCCGGGCATTGCGGTGAATGGC
>CAYLVP010000116.1:0-5678 GCA_964387155.1 uncultured Rhodobacterales bacterium | reverse complement strand
GGGCCTATATCCCGCATTTCGTGCACTCGCCCTTCTATGTCTACGCCTACGCCTTCGGCGACGGCTTGGTGAACGCGCTCTACGCGGTCTACGAGGAGGGCGGCGCCGACTTCCAGGACAAGTATTTCGACATGCTCAAAGCAGGCGGGTCAAAACACCACAAAGAGCTTCTTGCCCCCTTCGGCCTCGACGCGTCTGATCCGAAATTCTGGGACAAAGGCTTGTCAATGATCTCCGGCATGATTGACGAGCTGGAGGCGATGGAGGGGTAGGTCGGCTGCGCGGACTTTGTTGCTGTTCCCAGCCATTAGTTAAATGGCTGCTTTTGGATCATATTATTCAGCGAGCGCGATTTTGAACTCCAGCGTCTCATGCCCGCCAAGAGCCTTGTCAGCCACATAGGTTCTCACCAGTACGCCACCTGCCTTTTCGATGACTCGGACTGACGCAGGATTGTCGGGGCTGGTTGTTATCGTGACGTACTTCAAGCCTGCCGTACTGGCCTTTGGCAGGATTGCGACAAGCGCAGCCGATGCCAGCCCTTCTTTCTGTCGCCATGGCACGACAGCATATCCGATGTGGCCGGAGCAAGTTGAAGGAAGCTCTTCGGTCCCCGGCTTCCACCGTAGGCCTATGTGACCGCAAAATTCATCATTCCATATCCATCGTCGAATACTTGGCAAGCGCGGCACTTGCGAACCGTCTGGCAGTGTGACCGGCCCAGCCTTTGCCAAAGGGTCATCAAGATTTGAAACGAACGAAGTCACATCCTTTTCGATACTCTTGATTTGTTCTTGGGCAGCTTCAGGTCGCAAGTTGTCAGGCGACCAGCCTCGCCGCAGAGCCGAGACATAGTCGGGAATGTGCGCGATACTTGGTGTTAGCAACTTCATTTGAGGGGACTTTGATACTAGTGGAAACGCGATAATGAAGAGATCTTCGTGCAGATCGCAGCATTGGTCAACAAGGCCTCTTTCCAGATCTCAACGGCGGTGCGATGCGATCTGCCACCCAGTTGATCAGGCTCAGGAGGCATTGTGCCTCCTTCCAGCACCGAATACCGCTCTAGTGATGCTGCAATGACCCGCGCCATGTTCAACGGCTTCGGCGCGTTGCGCGAAGCCGGGCGTCATGTGGTGAAATTGGTCGTTCGGAGGAGCGCAATCTTGCAGGCACGTTTCTTGAGATGTGCGGAGCTGCAGCTTTACCCCGCCGCCTCGAACACCCGGTCGATCATCTCTTGCGTGCCTTTGGCGAATTCCAGTGTCGCGGGATAGGGCGCGCCTTCCCGGATCGAGCAGCCAAAGGCCTCCACCTGCAGCACGTAGTGGTTCACCCCCACAAAGCGCTCCATGGTGACATTTGCCGGGCGATCCCCGCCATGCACGTTGCGGTGCAGCTCAATCTCGGCCTGATCGAACACATTCGGATTGAACGGGGCTGTCAGTCGCAAAACGCCTGTTGTGCCGTGGAACGTGACCTCCTGGCGCGGGTGCATCCGCATTGAGGTGACGGAGGAATAGCGGAATCCCGGAAAATCAGCCGTGATATGCGCGAATACATCGACGCCATTCTCCCAAGTGATCTGTGCGGCGACCCTGTCAGGCTCTTGCCCCGTCACAAACCTTGTGGCCCCGAAAGTGTAGACCCCGATATCACGCAGCCCGCCCCCACCCATCGGGGCGAGGTTGCGGATATTGCCGCTATCCGCGCCATTGTCATAGCTGAACACCGTGTCGACCATCTTCAGATCGCCAATTTCGCCCCCCTGCACAAGCGCGCGGGCGCGCTGCCATTGCGGGTGGTGAAGGATCATATAGGCCTCGGCACAGAGCAGCCCTGTCGCGTCGCGCTTGGCGATCACCGCGTCAAATTCGGCGGCCTTCATGGCCATTGGCTTTTCGCACAGCACGTGTTTGCCCGCATCCAGCGCCTTGAGCGCCCATTCAACATGCAAGGTGTTGGGCAGCGGGATGTAGACCGCATCGATTTGCGGATCGGCCAGAAGCGCATCATAGCTGTCATAGCTTTTGCAGTCAGGCGCAAAGGCCTGAAAGGCCGAGATGTCACCCGACCGGGAGGCCACGCCGAACAGCCGCGCATGGGCTGCGCTGTGGATGGCAGGCCCCATATGCTGCCGCGCGAATTTCGCAGCGCCCAAAATGCCCCAATTGACCACGTGCATGACGGTCCTCCCTCAGCTATACGCGCTGACGGTAGGCCAAAAAAAAGCCCGCCGGAAGGGCGGGCTTCTTTAATTCATCTGGCGGGCGTCAGGCGGTGGCCAACATACCCTTTTCCTTCGCAAGCTCGCGCATGCGGGTCTGAAGCTTTTCGAAGGCACGCACTTCGATCTGCCTGATCCGTTCGCGGCTGACGTCATATTGCCCCGACAGGTCTTCAAGGGTGACGGTCTTCTCCGACAGGCGGCGTTGGACCAGAATATCCTTCTCCCGATCATTAAGCACCGACATAGCATCGGCCAGCAACTCGCGTCGCGCCTCAAGCTCGTCCTTGGCCTCATAGTCGCTGGCCTGGTCGGCGTCTTCATCTTCCAGCCAATCCTGCCATTGCGTGGCCCCTTCGCCATCGGCCGAAATCACCGCATTTAGGGACGCATCGCCCCCCGACATGCGCCGGTTCATCGAGATGACCTCTTCCTCGGTGACGTTGAGATCATTCGCGATCCGCTCGACATTCTCGGGGCGCAGGTCGCCCTCTTCCAAGGCACCAATGCGGTTCTTGGCCTTGCGCAGGTTGAAGAACAGCTTCTTCTGCGCGCTGGTCGTCCCCAGCTTCACCATGGACCACGAGCGCAGCACATATTCCTGAATTGAGGCGCGGATCCACCACATCGCATAGGTTGCCAGGCGGAAACCCTTCTCGGGGTCGAATTTCTTGACTGCCTGCATCAGGCCCACATTCGCCTCGGAAATCACCTCCGCCGTGGGCAACCCGTAGCCGCGATAGCCCATTGCGATTTTTGCGGCCAACCGCAGATGCGAGGTCACCATCTTATGAGCGGCCTCGGTGTCCTCTTCCTCAACCCAGCGCTTGGCGAGCATATATTCCTCTTCCGGCTCCAGCATCGGGAACTTGCGGATTTCTTGCATATAGCGGTTCAGCCCCTGCTCCGGGCTTGGTGCGGGAAGATTGCCGTAATTTGCCATATCAGTGCCCCCCTATGAGGTCGTTTTTTCCATTTGATATTGAAATATGAACCACTTGGTTCACTTTCAAGATTAGGCGTCGCACACCCCCTGTGCGAAACTCTGATCCTATTGTGTTACCTAAACGTTAAGGTGGTCATTCTCCGTCGAATTACAATGTAACGAAGCTTCACTTGCCTGTGTTCTTACGTGTCCAGAGCCTCAATTAAGACTTTAAAGTCATCCGGCAACTCTGCGTCAAAGCTAAGCTTTTCCCCGCTGACCGGGTGCAAAAACCCCAGCGTGGCCGCATGGAGCGCCTGGCGCGGAAAATTGCCAATGGCCGCCGCCGCTGCCTCGGAAAGCGCCGATTTGGCCAGCTTGCGGCGTCCGCCATAGACCGGGTCCCCGATCAAACCATGCCCCGCATAGGCCATGTGAACGCGGATTTGATGGGTCCGGCCGGTCTCCAGCCAGCAATCCAGCAAAGAGACAGCCGCCGGTGTCCCGTACCCTGCCACAACCCGCGCCCGAGTGATTGCGTGTCGTCCGGCATTCTTGACGACAGCCTGCCGTTGCCGATCTGTCTTATGCCGCGCAAGGTTTGCATTGATGCGCAAGATATTCGCCGCTTCGAAATCCACCCCCGCCATCCCACGCAGGCGCGGGTCTGCGGCATCAGGCATTCCGTAGGCAAGCGCGCGGTAATGCCGCTCTACCGTGTGTTTTTCGAATTGCTTTGCCAGCCCCTGATGCGCCTCGTCGTTTTTGGCCACGACCAGCAGGCCGGAGGTGTCCTTGTCGATGCGATGCACAATGCCCGGCCGCTTCGCCCCGCCAATGCCCGACAGGCTGCCCGCGCAATGATGCAAAAGCGCGTTGACCAAGGTGCCATGCGGCGAGCCCGGCGCGGGATGGACCACCATCCCGGCTGGCTTGTTGACCACAATCAGCCCCGCATCCTCGTAGACCACATCAAGCGGTATGTCTTCGGGCCCTGCGTCAATCTCGGCGGCCTGTGCAACCGCTATCTCGTAGATCTGGCCTTCGGCAACGCGCGCCTTCTGGTCCGTGACCGCCACCCCTTCGCGCCGCACCGCGCCCTCCGCGATCAATCGCGCAAGGCGTGAGCGCGACAGGTTCGCCTCCACTGGCACGTCGCGGGCCAATGCCTTATCAAGCCGCTTGTCCGGGTTTTCGGATATCTGCACTGTGATGAGAGTGGCCCCTGGCGTGAGCACTGACATGGATGATCCTGACGTTGAGATGGCGGAGCCCGCCAACCTGGTGTTTCTGCGCCGCCTCGTGACGACGTTGACGGCGGTGATGATTTTGGGCGTTGTAGTGATCGTGGCGCTGCTTGTCATCCGCCTTCAGCAGCCAGTGGCTTCAGCCCCCCTGCCCGCCGAGATTACGTTGCCCGACGGCAGTCGTGCTGCAGCCTTCACCCGGGGGTCTGATTGGTATGCGGTGGTCACAACGAAAGACGAAATCCTGATCTATGACGCCGCGACCTCCGCGCTGCGGCAACGGATTTTTGTCAACTCCGACTAGACCCCAGCTCGTCACGCACCTGCCCCCAAGCCACCAGGGTGAAAATCGCGGTGCCGCCGACGACATTGCCCGCCAGCACGGGCAAGAAGAAGCGGACGAACCCGTCAATCACCCCCAGCTGACCCTGTACCATCAGGAAGGCCATCTCCACCGAGCCTGCGACAACGTGGGTGAAATCACCCGCCGCGATCAGCCAGGTGAAGACAAGGATCACCCAGAAGGAAGCCTCCTCCGCCTGCGGCAACATCCAGACAATGGCAGCCACGATCACACCCGCCGGAATGGCGCGCATGAATCCCTGGCTCGCGGACATGCCCGTCGCGTGTTCTGACAGGGCTGTCAGCGCGGGGATCAGCTCTGACGGTATGGCCGAGGTGTAGGCAAACAGAAGTGCCACGCAGAACGCCCCCACCACATTGGCCCCCAGAACCAGCGCCCAAAGCTGCGAGACGCGTCCCAGCATCTTCGGCGTCGGATCGTTGAGCGCGGGCAATACCGTGGTGATCGTATTCTCGGTGAAAAGCTGCATCCCGCCCAGGATCACCACGATGAACCCCAGGGAGTAGCCCAGATTTTCCAGCAGATAGCGCCAGGGCGCATCAGGCAGGTAAGTGCGGAAAATCGCTTCACCCAACACAGAAAGAGAGATCATGATCCCCGCAGCCACCCCTGACCAGAAGAGCGATCGGTTGGAGCGGGCCAGCTCCTCTTCCCCGTCGCGCCGGATCACTTCGAAGATCAGCTTTGCTGACAGTTTCGAGGCCTCTTCGACCGACACGGCGTCACTATGTTCCTCGGCCGTTTCGGGGGTTTCTGGCTGGTTCATGGTCACAGGCATCCGCCCCGCTTGCTGCTATTGTCAAATGACATAACCCCGGCCAGCGGCTGGAAGTTCCTGATTTTGATGGCTGGGGGTGGTACCACCTCCTGGTCTCGAACCAGGGACCTCTTGATCCACAATCAAGCGCTCTAACC
>CAYLVP010000115.1:0-6390 GCA_964387155.1 uncultured Rhodobacterales bacterium | reverse complement strand
TCATATCAAGCACCACGGCCTCCGCCGCACCTGCACGCTTCAAAAACCGAAACGCAATATCGCCGGTGCCACCTGCCACATCCAGCAGCCGCTGGCCGGATCGCGGCGCGAGCCAATCCATCATCGCGTCTTTCCACAGCCGGTGTATACCGCCCGACATCACGTCATTCATGATGTCGTATTTCGAGGCCACATTGGTGAACACGCCATGCACCATCCCGGCCTTTTGGTCCTCTGGGACGTCGCGATACCCGAAATGGGTGGTTTTCGTCGGATCTTGTGTCATCTCGCCTTGAAACCTTTGTGGCCTGCCCCTCCTTATAGGGTGGCATTGGCCGAGGACAATGCGATGCCACGCGACAAAAAGGGGCAACCATTTGCCAGAATTGCCAGAAGTCGAGACCGTCCGCCGGGGATTGCTGCCCGCGATGGAGGGCAAGCGCATCGCCCGCACCGAGATCCGCCGCCCCGATCTGCGCTGGCCCTTCCCCGAAAATATGGCCGCCCGGCTGAACGGGAAGACCATTACGGCGCTCAGGCGGCGGTCCAAATACATTCTGGCGGATTTGAGCTCGGGCGAGACGCTGCTCATTCATCTGGGCATGTCCGGCCGGATGCAGATCGACGGGGCCGACACGGCGGAGTTTCATGCAGAGCTTCCGACCCCTGCCAAACATGACCATGTGATCTTCCACATGGAGGGCGGCGCGCGGATTGCCTTCAACGACGCCCGGCGGTTTGGCGCCATGGATCTGATGCCGACAGCGGGCCAGGACGACCATTGGCTGCTGTCAAAGATCGGACCCGAGCCGCTGGGCAACGCATTCAATGCCCCCTATCTGCGCGCGCAGCTTCAAGGCCGAAACACGCCGATCAAATCCGCGCTGCTCGATCAGCGCATCGTGGCGGGGCTTGGCAACATCTATGTCTGCGAGGTGCTGCACCGCACCGGCATTTCCCCCAAGCGCAAGGCGGGCAATCTTAGCGGGGCGCGGGTCGACACGCTTCTGCCTGCCATTCGCGACGTGCTGGGCGAGGCGATCGAGGCGGGCGGCTCTTCGCTGCGCGATCACCGTCAGACCAATGGCGATCTGGGTTATTTTCAGCACAGCTTTGCTGTCTATGACCGGGAAGGGGCGGGATGCGCCAAGCCCGACTGCGGCGGCGATATTCGCCGCATTGTCCAATCCGGCAGGTCCTCCTTTTACTGCCCGGCATGTCAAAGATGATTTGACCGCCCCCGCAAGGCTGTTAGGTCTTGGGCACAGATCCGACCGGTAAGAGGGCCTTATGGCGTATAAAACCATCAAAGTGGATATCGACGAGCATGTGGCCGTCATCACGTTGAACCGGCCCGATGCGCTCAACGCGCTCAACCAAGAGCTCTTGGGCGAGCTTGCCGCTGCGATTGCCGATGCCGAGACCAATGACAAAATTCGCTGCCTGATCCTGACCGGGTCCGAGAAAGCCTTCGCCGCAGGCGCTGACATCACCGAAATGATGGAGCTGTCCTTCGTCGATGTCTTCACCACCAATCTCTTTGCTGACGAAGTGGGCGCGCTGACCTCTGCCCGCAAGCCGGTCATCGCCGCTGTTTCTGGCTACGCGCTGGGCGGCGGCTGCGAGCTGGCGATGATGTGCGATTTCATCATCGCCTCGGAAACCGCGAAATTCGGCCAGCCCGAGATCAACCTTGGCGTCATGGCCGGTCTTGGCGGCTCCCAACGGCTGACCCGGTTTATCGGCAAGTCGAAATCGATGGATATGCACCTGACAGGTCGCTTCATGGATGCCGAAGAGGCAGAGCGCTCCGGCCTCGTCAGCCGCGTGGTCCCGGTCAAGAAGCTGATGGCCGAGGCCATGTCAGCGGCTCAGAAGATTGCGGAAAAATCCTTGCTGGCCACGATGGCCGTGACCGAGGCGGTGGATCGCAGCTACGAGACGACACTGGCCGAAGGGCTGATCTTCGAGCGCAGGCTCTTTCACAGCCTCTTTGCCACGGAAGATCAGACCGAGGGCATGACCGCCTTTGCCGAGAAGCGCGAGGCGCAGTTCCGCGACAAGTAGCGCGGCCAAATTCCCCCTTCCCAACACAGGGCTCAGCCCGTATAGGACGCCCCATCCATGCGCGTGAGGTCCGCTTTGACCAGAATCACCTGGTTTCCAAAACCCAGGTCGGGCCAGTCGTGCAGCTGTATTGAAATTTGACCCGACGAAAGGGAACCCGACCATGGCCAATTCGCCCCAAGCCAAAAAACGCGCCCGCCAAAACGAGCGCCGCTTCCAAGTCAACAAAGCGCGCCGCTCGCGGATCCGCACTTATTTGCGCCGCGTCGAAGAGGCGCTGGCCTCCGGTGATCAATCCGCAGCTGCCGCCGCACTCAAGGAAGCCCAGCCAGAATTGATGCGCGGCGTTGCCAAAGGCGTGCTGCACAAAAACACCGCTGCGCGGAAAATGTCTCGTCTGTCGGCCCGCGTGAAGGCGCTCTCCGCCTAAGCGAGAGCTTCAGAAAAAAACTTCAAACGCGTCCAGTTTGGGCGCGTTTTTTTGTGGGTCAAAGGGTTACGCGATGCTCTTCACGATTTCGCGAGATTCGAAAGCCGACAATGCTCAAGTCAAGGGTTAAGATCAGTTGCGACCGGCTCACTCCTATCGCTAGTTTGCCTGAGCGATTCACTTCGTTGAGGGGGCAAAACCAATGAGCACGGGCGGTCCTGCGCATGTTTCGGAGCTGAAACCAACCGAGACATGGGACCATCTGAAACACCATTCAGACGCCGTGCTTGTCGATGTCAGGAGTAAAGCGGAATGGAGCTTTGTAGGGGTTCCTGATCTGTCGACACTGGGCCATTCAGTTGTTTTTGTGGAATGGGCCAGTTTTCCGGGGATGTCTCCCAACCGTCGGTTCGTCGACGAGGTAGAGCAAGCGCTAGACGGGGCAATCCCGTCCACCATGCTCTTCCTGTGCCGATCCGGCGTCCGCTCTTTGAGCGCTGCCGATGCCATGTCCGAGGCCTTTTCCAAAAAGGGTCATGACGTGCCTTGTATCAGCGTTTCGGAAGGGTTCGAAGGCGATTTGGACGCGCGTAGCAAACGGGGGGCCCTCAATGGTTGGAAGGTCCGGGGACTGCCTTGGCAGCAGTCTTGAACACTTTGGTAAAACGGATTTGGGATGACTGACGAACAGTGGGGACAGACGCGTGAAGCACTTCGGGAAACTGTGGGGAACAACAATTATCTGACTTGGATCGAGCCGTTGAAATTTCACGGCTTCTGCGACGGGGTCGCGAAATTTGGCGTGAAGACCACCTTCGTGGGCGATTGGGTCTCGCGCAATTTCGGCGATGAAATCAAACGCCAGTGCCTCAAGCAGGGCACGCAGGTGGACCGGCTCACCTTTGCGGTGGAAGATGGCAAGGTGGTGCGCGCAAAGGCGCCCGCGCCGGAAGCCCCGAAAGCACCCGCCCGCACCGCCTCCCGCCTTGAAACGGACATGCCCGGCGCGCCGCTGGACCGCCGCTTCACCTTTGACCGCTTTGTGGTGGGCAAACCCAACGAGCTGGCCCATGCCGCCGCGCGCCGCGTTGCCGAAGGCGGTGCCGTGACCTTCAACCCGCTGTTTCTTTATGGCGGGGTCGGGCTTGGCAAAACCCACCTGATGCACGCCATCGCGTGGGAGCTGCAAGAGCGCTCCCCCGGGCTGCGCGTGGTCTACCTGTCGGCCGAGCAGTTCATGTACCGCTTCATTCAGGCGCTGCGCGACAAGCAGATGATGGATTTCAAAGAGCTGTTTCGCTCTGTCGACGTGCTCATGGTCGATGACGTGCAATTCATCGCGGGCAAGGACAGCACGCAGGATGAATTCTTCCATACCTTCAACGCACTGGTCGATCAGGGCAAGCAGGTCATCATCTCCGCCGACCGCTCGCCCAGCGATATCGAGGGGCTTGAGGAACGCATCAAGTCGCGCCTGCAATGGGGTCTGGTCGTCGACCTCCACCCCACCGATTACGAGCTGCGCCTTGGCATCCTGCAGCAAAAGGTCGAGGTCTATAAGGCCCAGTACCAAGAGCTCAAGATTTCCGATGGCGTGCTGGAGTTTCTCGCCCACAGGATCTCGAACAATGTTCGCGTGCTCGAAGGCGCGCTGACGCGGCTCTTTGCGTTCGCCTCGCTGGTGGGGCGTGAGATCACGCTCGACATGGCGCAGGAAAGCCTGTCGGATATTCTGCGCCAGTCCGACCGCAAGGTCACGATGGATGAGATCATGCGCAAGACCTGCGACTATTATAACGTGCGCATGGCCGACATGATGTCGCCCAAACGCTCGCGCAACATCGCGCGGCCCCGGCAGATGGCGATGTGGCTGTCCAAGCTGCTCACCCAGCGCTCCTACCCCGAGATCGGCAAACGGTTCGGCGGCCGGGACCACACCACAGTGATCCACGCCGTGCGCAAGATCGACGAGCTGAAGGCGCAAGACAGCCAGATTGCCGAGGATGCCGAACTGCTGCGGCGCATGCTCGAAGCGTAAGCGCGCTTGACTGTCCGGCGCTTACGTCGGACATTCCACATAACATTTGCACTCACGGGCGGAGGGGGTAACCTCTCCGCCCTAGCTGTCTAAAACCTGTCTGCATGAAGTAAGGGTCGGGGCCATGAAAATCAGTGTTGAACGCAGCGTGCTGCTCAAAGCCGTGGGCCAGGCCCAATCCGTGGTCGAGCGCCGCAACACGATCCCGATCCTCGCCAATGTGCTGATCGAGGCCGAAGGCGACACGGTCAGCTTCCGCGCGACGGATTTGGACATTGAAGTGGTCGACAAGGCCCCCGCTCAGGTTGAACGCGCAGGCGCCACCACAGTCTCTGCCACGACACTGCATGAAATCGTGCGCAAGCTGCCCGATGGGGCGCTCGTCTCGCTCAGCGATGATGGGGCAACAGGGCGGCTGACGGTCGAGGCCGGACGGTCCAATTTTTCGCTCGCCACCCTGCCAAAGGAAGATTTCCCGGTCATGGCCAGCTCGGAATACGAATCCAACTTCTCAGCCAATGCGCCCGTGCTGCGCCGCCTGTTCGACAAGTCGAAATTCGCGATTTCTACCGAGGAAACAAGGTATTACCTCAATGGCGTCTATATGCATGTGGCCGATGGCGACGGCGGTAAGGCGCTGCGCTGCGTGGCCACGGATGGGCACCGGCTGGCCCGCATCGATGCCGACCTACCGCCCGAAGCCGCCAATATGCCGGGCGTCATCGTGCCGCGCAAAACCGTGGCCGAGCTGCGCAAGCTTCTCGATGATGACGACATGCAGATCGCCGTCTCCGTCTCGGAGACCAAAGTGCGCTTCGCGACCCCCGACATCACGCTCACCTCCAAAGTGATCGACGGGACCTTCCCCGACTACACCCGCGTGATCCCGCAGGGCAACACGCGCAAACTGGAAGTCGACGCGGCCGAGTTCGCCAAGGCCGTCGACCGGGTGGCCACCGTGTCCTCTGAACGCTCCCGCGCGGTCAAGCTGGCCCTCGACGAAGACAAGCTTGTCCTGTCGGTCAATGCCCCCGATGCCGGTGCCGCCGAAGAAGAGCTGGCCGTGGCCTATGCCGACGAGCGGTTGGAAATTGGCTTCAACGCCAAATACCTGCTGGAAATCGCTGGGCAAGTGGACCGCGAAAACGCGGTCTTCATGTTCAACTCCGCCGGTGACCCGACGCTGATGCGCGAGGGCAATGACCATTCCGCAGTCTATGTCGTGATGCCGATGCGCGTCTGAGATTTGGGGCTAAAGTTTCATCCAAAACAGGGTACGATTGTTCGCGTAAAGTTTGACGCGGCCTTCAAGTCCCCGGAAATGGTCAAGCCTAGGCTTTGTGTTGTGGTGTCCAAGCCAATTGAAAGCAGGGTCGGACTTTGCACAGTGTTGCCTTTGAGCACAACGCCCCCCAAGCAGGTGATGCCTTATCATTGCCGAATAAACCCAGACTTTGAAATACCTGCACCGTGGGGGAACCGGGAGCGGTGGGTAAAGGGGGATATGATATACGCTGCGGGGTTTCATCGAGTTGATCTCTTGCGGTTTGGGAAGACGGCGTCAGGGCGAAGAAATTATCAGCTCACACCTGTCAGCAGCGCAGATTTGAGAAAAATTCAACGGTGTATTCTGGCAGGGCTCGGTCTTCAGAATTTGACAAAGCATCTATGAAAGCCCATTTAAGAGATGTTGCGGCTCTGCTTTGCATCCGCGTTCAAGACCTCAGCAATGAGGCCATCGGGCGATCTGGCGATAACAAGCCTCCGCTCGATGTCGTGAAAAGCCGTTTCAGTCTAGAGCGCATGCATGGCTGAACTCTACCTCTCCAAGCTGCATCTTTCGCATTTCCGCTCG
>CAYLVP010000114.1:0-6549 GCA_964387155.1 uncultured Rhodobacterales bacterium | reverse complement strand
ATCGCGGTCTACGACGCCCGCGCGCAGACATATTCAGACCTTGTCTCCCGGACCACGCCCGATGCGGACCTGCAAGCCTTTCTCGACGCAATGCCCGAGGGCGGGCGCGCCCTGGATCTGGGCTGCGGGCCCGGCAACTCCGCCGCGATGATGCATGATGCGGGGCTAGAGGTGGAGGCGTGGGACGCCTCCGCCCAAATGGTGCAACTGGCGCGCAAGGCAGCGGGCGTGACCGTGAGGAAAGCCACGTTTGATGCGCTCGACGCGGTGGATGTCTATGACGGGGTCTGGGCCAATTTCTCGCTGCTTCATGCCCCAAAACCTGACATGCCGCGCCATCTGGCCGCGATCCGTCAGGCGGTAAAGCCGGGCGGGCTGTTCCATATCGGCTTGAAAACCGGGCAGGACACGGCGCGCGACCGGTTGGGCCGCATCTATGCCTATTACACCGTGCCCGAGATCACCGCTTTGATAGAGGCTGCCGGGTTCACGCCGCGCCGCATCCGTGAAGGGGTCGATACAGGTCTGAGCGGCGAGATGGCCCCTTTCGTGGTGATCCTGTCTGATGGCTGAGCTGTTCGCCTATACTGACGGCGCCTGTTCCGGCAATCCGGGGCCCGGCGGCTGGGGCGCGATCCTGATTGCCCGCGACGGCGAGACGGTGCTGAAAGAGCGCGAAATCAATGGCGGCGAGGCCCTGACGACCAATAACCGTATGGAGCTTTTGGCGGCGATCCATGCGCTCGAAGCACTGGACCGCCCCTCCACCCTGACGGTGATCACCGACAGCTCCTATGTGAAGGACGGCATCACAAGCTGGATCCATGGCTGGAAGGCGAAGGGCTGGAAAAAGAAGGGCGGAGAGATCAAGAACATCGATCTGTGGAAACGCCTTGATGCGGCGCGCGACCGTCATGACGTCACCTGGGAATGGGTCAAGGGTCATGCGGGCCATCCCGAAAACGAGCGCGCAGACGAACTCGCGCGGGCGGGCATGGCGCCCTATAAACCGTGATCGTCAAAGCGTGTCCTGTGGCCCTGCACCCCGACGGCGCGCCATTGCGGGTCGCTGCGTTCCGCCACCCGAAAGCGGGGCTTGAAATCGTCAAAGGCACGGTGGAGCCGGGCGAGGGCGTGGCCCGCGCCGCCGCACGCGAGCTTCTTGAGGAAAGCGGGCTAGAGACGCGGTCAGCTATTGTGATCGGCGAGAGTGCTGACATCGCAGAAGGTCAGCACTGGCATTTTGTCCTGTGCCGTATTGCGCCGCCGGTGCGCGATCAGTGGCAGCATTACTGCCGTGATGACGGCGGGCATCTGTTCACGTTCTTCTGGCAAGGCTTTGACGCGCCGCGGGACGGGTTTGCGCAGCCCTCCCGAGGCGCGCTTCACTGGATTGCGCAGGCTCTGGGCTGATAATCACGGGACGGCGGGAGGGGCGCAGGCGAAGCCCAGCGTCTCCCGCTGGCACTTATTTGCGGTAATGCGTGGGCACAAGGATCAACGCGCCAACCGCGCTGATAATCGCATCAATGCCGGGCGGCCCGAAGCTGATGCCAAACATGATCCGTATCATGAAAAACAGCACAACCCCGCCGAGCGCGATGATGATCGACGGGATATAGCCATTCTGGGTAAACCCCGTTTTTTCGGACGCATAGCCCACGATGCCACCAATCATCATAGCGCCGAAAAACGCAAAAAATGCCATCACTCAAACCTTTCAGGCAAGCGCGCCCCGGCCAGAAAATCGGCCTGATCCATGGGCTTTTTGCCCTCCCGCTGGGCCCGGGTGATCTCCACCGCGCCGCTCCCGCAGGCCACGGTAAATCCACCCAGAAGCGCGCCCGGCGCAGCAGCGCCCTCTGCCACGCGTGACCCCAACAGCTTCACGCGCGCCCCGGCTGCTTCGGTCCAGGCCCCGGGAAAGGGGGAGAGCCCCCGGATCAGCCGATCAACCTCCACCGCCGGGCGGGACCAGTCCACCCTCGCCTCCGCCTTGTCGATTTTATGGGCATAGGTCACGCCATCCTCAGGTTGCGGCTCAGGGTGTAAATCCTCAAGCTGGGCAAGCGTGTCCACGATCAGCCGCGCGCCCAGCGTGGCCAATCGGTCGTGCAGCGCGCCAGTCGTCTCCGTGGCAGCAATAGTTAGGGCCTCGCGGCTCAAGACCGGCCCGGTGTCCAGCCCAGCATCCATCTGCATGATGCACACACCTGTTTGGGCATCGCCCGCCATGATCGCCCGATGAATGGGTGCAGCCCCCCGCCACCGGGGCAGGAGCGAGGCGTGAATGTTCAAGCATCCCCGTCGCGGCGCATCCAATATCGCCTGCGGCAACAAAAGCCCGTAAGCCACCACCACGGCCACCTCTGCCTCAAGGGCTGCAAACGCCGCTTGCTCCGCCGGGTCCTTCAGCGAGACGGGCTGACGCATCTCAAGACCCAAGGCCTCGGCCCGCGCCTGCACGGGGGAGGGGCGCAGCTTTTTGCCGCGACCAGCCGGGCGGGGCGGTTGCGAGTAGACGGCGCAAATCTCGTGTCCCGCGTCCTGTAGCGCGTCCAGCGCTGCTACGGAAAACTCCGGCGTGCCCATGAACACAATCCTCATCGCGCCAGTTTCCCCGCTTTTTTGATCAACATATCCCGCTTCATCCGGCTGAGATGGTCAAAGAACATCTTGCCGTTGAGATGATCGATCTGATGCTGCACCGAGGTCGCCCAAAGACCCACAAAGTCGCGCTCTTCGACCACACCGCCCACGTTCAGAAACCGGACCGTCACCGCGCGGGGTCTGTCAAGCTTGGCCCAAACGCCGGGCAGATTCGGGCTGCCCTCTTCATGGCTGCGCATCTTTGCCGAGGCGTGCAGCAGCTCTGGGTTTGCCATCCGCACCGCCTGCCCGCGCGTCTCAGACGCATCCACAACCGCCAGTCGCAACATGACCCCCAGCTGCGGCGCGGCAAGGCCCACGCCCGGCATTGCGTCCATCGCAAAGATCATTTCGCCCCACAAAGCGCGGATCTCGTCGGTGATCTCAGACACCGGCTCCGCCGCTGTGCGAAGACGCTTGTCAGGCCAGGGGATAAACGGCCTCACTGCGCGGCCTCGTAATCCAGGATCAGCCTGCCATCGAGATGGTCCATCTCATGACAGATGCAGGCCGCGTCAAACCCTTCAAATGCGCCACGTTGCTGCGCGCCTGTCTCGTCGAGCCAGATCAGCTCGATCCTTTCCGGCCGGCTGACCCGCACCGGGTGATCCGCAATTGACAAGCACCCCTCGTCATTTTCCTGTTGCGCGGGCGAGGTCGAAAGCAGCTCCGCGTTGACAAAAGCGCGTGGGCTGGCTGCCCCGCCTTTCCAGGTCGTATCGGTGACAAAGACGCGGGACAACACGCCAACCTGCGGGGCCGCGAGCCCGCGCCCCTTGGCGTCATACATGGTCTCAAACATGTCCCGGATGAGCACCCGAACCGCGTCATCGACCTCCAACACAGGCGCGCTGACCGCGCGCAGCACTGGATCAGGATGTTGAAGGATCGTGCGCCGCATCCGCCCTCAGGCCCGCGCCCGTTCGCGTTTCAACTTCACCATCTTGCGGGTGATCAGCTGGCGCTTGAGGGGTTTGAGATAGTCGATAAACAGCTTGCCGTCGAGATGGTCAATCTCGTGCTGGACGCAGGTGGCCCAGAGCCCGTCAAATGTCTCGCGCTGGGGATTTCCGTCGACATCCATCCAGGCCACTGTCACCTCAGCAGGCCGCGTGACATCCGCATATTGCTCTGGGATCGACAGGCAGCCCTCCTCATAGGTGCTCTGGGCGTCAGAGCTTTCAACCACTTCGGGGTTGATCATGACCAATGGCCTTGGTGGCGCGCCTTCCTCCTTCACGCAGTCAAGCACGATAAGCCGGTCCAAGACGCCGACCTGCGGGGCGGCAAGACCTATCCCCGGCGCGTCATACATGGTCACCAGCATGTCATCCGCCAGCACGCGCAACGCGTCCGAGCTGTCAGCAACAGGTTTGGCCGACGTCTTCAGCCGCGGGTCGGGATGGATCAGGATCGGCAGTTTCATGCGCCGTCATGTAGGACAGCGGGGCGCATTTCGCAATCTCTCTTGCAGCCGCAAGCCACCCCGCTAGGGTGCTGGCCAAGAAGGAGAACCGCCAGATGAATTTCGACACCCCGCCAAGCCGCGCCAACAGCTTCAGTGCCAAATGGGACAGCCTTGAGACGGTCTCAGGCGTCTCGCCCGACGATGGGCTGGCCATGTGGGTGGCCGATGGGGAATTTCAAACCGCCCCATGCGTGATGGAGGCCATGCGCGCCTATGCCGATCACGGCATCTATGGCTACGGTTTTGACGACACCGGCTATCGCAACGCGATCTGCTGGTGGATGGCGCACAGGCATGGATGGCAGATCGAGCCCGATTGGATCATTTCCACACAAGGCCTGGGGCACGCGATCGGGATGGCCATCGACACCTGGACCGAGCTTGGGGAGGGCGTGGCCTATTTCACCCCCGTCTATCACGAGTTTCGCCTCAAGACCCTGCGCGCCGAACGTCGCCCGGTAGAGCTGCCGATGGCTTTGGTGGGCAATCGTTACGAACTTGATTTCGACGCCGCCGAGGCGGCCTTGTCGCCCGATGTGAAGCTGCTGATCCTTTGCGTGCCGCAAAACCCGTCTGGCCGGGTCTGGAGCGTGGCGGAGCTGCGCCAAATCGCCGAGTTTGCCGCACGGCACAACCTGATCGTCATCTCTGACGAAATCCATGCGGATCTGACTTATGCGCCGGCCAAACACGTGCCGATGGACAAGGCCGTCCCGGAACATCGCGACCGCATATTCACGATCACCGCAGCCTCGAAAACCTTCAACCTTCCCGGGCTGCGCACAGGCCAGGCCATCATCCCGGATCCCAAGCTGCGCGCCGCGTATCAACGCAGGATTACCATGACCGAATTCCAGCCCTGTGTGCCGGGTGTCGTCGCAACCAAGGCCGCCTACACGCCCGAGGGCGACAGCTACGTGACCGCCCTGTGCGACTACCTGCAAGAGAATTGCCGGGTGTTTGATGCAGGCATCAACGCGATCCCCGGGCTCGCCTCCATGCCGCTCGAATCCACCTATCTCGCATGGGTGGATTTTTCGGGAACCGGCATGACACCGTCCGAGGTCAAACGCCGCATCGGCCAGGAGGCAAAGATCGGTGTCAGCCTGGGCGAAACCTTTGGAACTGGCGGCGCGCATTTCCAGCGGTTCAACATTGCCATGCCGCGCGCCCAGGTCGAAGACGCCGTCGCCCGGATGCAGCGCGCTTTCGCTGACCTGCAGTAACCCGGCGGCGCGGCCGAACGTCGCTGCACTGCAGCGCTTGCGCAGGCACGCGCAATATCATAAGGCTCAAGGCGAAAATTACGAAATTTCCTTACGAAGGGCCGCGCCGATATGAGCTTTCGCTTGCAACCCACACCCCCTGCCCGCCCGAACCGGTGCCAGCTCTTCGGTCCAGGCTCGCGCATAGCGCTGTTCGAGAAGATGGCCGCCTCTGCCGCCGATGTGATCAACCTCGACCTTGAGGACAGCGTCGCACCCAGTGACAAGGATCAGGCCCGCAAGAACATCATTGAGGCCATTAACGATGTCGATTGGGGCAATAAGCATCTCTCCGTGCGGATCAACGGGCTGGACACGCCCTACTGGTATCGCGACGTCATCGATATATTGGAGCAGGCGGGGGACAGGATCGACCAGTTCATGATCCCCAAAGTCGGCTGCGCAAGTGACATATACGCGGTCGACGCACTCGTAACAGCCGTGGAGGCGGCACAAGCCCGGACCAAGCCGGTCGCGCTGGAGGTCATCATTGAAAGCGCCGCCGGCATCGCCCATGTCGAAGAGATCGCCAGCGCCTCCCCCCGTCTGCAAGCGATGAGCCTGGGCGCCGCCGATTTCGCGGCCTCAATGGGTATGCAAACGACCGGGATCGGGGGGACGCAGGAAAACTACTACATGGCCCGCGACGGCGAGAAACACTGGTCCGACCCTTGGCACTGGGCGCAGGCCGCCATTGTCGCCGCCTGCCGCACCCATGGCGTGCTGCCCGTTGATGGCCCGTTTGGTGATTTCTCCGATGAGGCAGGCTTTCGCGCCCAGGCCCGCCGGTCGGCCACATTGGGCATGGTCGGCAAATGGGCGATCCACCCCAAGCAAATCGCTTTGGCCAATGAGATTTTCACCCCGTCTGACGCTCAGGTCACCGAGGCCCGCGAGATCCTTGCGGCCATGGAACAGGCCAAAGCCAATGGCGAAGGGGCAACGGTCTATAAAGGTCGCCTCGTCGACATCGCGTCAATCAAACAGGCAGAGGTCATCGTCCAGCAATATGAAATGATCATCGCCTCTTAGGTCGCGGATCATCATTGTTCCGAAAATATCCCGGAGGGGTCCGGGGAGGCAGCGCCTCCCCGGCGTCGCGCCGCGCGGGGGCCCGGCGCAAAACCGTACGTGTTAGGCGCCCAGGCCCCCAACGTATGTTGGGGA
>CAYLVP010000113.1:0-6553 GCA_964387155.1 uncultured Rhodobacterales bacterium | reverse complement strand
GCGCTTCTTCGCCCTGGGCAACGACTCCGCTGCTGAGCGCATCGTGCGCTAAACCCCTCGCCCTTCCCCCGCAGGCGAGACCCACGCGGCCCTTCATCCAAGATGAGGGGCCGCTTTTCATTGGCCGCTTGGGAAATGCGCCTTGCCATAAACCTGTTGCAAACGGACATTACGGGGGACGGGACAGCAACGGGGGACCCGATGATGACGAGACAGGTGCGCCAATGATGCGCCGCTATGTGGCCGAGGCCATGGGAACCGCCTTTCTGCTGATCGGTGTTGTGGGCTCCGGCATTATGGGAGAGGCGCTGTCTGGCGGCAATCTTGGCCTTGCGCTATTGGCCAATGCGGTTGCCACGGGCTGCATACTTTATGTGCTGATCACCACGCTTGGCCCGATTTCTGGCGCGCATTTCAACCCGGCCGTGACGCTTGTCTTTCTGCTGCGGGAGGAAATCGCTGTGCGTACCGCCGCTTTTTACATCTGCCTGCAGGTTGCAGGCGGTATTATCGGCGTTTGGCTGACCCATCTGATGTTTGAACGTCCGGTCTGGCAACTGTCGCAGACCGCGCGGACTGGACCTGCGCAATACCTGTCCGAACTCATCGCCACTTTTGGGCTGCTATTCGTGATCTTCGGCGGGCTGCGCTTTCGGTCCGACGCCGTGCCCGCCCTTGTCGCGCTTTATATCACCGGGGCCTATTGGTTCACGTCATCGACCAGCTTTGCCAATCCGGCCGTCACCATTGCCCGGGGCTTCAGCGACACATTCGCAGGGATTGACCCGGCCCATGTCCCGATGTTTATCGCAATGCAACTCATCGCAGCAGCCGGGGGGACCTATATCCTTCGTTGGCTCTTTGCTGAAACCACAGCGGGCGACACCTAGCCCAGCGACGTCACCCAAAGCACAGTGGCGTCCTCGGCGCTGGTTGAGACCAGATTATGCCCCATCGAGGCGTCGTAATAGGCGCTGTCGCCCCGGCTCATCTGGGCGGGCTCATAGAATTCACTGTAGAGCGTCAGGGAGCCGGTCAGCACATACAGAAATTCTTCCCCGTCATGCCGCACCCAGCCGTCAAACTCCTCAAAAGACCGCGCCCGGATCTGCGCGCGGTAAGGCAGCATGGCCTTTTTGATGAGCCCGGATGCAAGCAGCTCATGTTCATAGGTCGTCGTGACCAGCGGTTTGCCCGCGCCTGCCTTGGTGACATCCATCCGGCCCGACACCTGATCCTTGCGCGGCGGGGTGAAGAGCTGCGGCACCGCAATACCCAGCCCCGTGGCCAGCTTTTTCATCAGATCAAAGGTTGGCGACATCTGGTCATTTTCGATCTTGGACAAGGTCGAACGGGCCAGTCCTGCTTCTTGTGCCGCGCGTTCCAGCGTCCAGTCCCGCTCTTTGCGCAGCTCGCGCACGCGCTGACCAAGATTGACCGGCTCGGGCACTGTCTCGGACCCGTCTTCATGGGTGACGGTCAGGGATTTGAGCTTTTCAAGCGACATGGGCTGATGCTTAGCGCAGCCGCCGCGTCACTTGCAATGGCCACGCGCCGCGCTTTGCGCCGCGGCACCGGAAGGGGTCCTTGAGCTTGGGTTGCCGCTTCGGTGATCGCATTTTCATGCAGATAATGCCAATGAACAGGTCTTGCGCGCCTGTGCTGAGCCCAGGCTTGCCCGCAACGCGCGCGTCCATCTTTACATCTTCCTCACCGCCCTACCATATGGGGTGAATGGCAAACTGAAACGGCGCGCGTTGCGGGCCCAGCACGAGGCCCCACATGTCCGCCACGATCCAGCTTGATATCATCTCTGACCCAATCTGCCCCTGGTGCTATATCGGCAAATCCGGCCTTGATCGCGCGCTGGAGCAAAACCCGGACCACCCGTTCCGTATTGAATGGCACCCGTTCCAGCTGAATCCCGCCATGCCGCGCGAGGGCATGGACCGGCGCGACTACCTAGAGACCAAGTTCGGCGGGAAGGAAAACGCGGTCAGGGTCTACAGCCAGATCGCGGATGCCGCAGAAGCAGCGGGCTTGAAGATCAACTTTGAAGCCATTGAAAAGACACCGAATACGCTTGACGCCCACCGGCTTATCCATTGGGCCGGGCTGGAGGGACGGCAAACCGCTATCGTCTCAAAACTGTTCAAAGCCTATTTCGTCGACGGCAAGGATATTGGTGATGCGGAAGTGCTGGCCGACATTGCTGAATCCGCTGAGATGAGTCGCGACATGGTCACACGGTTACTGGCAAGCGACAGTGATCTGGACGACATCTCCGCCCGCGACGCGCATGCCCGCGAGCGGGGCGTGACGGGCGTGCCCACTTTCGTGGTTGCCAACCAACATGTGCTGCCCGGCGCTCAGCCCCCTGACCTGTGGGAGCGCGTGCTTGATGAGCTGCGGGTGAAGGCAGGCGAAAGCTAAACGGCGTTGCGCGCGACTTGCACCTTGAGCCCGTCCAAACCGCTCCCCCAGATCGAGTTTATCGCGCTGATTGCGATGCTCTTTGCAATGGTGGCTTTCTCGGTTGATGCGATGCTGCCCGCCCTGCCCGAGATCGCGGCAGAGGTCAGCCCGGGCAATGGCAACAAGGCGCAGCTGGTCATCACCTCCTTCCTGTTCGGCATGGGGGTCGGCACTTTGATCACCGGCCCACTCTCCGACAGCTTCGGGCGCAAGCCGGTGATCTTTGGGGGTGCGATGCTTTATAGTCTTGGCGCTTGGCTTGCGGGCAATGCCGACAGCCTCGAGACGCTGCTGGCCGCGCGCATCCTGCAGGGGCTGGGCGTGGCCGCGCCACGGATCGTTGCCCTGGCCATCATCCGCGATCTTTATGCCGGGCGGCGCATGGCGCAGATCATGTCCTACGCGATGCTGATCTTTACGCTGGTTCCGGCAATTGCCCCCTTTCTCGGCGCGATGATCATCGATGCGTTCGGGTGGCGCAGTCTTTTTACGGCCTTCGTGCTGTTCTGCCTTATTGCGACCGCGTGGCTGATGCTGCGCCAGCCCGAGACGCTGCCCCCCGCCCGCCGCCACCCGTTCCGCCCCGCCAAGCTATGGGCCGCGACCAAAAGCTGTTTCACGCATCGCGCCTTTACCCTGTCGGTGCTGGCGCAGGGCTGCACTTTTGCGATCCTGTTCGGCACGCTCAGCTCGAAACAGCAGATTTTCGGGCAGAGCTTTGGCCGCGCGGACAGCTTCCCTGAATGGTTCGCGCTTATTGCCGTGCTGGGCGGCAGCGCCAGTGTGCTCAATGCGCGGCTGGTCACGGCGCTGGGCATGCGGCGGATGATCGAGATCGGGTTTTTGGGGCAAGCGATCATCGCGGCACTCATCACCTTGATTGGTGTGTCCATCGGCCTGCCCTTTGCGCTGTATCTGTTTTGGAGCGTCTCGATATTTTTCATGGTCGGGCTTGTGATCGGCAATCTGAACGCCCTCGCGATGGAGCCGTTGGGCGATATTGCAGGCTTGGCGGCCTCTGTCATTGGCGCGGTTGCCACGGTGATGGGCGTGCTACTTGCCATCCCGATTGGGCAGATGTTCAACGGCACCCCGATCCCCTTGGCCGCCTCTATCGCTACGCTGTCCTTGATGGGGTTCTTGCTGGTGCGTCGGGGGATGCGGTGATCCGCACAGGGGCTGTGCGTTGCTGCATATAGCACAGCGGTCAGAAGGCAGTACTGTTCACGGCATTCATGACACGCAAAGGACCTGCACCCATGCTGATGCCCCGCCATAAAACACCCGATTTGACCCTGCCCCTTCTGGGCGGCGGTACGTTTGATCTGTCCAAAGATGGCAGCGAGCGCGGCACAATTGTCTGTTTCTACCGAGGCCTGCATTGCCCGGTCTGTGCGACCTATCTGGGCGAGCTCGAAAAGCTGACGGGCGATTTTGCGGCACATGGCATCAAAACGGTCGCCGTCTCGACCGACGGGGAAGAGCGGACACAAGCGATGAAGGACAAGGTCGGGGGCGATACGCTGCGCTACGCCTATGACCTCGCGCTCGGCACGGCACGCGACTGGGGGCTCTATATCTCCACCTCGCGCGGCAAAACCTCTATCGGGCTTGAAGAGCCTGCCCTGTTTTCCGAACCCGGCCTGTTCCTCGTAAATGCCGATCAGACGCTCTACTACATGTCTGTCCAGACCATGCCCTTCGTGCGCCCTTCATTCCGCGAGCTCTTGGGCGCGGTCGAATTCGCGATTGCCAATGACTACCCGGCGCGCGGGGAGTATCAGGGCGACGTCTAACAGACCGCCCGACCGACAAGATCGCCTTCATAAGATACGCGCCGTTTTGGCTGGACTAGGCGCGTATCCCTCTCCTATCCTTACACTATTTAAACAAGTAAGGATTGTTATTGTGACTATTCGGATGATGCCCGCTGCTTTTCTAGGGCTTTCGTTACTAGGCGCGGAAGGCGCCGGCGCCCAGACCCTTCGCGACATTGATTTCGCTGGCGTCAGGGCAATCCAAAACTTAATCCCCAACCGGGTCGAGGGGATCGTCGATTTCTATGATGCAGAGCACGGCTCGGTTATCCGCAACTCCCATGCGGTAGGGCACTTTACAAACTGCACAGCCACCTGGGTTGCCCCGTATGTCGTCATGAGCGCCTCTCACTGCGGTGGCACTGGGTTTAACGGGATCAACATGGAGGCCTATCGAGACCGCTCGATGGTCAACTTCCCACCCACATTTGCAACGGTGCGATGCCAACGCTTTCTGGCCACGGGCTTTTACAGCTCCAATGCGGACTTCGCTCTTTGGGATTGCCGCCCGCGGGAATTGAGCGATGCGGACCCGGACGTGTTGACCGAAAGCGCAAACTACCCCGGTGGCGTTCAATATGGCCGGGCGGTGGTGGCTCAATGGCCCGTCCGGGAAGGGAGCGAGGTCTATTCCGCCTGGCGCAATCCGGTGACCAATCACCCAGTCCTCAGAAATCAGGGGCAGAGCACCCTCTACTCCGCGGGAAAAGTGACTGCTGTAGGTGTCATGAACAGATGGGCTGGCCCCAACTTCATCGGTTGTGCTGGCGATGATGCAACCCAGAACTTGGTAGATGCCCATACGGTCCAAATGGATCTTTTCACGGCACCTGGCGGGTCGGGTAGCGCCCAATTTTCGTCAGAGACACATAGGCTTGTCGTGGGGCCGACCGCCACAGGCAGCGCGACTTCGCGCACCGCGTTGAGCATTGATGCAAGCTTGGGCCACGGGTTGCCCGAAGGTGATCGCATGATCGTCGAAACGTACATACCGCAAGGTCGACCACGCCCAGACCGAATACCGACGCGTTTCAGATACGTAGATCCCCAGACAGTGACGGACCGCGATGTGCTGGCGAATTGCTACGACATCACCCAAATGTCGAAACTGGCAATCACAGACCGAAACAAAGACCGCGTTTACGACGTTATCGCCGAGACCATGGCGTGGAACTGGGTCCAGCCGCATCACTTCTTCAACTTCACTGACCCGCTGACCCGCGCCCGCTGGCGGCTGAATGAAGACACGCCCGTGAGCTACGCCCCCATTCTGTCATCTGATGTGGCGACCACCCTCAATCCGTTGGCAAGGGGCCCCATGCGTCGTGTTGCAGTCGAAAATGCGGAAGGCGCGTTGATTCTGCAGGAGGGCAAGCGCATCACCCTCCCGCCGGAAATGAACAATCTCAGCCGCGGCGCGCATCGCATCACGGTGGAATTCGCCGCGACACAGGACAAGGGTGAGCTGGAAATCCGTTCGAGATGTTCGAGCGTGACCTATCTAGATGAGATCACGATTCCTGCCCGCGGTCAGGCCCCGCTTGAACGCATGTTGCTCGGCACAACTGTCGAGTTGCGCTGCGACAAGCCTGAAATCTCGCTGGAACTGACTGAGGGCGGCGGCGCCATCCTTGTCCGTGCCTTGTCCTTCGTGCGTGAAGGCGACGCGTTTAATTTCGCATCCATTGACGAGCGGGACATGTGGACAGGCAGCAAAGACCAGCATGCGCTTTTCACCGCAGATGGAGAGCATGACTGGTTTGACGGTCCGGGCCAGCCGTTTTTCGGGCTGAACGTTCCCGCAGGCAGTGCGGTCAGCCTGCGCGGATACGCCCTAGAGCCGGGTCGGACTTACGATCTGAATTTCCGCGCGAAGTCTATTCTGGATGGCGGCAACCCGTCGCGGCTCACCTATGGCCCTGTTGATACCGGCAGCGGGGGTGTGGTCACCGTGGATGGCGGATGGAGCAATTACGAGGTGCGTGTCACCGCAACCGCGAGAGCAGACCGAAACGGTGCCATAACCTTCTTCCGTTCCGAAGATGCCCCCGGCGTCACGATCATCGACCACCTGTTGATCACGCCGCAAAACTGAAACGCACGGCGATGACGTCAAACCGGGGCCATCAAGGATGGTCCCGGCTGACCCCAAGGTGACATCGCGGGTAGGATACTGATCGCAAGCAACCTACCCCGCTTTCTTGGCGGGCTTAAACGTGCCCGCCTTTTCCGCCAGATCGCGTGCAATGGCGAAGGCGCCT
>CAYLVP010000112.1:0-6794 GCA_964387155.1 uncultured Rhodobacterales bacterium | reverse complement strand
CTGAGCCTGAGCCTGAGCCTGAGCCTGAGCCTGAGCCTGAAGATCAGACCGACGCGTCCGCGGTCGAACAAGAAAGCGCCGCGCCGTTAGCAGGCAGCACTGATCTGGCATCAGGCGCGCTGCAGGAGCTGGACGCCACCGCCCCCAACGTGCTGGCCGACGCCCCGCAGGTCGCAGCCGTGGCCGAGGCGCAGAGCGAGCCGGACTTGCCCGCCCTCCTGCGCGCGCAAGACAGCGCGGCGCAGCCCGGCCCGGCGCTCGATGTGGACAGCTCCCGCGATGTTCCGGTGGCCGAAGTCGAAGTGCCTGCGCGCGCGCAAGTGACATTCGCAAGCGAGGCCGAAGCGCCGCAAGTGCCCGCAGCCCCGCAAGACGCGCCGCTTGTCACGGCCAACCTTGCAGCGCCGCGCACAGGCACGGTGGCTGACCCGATCCAGCCAAACGCTTTGGCGCTGCCAATAAGCGATGAAGCTTCCGTGGATGAAGCCCCGGTGAAGGATCCCGCGCCCGCAGCCCCGATCAAGCTGGCCACCGAGCCCGACGCACCCGCAGCGCCAGTGCAATCTGCCGCAATCGAGACCCCTTCTGTCGCCGACGCGACGGTCCCGGCAACAGCGCAACAGGTGACGGCCATCTCCGCTGACACGCCCATCACATTGCCCGTCCCGGTCGCAGAAACCCCCAGCACAGGCGTGGTCACAAATCGCCTGCCGCGGATCGGGGCGCAGAACCCCGCGCCCGCCCCCGAAGAGCTCGAATCCACGGATGCGCCAGAGGTGGCCCCGGAAAGCGAGGCAGCCCAGCAGGCGGGCCCAGCTTTGCAAGCCTATTCGGCCAATGTTGAGGCCACGCCCGCCGGGGATTTGATAGGGCTGATCTTGATTGATGAGGGCCGCGCCGCGCCGCTGGGCGATCTGGCGGTGCCTTTTACCGTCGCGCTTGCGCCCTCCGCGATTGGCGCGCGGGAGCGGTCTGCCTTTTACCGTGACGGTGGGGTGGAAATCCTGGCCATGCTCGATGATCTGCCGGTAGAGGCGGAACCGGGCGATGTGGCGGTTGCGATGGATGGCTACTTCTCGGTGCTCAACGAGGCGATTGGCGTCCTCGACCCGCTGGATGGGCGCATCCAAGGCAATCGCAGCCTGGCGCGGCCCGTCGTAGATGCGATCAGCGAGACAGGACACGCGCTGGTGACCTATGACCGGGGCCTGAACTCTGCCCAGCAAACCGCGCGGCGTGCCGGGGTGCCTTCTGCAACGATCTTCCGGGTCCTCGATGCACAGGAGGAAGGGGTCGAAAAGATCAAGCGCTACCTCAAGCGTGCGGCTTTCAATGCGGCGCGGGACGGGTCGGTGCTGGTGATCGGCCATAACCGCCCCGACACGATCACCGCAATTGTCGAATGGGCGTTGGAGGAAAAGGCCGCGGATCTGACCATCGTGCCTGCCTCGCAGCTGATGCTGGGCGGGCAATAGGGCGCGCGGGGGCGCTTAGCTGCTGTTGCCGCTGCGCCCGAAAAGGCCTGCTTCCCTGGCGGCCATGCGGATGGCCTTGGCCTTGTTGACCGTCTCTTCGAACTCGGCCTCGGGGTCGCTGTCATAGACAACGCCGCCGCCCGCCTGCGTGTAGAGCTTGCCGTCCTTAACCACCGCCGTGCGCAGCGCGATGCACATATCCATGTCGCCATTCGCGCTGAAATACCCGCAGCCGCCGCCATAGACGCCGCGCTTTTCGGGCTCGAGCTCGTCGATGATCTGCATCGCGCGGACCTTGGGCGCGCCAGAGACGGTTCCGGCTGGCAGGCCCGACAGCAGCGCGGACAGCGCGTCATGCTCGTCTGACAGCTCGCCAACCACGTTGGAGACGATGTGCATCACATGGCTGTAGCGTTCGATGATGAATTTCTCGGTCGGCCGGACCGTTCCGATCTTCGAGACCTTGCCCGTATCGTTGCGCCCCAGATCAAGCAGCATCAGGTGCTCGGCCAGCTCTTTCTGGTCGGCCAGCAGGTCCTCTTCCAGCGCCTTGTCTTCTGCGGGCGTGGTGCCGCGTTTGCGGGTGCCGGCGATGGGGCGGATCGTGACCTCTTTGCCAAAGACGCGGACCAGAATTTCAGGGCTCGCGCCCACAATCTGGAACCCGTCCATGTTGAAATAGAACATGAAGGGCGAGGGGTTGGTGCGGCGTAGCGCGCGGTACAGCGAAAACGGCGGCAGGGTGAAGTCCTGTGTCCAGCGCTGAGACGGGACCACCTGAAAGATGTCGCCCGCCTTGATATAGTCCTTCGCGGTCTCGACCGCGTCGAGATAGGCCTGATGGCTGAAATTGGAAACCGGGTTATCGGCATCCGCCTCGGTGCCCAGATCATGGCTGGCCGATGGCGTTGCGCGGTCCAGATCACGCACGGCATCCATGACGCGTTCGGCGGCCTGCGCATAGGCTGCGCGGGCCGATTGGCCGTCGCCCACCCAGGCGGGCGCGCAAACGATGACCTCGCCCTTGACCCCGTCCAGCACGGCAATCACCGAGGGGCGGGTCAGCACCGCGTCAGGCACGCCCAGCACATCGGGGTTGATATCGGGCAGATGTTCGACCAGCCGGATCATGTCATAGCCCAGATATCCAAACAGCCCGGCCGAGGCGGCGGGCAGGTCGTCAGGCAGGTCAATCCGGCTTTCGGCAATCAGCGACCGGATCGCCGTTAACGGGTCTTCGGTGCAGGGTGTGAAGGCCGTGCGGTCATAGCGCGCCTGTCGGTTGATCTCGGAGGTGGTGCCGTGACAGCGCCAGATCACATCGGGCTTCATCCCGATGATCGAATACCGCCCGCGCACCTCGCCGCCGGTCACAGATTCCAGCATGAAGCTGTCAGGTTGCGCATCCGCGAGCTTGAGCATCAGCGACACTGGCGTATCAAGGTCGGCGGCCAGCCGCGTGTAGACCAATTGGTTGTGACCCGCTTCGAACCCGGTGGCGAAAGCGTCAAACGAGGGGAGCAACGCCATCTGGCTTACTGCCCGCCATGCCCAGCTCCGCCGCCGAACTGGCTGATCACGGCGTTGACGGCGGTTTGATCGAGGCTGAGCCCGTGGCGGTTTTGCACGGCGCGGCCAAACAGCTCAAACACGTCAGCTGCCAGACCCTCAGATGCCACGGCATTGAGCTGGCCGGTGACAGCCTCCGCCCGCTCGTCAGTCAAGCTGGGGGTGGAGATGTCGGTCAGCTCGATCATCGCGGCGCGGCCTGACGGGTCTTGCACGAAGGCGATCTCCCCTTCTTCCATCTCGAAGACACGCGCCAGAAGGCCCACGGGGGCCTCTTCGATGAAATCGCTGCGGGCGAGATCAATCTCGGCCCGGGCGGCCAGGTCGAGCGAGGCCATCCGGGTGCCGCCCCGGATTTGTTCGGCCAGCTCTTCGCCAAGCGCGGCCAGTTTCTGGGCCTGCTGATCTGCGGTCCAGGCCGTGACAACATCCGCGCGGATATCGGCCAGCGGGGGCAGGGCGGGGGGCACGATCTCGTCCAGCTGCACCGCGAAGATGCCGCCATCGCTCAGCTCGCGCACCTCGGGGAAATCGCCAGTGTCGAGCTGCGCGACTTCTGCGCGGAAGGCGGCATAGCCGGCAATGCCATCGCCGCTTTCCCCGGTATAGTCAAGCGTGCCGACCTGCATCGGGGTCTCGTCACCCAGCTCCGCGATTGTGGCGCCGCCGACCAGCAGGTCATCCACGGCGACAATTTCATCCTCGATGATGCGCCGCGCCCGGTCGGCGGTGAATTCTGCAACCAGATCGTCCCGGACATCCTCAAAACTGATGGTCGTCGCCTCCAGCAGCGCGTTGACACGGTAGAGCACCGGTCCCAGCGAGGTTTGCACGGGCTCTGTCAGGCCGGGCTGATCCAGCGCGAAGACCACGTCTGCCACGTCTGCGTCAAGATCAGCGCGGGCCACTTCCCCCTGATCGACGTCCTCAAGGGTCAGGCCACGGTCCTCGACCAGCTGTTCAAATGTGGCCGCACCCCCTTCGATGTCGGACTTTGCTTTCAACGCCTCTTCAGCCGAGGCGAAACCCAGCCGTTCGACAAGACGCCGCTCGGGTTGGTTATATTGGGCGCTGCGGGCGTCATAGAGCGCGCGTAGCTGCGCCTCATCGACCTCGATCGTGTCCAGCAGCATGTCCGGGGTCAGCCAGGCATAGCTGAGCTTGCGTATCTCTGCGGTGCGGAACTGCGCGCCTTCTGCCTCGTAGAAGCTTTGCAATTGCGCATCAGTCGGCGCGGGGATGTCTTCGGTCAGGAAGCTCTCGTCCAGCTCTGCCCAGCGGAACGAGCGCCGCTCGCCCAGAAAGTTGTAGATCGTGTTGGCATATGTCTCGGAGACGGTAAGCCCACCTGTCACGCTTTGCTGCAAGAGCGCGCGGGCGGCGACCAGGCGCAGCTCATCCTCGAACTCGGTGGGGCGTGTGCCGTTCTGCCGCAGGGCAAATTCGTAGCGGTCACGGTCAAAGGCGCCGGTCGGGCCCTGGAAGGCAGGCACGCCGCGCAGTTGGACGGCCACCTCCGCGTCGCCGACAGACAGCTGCAGGTCGCGGGTTTCTTCGCTCAACGCGGCGACACCTGCCAGACGGTCCAGCACGCGTTGGTCGATGCCTTCGGCCCGGGCCTGCTGGATCGTTACCTGCTGACCTCGGCGGCGGCTTTCAAGGGACAGCTCTTGCTGCAGCGCGCGGAAGTAATCGCCCGTCGAGATATCGGTGCGTCCCACGCTGCCGATGGTGGTGATATTGCCGCCCACACTGTTGGCCCCGAATCCGGCCAGACCCAGGATCAAAAGCACAAGAATGATCCAGACAAAAACCTTGCCGGTGCTGCCGCGCCGCATCGAGCTTGCGGGGGCTTTGATGTTGGATTTCTTGGCCATATCTGCGCTGCCTATCGGTTAGGTTTTGGCGTTGGTAAACCGTTGCGGGGAAGGGGGCAAGCGGGTGTTGTGCGCGGCTCACCCCTGGCGCGATCAAAGCTGGTTGAGCCGCTCGTAAAGCTGCGCGATCCCGGCCCGGTCGATATTGGCAAAGGCAATTCTGAGCGCCTGCGCGCCAGCCACCTGACCCTCGGGAACAAACATCGTCCCGGGCAGGCAGAGCACACCGATCTCGCTGACCATGCGCTGAGCCAATTGGTCGGACGGGACCTCAAACGGATGTCGCATCCATGCGAAATAGGCGCCACATCCCTCAAGCGCCCAGCCCTTGGGCTCAAGTGCGGGGAAGCCGTCGCGGATTGCCTGCGCGCGGTCGAGGATTTCGAGCCGTTCGCGGGCCAGCCAATCGCCTAGATGCTCCATCCCCCAAAGGGCGGCGCGCTGTCCCAGCTGGTTGGGGCAAATCGCGACCGTGTCGAGGAATTTCTCCGCCTCGGCCAACCTGTCGGGATGTGCGATCATCGCGCCGACCCGGTGCCCGGTCAGCCGGTAGGCTTTCGAGAAGGAATAAAGCTGGATCAGCGTGTCATCCCAGCCCGCGTCCTGGAACAGCGCATGCGGCGCGCCGGTGCGGCTGTCAAAGTCGCGGTAGGTCTCATCCACGATAAGCGCGATCTTATGGGCGCGGCACAGGTCGCGGAAGGCAGCGATAACCTCGCTCGGGTATTCCGAGCCGCCCGGATTGTTGGGGGACACCAGCGCAATAGCGCGTGTCTTGGACGTGATCAGCTTGGCCGCATCCTCAGCGGATGGGATCAGCCCCGGCCCGGCAGGCAAAGCAACCGACCGGATCCCACCCATATCGAGCCACATCTTATGGTTGAAATACCAAGGCGTCGGCAGGATCACCTCGTCGCCTTCGCCCGCCAGCGTTGCAATCGTCGCGGCAAAGGCCTGGTTGCAGCCCGAGGTGATCGCGACATGATCCGCCGAGATGTCACCGCCATAGCTTGCGCTCCAGTCAGCAGCGACCTTGGCCCGCAGGGCCGGCAGCCCCAGCACCGGCCCATAGAGATGCGCCGCGTCGTCTTCTATCACAAATTGCGCCATGGCGGCGCGCATCTCTGCCGGGGGCGGGTCGACGGGGGCGGCTTGGCTGACATTGATCAGCGGGCGGGTGTCGGGGAAGGTCACGCCCTCAATCCAGCGCCGCGCCTCCATCACCGGGGGCGGGAAGGTGGCGGCCATATTGGGGTTGAGCAAGGCCATCAGTCGGTGCCGCGATACGGTTTCACATATTGCATCGCCATATCCCACGGGAAGAAGATCCATGTGTCCTGGCTGACCTCGGTGATGAACGTGTCGACCTGGGGTCGGCCCTTGGGTTTGGCATAGACTGTGGCAAAATGAGCGTTGGGGTAGAGCGCGCGGACGACCTCAAGGGTTTTACCGCTATCAACCAGATCGTCGATGATCAGGATGCCGGTGCCGTCCCCCATCATCTCAGCGTCGGGCTTTTTCAACACCGCCGCCTCGGATTGCGTCTGGTGATCGTAGGATTTGATCGAGATCGTATCGACGGTGCGAATGTCGAGCTCGCGCGCGGCAATCATCGCGGGCGCCATGCCGCCACGGGTGATCGCCACAACGGCCCGCCACGCCCCATCATCCGGCCCATGGCCGTCAAGCCGCCACGCAAGCGCGCGGCTGTCACGGTGAATTTGATCCCAGCTGATGTGGAAGCCTTTTTCATGGGGCAGGCGGGCGTCATCCTTGACGTTCATAGCAGCGGCTCCGTTCAGGATTTCTCGATATCAGGCGCATCGACGGCCTTCATGCCGACCACATGGTAGCCCGCATCCACATGCAGCAC
>CAYLVP010000111.1:0-7102 GCA_964387155.1 uncultured Rhodobacterales bacterium | reverse complement strand
CGTGGATCGCCGAGTAGGCGCCATGGGTCAGGCCCTGATACATGTTGAACGCCATATTGGCGGAGACCATCATCTCCCCCACGGCGGTGGCCATCAGGTAGGGCAGGCCCTGGCCGCCATAGTCCGGGTCGCAGTCAAGTGCGGTCCAGCCGCCCTCCTTCATTTGGTCAAAGGCCTTTTTGAAGCCTGTGGGCGTCCGCACCACACCGTTTTCCAGCACGCAGCCCTCTGTGTCGCCGACGATATTGAGCGGCTGCAGCACCTCGGAGGAGATCTTTCCGGCCTCTTCCAGAATCGCGTTGGTGAAATCCGCATCCAGCTCGTCATAGCCGGGTATGTCCTGCTCGGTCGCTTTGAGCAGGTCGTGCAATACGAATTGCATGTCCTTCACAGGGGCGGTGTAAGTCGGCATGTTGGTCCTCCGGGTATGGGTGCGTGATGGGTGGTTTCGGTCAGCCCGCGGCGGCGCGCGGCATGTGCTCCTGATCTTCGAGAGAGGCCAGCATCTTCTCGCCCCAGCGCAGCTGGTTCTGAAGATCGGTGATCGCTTCGGTCAGCTCGTCGCGCTGGCGGATCATGTCGCCCAGGCGTTGGGTGGCGATCTCGTAGGTCTTTGTCAGTTGCGTGGCCTGCTGGTCATCGAGGTGGTACATGTCGAGAAGCTGGCGGATTTCCTCCAGCGAGAAGCCGAACCGTTTGCCACGCAGGATCAGCTTCAGCCGGGCGCGGTCGGTTTTGTTGTAAAGCCGCTTCTGCCCGTCACGGACAGGAAAGATCAGCTCCTTGGCCTCATAGAACCGCAGGGTGCGCGGCGTTACACTAAATGCGTCACACATCTCGCGAATGGTCATTATTCCCTCGGTCATTGTGTCGTCCTCACTTTTGCCGAATAGGTTGCGTTCGATTTTCAGTGAGGCAGACCTGCGTATCTCAACTCATTCTTACAACTGTTCTTGACGTGCACGTCAACGTAACGTGGCGTCACAATCGGGCTGACGAAAGGTCAGCAAAGATTTGCCACATGTTGGGGTAATTTTGTTTCTGGATCAAAGCGCTTTGAAAAGCGGGTTTAGGGGGAAATCCTCCTTATTTTACTCATATTTGACGTTATTGAGATCGTGAGTCCCAGTTAATGGCCTATGCCTGCTCCTCCGCTCAAAGCCCTTTTGCCACCTGATCGCGCAGCGTCTGCAATTCATCGATGGCTTCACTAATCTGTGTGCGGCGCGATTTGAGCTCTTCCATCTGCCGGTCGGCCAGCTCGATCCAGCTTTGCATCTGGGTCTGATTCTGGTGGTCGGTATTATAGAGGTCGAGCCATTGCCGGATGTCTTCCAGCGAGAAGCCAAACTTGCGGCCGCGCATGATCAGCTTCATCCGGGCAACTTCGCGGGCATGGTAGAACCGGGACCGCCCGTCCCGCTCGGGCTGGAGCAGCTCGATATATTCGTAGTAGCGCAAGGTCCGGGGGGTGACGTCAAACTTGGCGCACATCTCTTTGAAGGTGAGGCGGGTCTGGGGCATAAAAAGGCGCTGCGCAGTGGCGGTTGATCTTCATCTTGCCGTGCCGCGCCCCGATTGCCTAGCATAAAGTGACCCTACGTCATTCTTTCTGCGCAGTTCCCGCTTGCGGCCCCGGCCCTGCGGCTGGTTAAATGCCGTCTACACAATAAAGAGCCGCCCCATCATGACCGATCCCGACCGCACCAGGATTGCCCGGCAATTCATCGAGGCCATCCCGTTTTCGCAGGCCCTGTCGATGAGCCTGGATGAGATCGGGGGCGGGAGGGCCGTGATCTCCATGCCCTATAACGACGATCTTGTGGGCGATCCGCGCTCGGGCGTGATCCATGGCGGCGCGGTGCTGGCGCTGATGGACACTTGCGGCGGCGCTGCCGTGATGAGCCATCCAGAGGCCCCGGTCGCCACGGCCACCATCGATCTGCGCATCGACTATATGCGCGCGGCCAGACCCGGGCAAAGCCTGCGGACCGAGGCCACATGCTACCACGTCACCCGGGCCGTGGCCTTTGTGCGGGCAACCGCCTGGGATGATGACGCGGACAACCCCGTGGCCGCCGCCACCGGCGCCTTCACCTTCCAACGCAGCAAGGCCGGCTAGCCCATGAAACCCCCCGAACCCGTACAGGTCGTCAAATCCCGCCGCGACGCGGCCCTGTCGCAACTGACCGAGGCCATTCCCTATGTGCGCTTTCTGGGCGTGACCTTTGACCGGCGCGGCGACGAGCTGACCGCGATCCTGCCCTTCAAGCCCGCGCTGGTGGGCAACCCGATGCTGCAGGCGCTGCATGGCGGGGCGACGGCCTCCTTTCTGGAGGTCACAGCGGTGATCGAGCTCACATGGGCCACGCTTTGGGCCGATCTTGAGGCGGGCCAGATCGATGCGCAAAGCGATATCCTGCCCCGCATCCCCAAGACCATCGATTTCACCGTTGATTATCTGCGCTCCGGCCTGCCGCGCGACGCCTATGCGCGGGCGCGGCTCAACCGGTCCGGGCGGCGCTATGCCTCGGTCCATGTCGAGGCCTGGCAGGACAATCGCACCCGCCTGTTTGCGCAGGCCACCGGGCATTTCCTGATGCCGGCGCCGTCTGAGGGCCAAAGCACCGACAAAGATGGCTGAGCCATCCGCCGCCCCTCAGCCCATCACGCATAGGCGGGTCTGGAAAATCGCGCTGCCCATCGTGCTGTCCAACGCCACCGTGCCGATCCTGGGGGCGGTGGATGTCGGCGTTATCGGCCAATTGGGCGAGGCCGCCCCCATCGGGGCCGTCGCCATGGGCGCGATTATCCTCTCGACGCTCTACTGGGTCTTTGGCTTTTTGCGCATGGGCACGGTCGGCATGGTGGGGCAGGCCGAGGGGGCGGGGGACCGCGACGAGGTCTCCGCCCTTCTGACCCGCGCGCTGCTTATCGCGGGCGCGGGCGGTGTGATCCTCATCGCGCTGCAATCGGCGCTGTTTTACGCAGCCTTCCAGCTCTCGCCCGCCCCCGCCGAGGTCGAAACGCTCGCCCGCAGTTATCTGGCCATCCGCATCTGGTCTGCGCCGGCGGCCATTTCGGTCTATGCGCTGACCGGCTGGCTTGTCGCGATGGAGCGCAGCTCGGGCGTCTTCTGGATACAGCTGGTGATGAACGGGCTCAACGTCGCGCTCGATTTCCTCTTCGTGCTGGGCTTTGGCTGGGGGGTGGAGGGCGTGGCCATTGCCACCGTCATCGCCGAGATCACCGGCGCGGGCCTGGGCCTCTACCTGTGCCGCGCGGCCTTCGTCAACCCGGCCTGGCGCAACTGGCCGCGGATCTTCGACCGCGCGCGGCTTGTGCGGATGATGCTTGTCAATCTCGACATCCTGATCCGTTCGCTGCTCTTGATGATCATCTTCTCCTCCTTCGTGTTCCTCGGCGGGGGCTTTGGCGATGTGACGCTCGCGGCCAATCAGGTACTGGTGCAGTTCATGTATATCACCGCCTACGCCATGGACGGGTTCGCCTTCGCCGCCGAGACGCTGATCGCGCGCGCCTATGGCCGTGGGCAGCCCGCCCGCGTCCGCCGCTCCGCGATCGTGGCCTCGTCCGGCGGGGCGGCGATCTGTCTGGGCATGTCCGTCTTCTTTGCGCTTGGCGGGCCGTGGCTGATCGACGTCATGGCCAAATCCCCTGAGGTGCAGGACGAGGCCCGCCGCTACCTGTGGTGGATGGTCGCCGCGCCGCTCGTGGGCTGCGCGGCATGGATGCTCGACGGTATCTTCATCGGGGCCACGCGCGGGCGCGACATGCGCAACATGATGCTGTTGTCTTTCATCATATACTGGGCGGCAATCCTCGCGCTGCTGCCACTCATGGGCAATCACGGCCTCTGGGCCGCGCTTCTGATCTCCTTCATTGCGCGGGGGATCACGCTTGGCTCCAGATACCCCAGCCTGGAGCGCGCCGCGCGCGGCTGACCCTTCAACCGACCTTCAAGACCCTCTGCCATGAGGCACGCGCTGGCGGCCTCAAGGGCTAAATCAAGCGGCCTCAAACCCGAGGCGTAACCCTTGGAACATATCGCCCGCCCGGCATCTTGTGTCGGGCGGGGCGGCAAACCCCTTGCGCTCCGGGCCGGTCTCCCGCCACCATGGCTGGCATGTGTGGACGCTACGCCCTGACCCTGCCGCATGACGCGATGAGCCAGCTTTTCGGCGCGCAGCTGGCCAATGATCTGCCGCCGCTGCCCAATTACAATATCTGCCCCACCAATACGGTCTGCGCCATCACCTCCGATCAGGGGGTGCGGCATCTGGTGCCGATGCGCTGGGGCTTCATCCCGCATTGGTACGCCAAGCCCAACGGCGGCCCGCTCCTGATCAATGCGCGCGGCGAAAGCATTGCCACCAAACCCGCCTTCCGCGACGCGGTGCGCACACGGCGCTGCCTGATCCCGGCCACCGGTTTCTACGAATGGACGAAAGAGGGGGAGGCGCGGCTGCCCTGGTATATCCACCCGCCCCAAGGCGCGCCGCTGGCCTTCGCGGGCATCTGGCAGCGGTGGGAGCGGGACGGCGAGGCCCACACCACCTGCGCCATCGTCACCACGGCTGCGACCCAGAAAATGTCGGCCATCCATCACCGCCAGCCGGTCACGATTGCGCCCTCAGATTATGCGCTCTGGCTCGGCGAATCCGGCCATGGCGCGGCCCCGCTGATGAAACCCGCCCCGCCCGAGCAGCTGGATTTCTTCCGGGTCGCGCCCGCCGTCAACTCCAACCGCGCCGAGGGGCCCCAGCTGACCCAGCCACTGGCGTAGCCCGGCCTCAGCCCAGAAACACCTTGCCCGCCGGGTAGCCCACCCTGGGCTTGCTCTGCGTGGCCAGAAAGAAGGCAAGCGTCAGCGGGCCCAGCCTGCCCACGAACATGATCACGATGATCACGGCCCGTCCGAACGCGTCCAGCTCTCCCGTGGCCCCGCGCGACAGGCCCACCGTCCCGAAGGCGGAAAAGACCTCGAACACGAGGTCCAGGAAATCGCCGCTATAGGTGATCGACATCAGGAACAGGCCGATCAGCACCAGAAAGATCGACAGCACGGTAAGCGCCAGCACTTTCATGATCTCGCTCAACCCTATGCTGCGGTGAAAGACGTTGATCCGCTCCTGCCTGCGGAAGAAGGCCAGCGTGGCCAGCACCAGAACGATCAGGGTCGTCACTTTGATGCCTCCGGCGGTCGAGGACGGCCCGCCGCCCACCAGCATCAGCCCCAGCGTCATCACCGTGGTGCTGTCCTCCATCTGGGCGTAGTCCAGCGTGTTGAACCCCGCCGTGCGCGGTGTGACCGCCTGAAACCAGCTCGCAAGAAGGCGCGCGCCCGTGCCGTCCAGCCCGCCAAGCGTGGCCGGGTTGCGCCATTCCAGCACCGCAAACAGCAGCCAGGCGATGAGGATCAGAACCAGCGTGCCCGACAGCATCAGCTTGCTGTGCAGCGTCAGCTTTGACCACCGCCGCTGCCGGTTCAGGTCGGCCAACACGACGAAGCCAAGCCCGCTGATGATAAAAAGCAGCGTGATGGTGACGTTGACCACGGGGTCGGCCACATAGCCCGACAGGCTGTCAGAAAACAGCGAGAAGCCTGCATTGTTAAAGGCCGATATGGCGTGAAACAGCGCCTGCCAGAAGCCGGTGGACCACCCAAATTCCGGCACGAAGACGATCATCAGCAGGGCCGTTCCCAGCCCCTCGGCCACGCAGGCCACCAGCACCACGACCCGCACAAGGACCAAAAGCTCGCTCACCCCGGTCTGGCCCAGCTCGTCGCGCAGCACCAGCCGCTGCGGCATCCCGATGGTCAGCCCCAGCATGGTCAGCAGCAGCGCCGCAAAGGTCATCAGCCCCAACCCGCCGATCTGGATCAGAAGGGCCACGATGATCTGGCCTGTCAGCGTGAAATCCGATCCGGTATCGACCACGACCAGCCCCGTCACCGTCACGGCAGAGGCCGCTGTGAAGATCGCGTCGCTGAAGCTGACATCGCCATGGTTGCTCATCGGCAGACGCAGGGCGACCGCGCCTGCGACGATGAAGCCCGCATAGATCAGCGCGAGGAATGCAGGCGGGCTGAAACGCCGTTTCCGGACAGAGAAATGCAGGCGCGACACAGAAGGCCGCTACAGTTCGCGCGCGAAGTCACGCAGGCTTTGGCGGCTGCCCAGCAACAGCAGCAGGTCGTCCTTCTCCAACGTGCAGCTGGAGTCGTCATGCCCGATATACTCCGTCCCGCGCAGCACCCCGATGCAGCGCAATGCGTGGTCGGCCTGATAGCTCAGCTCGGACAGTGACTTGCCCTGCAGGGTCTTGGGCACGCGGAAGTTGACTACATGCTGGCCGTTGCCAAGGCTCACATAGTCGCGCACCAGCGGGTTGTTGAGCACCTGCGCCACATGTTGACCGACCTCGCGTTCGGGGTGAATGACGCGGGAAACGCCCAGCTTCGACAAGATACGGTGGTGGTTTTTGGAGGTCGCCTTGGCCCAGATCATATCCACGCCGATGGTCTTGAGGTTGATCGTCGCCAGCACGCTCGCCTCGATATCCGTCCCGATGGCGATGACCCCTGCATCGACACTGTCGATCCCCGCCTCGCGCAGCGCGCCGTCGTCGCGCGCGTCCAGAATAAGGGCTTGGTCAAGCTCGTCGACCACGTTGGAGACCAGGCTTTCATTGATGTCGATGCCGATCACCTCATTGCCAAAGCGCTGCAAATCGCGCGCCACCGTGGCCCCGAAGGACCCCAGGCCGATGATTGCAAATGAACGGTGCTTGCTGGCCATGCGGGGCCTCAAATCTTTGTGTCCGGGCCATTATCTAGCGCGTTTCACCGCCTGCCAAGCCCCATTCACCATTGACCAACCGCCCGCTCTCCGATGGCCGCCATCTCCCTTCACCAGCCCGTCACCATCGCGCTCTCAGACTATGCCCTCCGGTTCGCCGCACCAGCCCGTCACCATCGCCGGCCCATGGGGCGGAAGACCCGCGTCACAGAAACGGTCCAGTGGAGCGTTTCAGCGCTGTACGGGCGCATGCCCCGGACCAACGAAGCCCGGGGCCT
>CAYLVP010000110.1:0-7132 GCA_964387155.1 uncultured Rhodobacterales bacterium | reverse complement strand
GGCTTCTTGTCTTTCCATTCCTTTTTTTCTTTCGGCGCGTGGCGTGGATCGCCTGCATCGTCCAATGGCTTGCGGCGGGTTGAAGCCATGCCGCCCTTGGGCTTGTCAAAACGCGGTTTCCCGCCGGGCTTGCTGCCCTTGTCGAACCGTGGCGGCCGCGATGTGTCGGGGACGTGGTCGAGCTTGGTCAGCACTGCGCCCTCTTCCAACGCCATGCCGTCGCCAAGTGCGGCGGTGAAGCCCGGAACTGCGCTTTGTTTGATCTCAACATAGGTCTCTGCCTCCTGCACGCGGATGGCACCGATCTCGTCTTTCGAAATATCGCCCATCCGGCAAAGCATGGGCAGTAGCCAACGCGGCTCTGCCCGGTCATTGCGCCCCACTGAAATAGAGAACCACTCCGACGGGCCGAACTCTTGGCGTGGCTTTGGCTTATCCTTTGCAGAGGGCGCGGCCAGGTCTTCGGGCGCGGTTTGCCGTGCCCGGTAAAGACGCAGGTAAGCAGCGGCGATTTGCTCTGGTGAGAAGGTTTCGGCCAATTTAGAGACGAATTTCTGTTCATCGCCGGTCAAAGCCTCCGTAAAGCTCGGATCGGCAAACATCCGTTGCTCATCTCGCTCAAGCACTTCATCGGCTGTTGGGGCTGCCCCCCAATCCGCCTGCACTTTGGCAAATTTCAGCAGACGTTCGGCTTTCTTTGACCAACGCTGGGGGACAATAATGGCCGAGACACCCTTGCGCCCGGCCCGTCCTGTCCGGCCTGACCGGTGTAGCAATGTCTCGCCATTGTTCGGAAGCTCCGCATGGATGACCAGATCAAGGTTTGGCAGGTCAATGCCGCGCGCGGCCACGTCTGTCGCAACGCAGACCCGTGCCCGTCCATCGCGCATGGCTTGCAAGGCATGGCTGCGCTCGCTCTGGCTTAGCTCGCCGGACAGCGCGACCACCTGAAACCCCCGGTTCGAGAACCGCGCGGTCAACCGGCTGACCATCGCCCGCGTGTTGCAGAAGACAATCGCATTTGGCGCCTCATAGTAGCGCAGCACATTGATGATCGCATTCTCAGGATCGTTTCCGGCCACAAGCATGGCGCGATACGCGATATCGCTGTGTTGCTCACGCTCTGCCACGGTTTGCAGCCTCACGGCGTCGGGCTTTTGGTAATTCTCCGCAAGCTTTGCGATCATCTTTGGCACGGTGGCCGAAAATAGCAGCGTTCGACGGTTTTCGGGCGCTTCGCTCAGGATGAATTCGAGATCTTCCCGGAACCCAAGGTCCAGCATCTCATCCGCCTCATCCAGCACCACCGCGCGGATATCAGACATATCAAGAGAGCCGCGCTTGATGTGGTCGACCAGCCGTCCGGGGGTGGCGACGACAATATGCGTCCCGCGATCCAGCGCGCGCCGTTCATCCCGCATATCCATCCCGCCCACGGTCGAGATGACCTTGGCCCCGGCAAATTCGTAAAGCCATTCAAGCTCGCGCTTGACCTGCAAAGCCAATTCCCGCGTGGGTGCGACCACCAGCGCCAGCGGCGATGCCGGGCGGTCAAATGTCTGCGACTCGCCCAGAAGTGTCGGAGCAATGGCCAGCCCAAACCCCACCGTCTTCCCCGACCCGGTCTGTGCGGAGACCAGAAGGTCTTTTTCCGCATGATCAGGGTCTGTCACAGCCTGCTGAACCGGGGTCAGGGTTGTGTAATCACGCTTTTCAAGCGCGCGGGCGATGGTCTCGATCATGGGGTGCTTTCCGCCAATGGGGCAAGCGCGTGACCTAAGCCTTTCCTGGGACGATGTATAGGGGGCCTGTCGCCTGCCAGAAATCTGGTGAACGCAACGTTATGTTAAGGCTTGGGCCGCATCAAAGGTCAAAGTCCAGTGTGATAGAATGCCACTTTAAAGACCGTGCTAGTTCTTCCAAATACGTCAGCTGTTCTGCAGCAGGGAAGTGTCGGGTTTCGCGACCTTCCGGCGCGCATGTCTTCCGTGCTGCTCGTGATCGCGTTCGGTGCGTTCTATCTTCCTGCCTCGATCATTGCGCTTACGCTGGTCTGTTACGTCATTGTCGAGGTTTGGGGCGTGCTGTCTGTCAAATGGATCCGGTATCGGATGTCATGGCCCGCTTATGGCAGCCTTCTGGCAAGCGCCTGCATCGGCGCGGCGGTGTTTCTGCGGATACCCTACGAGATGTGGCAGCTTGACGGGTTCACACCGAAGCTCTTCACCTTCTGCACGCTGACGACGTCCTTGATCCACTGCGCGACAGTGCGCACCTATCATTTGCCGCTTGCCGTGGTGACGGGGCTGCCTGTGGTGGTGACCATCTACCTGACATTCATCGATGCCCTTCTGGCGCAGGGAAGTATGATGGATACGTTCATCGGTCTGGCGGTGATCACGCTGATGATCACCTATATCACGATGATGATGTTTGCGGGGGGCAAGTTTCGCCGCAGCTTGATCGAGGCGCTGGAAACCGCGGATTCGGCCAATGCGGCAAAGGGCAGGTTTCTTGCCGCTATGAGCCACGAGATTCGAACCCCCCTGAACGGAATTCTGGGTATCGCGGACCTGCTGATGGAGCGGGCGCAGAAAGATGACGAACGCGAAAAGATAGAGATTCTGCTGCACTCTGCCAATTCGCTGAAAACCATTGTGGATGACGTTCTGGATCACGCCAAGGTTGAGGCTGGAAAGCTGGAACTGAAACCGGCAGCGGCTGACCTGCACGAGGTGGCGCGGTCCGTCGTGGGCCTGTTCAAACAGAACGCCAAGCAAAGGGATTTGTGGCTGCGCCTGCATATCGACAGCGGCACCCCGAAGCAGATTGTCTTTGATCCGCTGAGGGTGCGTCAAATTCTGTCGAACCTCGTGTCCAACGCGATCAAATTTACCGAAAAGGGGGGTGTCGATATTTTTGTGAGCGCAGATGAAGTGGCGGATGGCTATGTGAGAGTGAGCATGCGGGTGGCCGACACAGGTGTTGGGATCCCTGCCTCTATGCAGCACAGGCTCTTTGACAGTTTTGCGCAGTTCGATGAGGAGCGGGAGCGGGCCGCCTCTGGCACAGGGTTGGGTCTGGCGATCAGCCATGGCCTCGCTCAGCTGATGGATGGCCAAATCGAAGTGTCATCTGAGCCGGGCCGTGGATCTGAATTCCGGTTGGTGTTTACCGGTCGTACTGTCGTGCAAGAGGCGGCTGCATTGCGCGATCACCAGCTGCGACATCCAACCGATATAGCGATTGGCAGCGGCCGGATCCTTCTGGTTGATGACAATGCGTCCAATCGGTTTGTGGTCCGTGGCTTCTTGAAGAAATCGAATATTGTCGTCGTTGAGGCCGAAGACGGGCTCGAAGCGGTTGAAAAGGCGCAGGCAGAGCGTTTCGACTTGATCTTGCTGGATATGCACATGCCGCGCATGAACGGTCGGCAGGCTTTCAAACATATCCGCGCCAGAGGGGCCTGCAAAACCACGCCGGTTGTTGTTCTGACGGCAGATAGCGCACCAGAGGACCGCGATATCTATCTGGGTGCGGGCATGGATGGCTATCTGGCCAAGCCCATCACCAAAGCGCAGTTGATGGCGGAAGTGTCACGGTTCATGCCTGCCCCCGCGCTCCTGCATACTGCGGCGGAGTAGGCTGAAAAGAAAACGCCCCGCTAAATCGCGGGGCGCTTCATTCTTCTTCGTATCAGCTTGCCGGATTAGGCGAACCACCAACGCTCCATAAAGCGGGAGCTGTCCATCTGGAACACGTTCCCGATCGTGCCCGAGTTTGCCAGCTTGGTGGAATGTGCGTCCACGTAATTGGCATACATTGGGACGACCGTGCCGCCATCGGTCGAGCACAGCATCTGCATCTCAGTATACATCTCCTTGCGTTTCGCGCTGTCGAGCTCGGCACGCGCGGTCAGCAAAAGCTCTTGGAACCGGGCATTCTCCCAACCGGTGTCGTTCCACGGAACGCCGCTTTCATAGGCGGTAGAGAACATCCAGTCTTCCGTCGCGCGACCGGACCAGTAGCAGGCGCACCATGGCTTTTTCAGCCAAACGTTGGACCAGTAGCCGTCATCTGGCTCTTGAACCACGTTGATGTTGATGCCTGCCGCCTTGGCCGAGGCCTGATACAGCTGCGCTGCGTCAATCGCGCCGGGGAATGCGGCGTTTGCCGCGGATAGATCGACATTCAACGTATCAACGCCCGCCTCTTTCATCAGCGCCTTCGCCTTGTCGGGGTCATACTCGTTCTGCGCAAGATCTGAGGCGAAATACTGGTTCGCCGGGCCGATCGGGTGGTCATTCGCAACCGCGCCGTGGCCAAGCAGGATCTTGTCGACCATTTCCTGCCGGTTGATCGCGTGTTTCAGCGCCTGGCGCACTTTCAGATCGGTGAACGGATCAATGCCGGTCTGCATCGGGAAGGTGAAGTGCTGGTTGCCCGTGACCTCAAAAATGCTGACATTCGGGTTGGCCTTCAGCAGCGCCTCGGTCTTGAAATCGACCCGGTTCACGGCATCAACCTGGCCCGTCATCAGCGCATTCATCCGTGCAGAGGCGTCGTTGATCGCGATCACTTCGACCTCGTCGAAATGGCCCGCGGAATCGCCTTTATAGTGGTTTGCGAACCGTTTGCCGACGAAACGCACGCCGGGATCGAAGCTTTCGACCTGGTAAAGGCCGGTGCCGTTGCCTGCTGCGATGGCTTCATCAATCTCGCCCGCCGGGAACATCAGGATGTGATAGTCCGACAGCAGGAACGGGAAGTCGGCATTGCCAGCCGACAGGGTCAGTTGCAGCTCGTGGTCGGAGATTTTCTTCATCTCCGAGATTGCTGCAACAATCGGCTTGGCTGCGGATTTCGCACCCTCGGCCGTGTGCATTTCAAGCGAGGCGATCACGTCATCTGCGCCAAACGGCTTGCCGGAGTGGAACGTCACGCCCTTGCGCAGCTTGAATGTCCAGGTCTTGGCGTCGGCAGAGGCTTCCCAGCTTTCTGCAAGCTCGCCCTTCAGCTGACCATCCGCGCCGACCTCGGTCAGGCAGTCAAATACGCAACCATGCGCGCACATGATCATAAAGCTGTCGGAATGGGTGCGCCCGTCCCAGCTGTCCGATGTGTTCGCGCCAGCAAGGCCCAGCCGCAACCGGCCGCCCTTCTTTGGCGCTGCTTGAAGTGGCATGCCCGTAGCGGACAGCACACCTGCAGCAACACCGGCTTTCAGCAGGCCGCGTCTTGTGAGTTGTGACATTGATATTCTCCCAGTTAGTGATTGTTTTGGCGGTCCCCCGCCCGTGTGTGTCGCCTTTTTGAGAGGGCGATTCGTGTTACATCTTATCAATTGCCGCGTCGCCGATGTTATCAACTCCACGGGCTTGAAGCAGGTTGTCGAGCCAATCCGGGTCCATTTCCGGGACCGAACTGAGCAGCAGATCGGTATAGGGGTGGTGCGGCGGTTGGAACATGTCTGTCTTTAGACCCTGCTCGACCACCTTACCGTCTTTCATGACCACCACCTCATCCGAGATTGCGCGCACGGTTGCCAGATCATGCGTGATGAACATGTAGCTCAGCCCCAGCTGGTCTTGCAACTTGGCCAGCAATTTCAGGATGCCTTCAGCAACCAGCTGGTCGAGGGCTGATGTCACCTCATCGCAGATGATGAATTTCGGTTCGGCTGCCAGCGCGCGGGCAATGCCGATGCGCTGCTTCTGTCCGCCAGACAGCTCGGAGGGCAGACGGTCGAAATACTGCGTGGGCTCCAGCTCGATTTCATCCAGAAGCGCATCAACCTTGGCGCGCTTCTCGCGGCCCTTGAGGCCCAGGTAAAATTCGACCGGGCGGCCAATCGTCTCGCCAATGGTTTTACGCGGGTTGAGCGCCGTATCCGCCATCTGGTAGATCATCTGTGCTTGCCGCAGCTGCATCTTGTCGCGCTGCCGATAGCCAAGCGGCAGGGTCTGGCCGTCAAATTCCACATGGCCCATGCGCGGCGGCAAAAGCCCGGTGATACAACGCGCCGTGGTAGATTTGCCCGAGCCGGATTCCCCCACGACGGCCACTGTGCGCCCCTCATGAATGTCAAAACTGACATCATGCAGCACGTCAATTTTTCCGTAAGCCGCTGTGACCCCCTTAACGGAGACCACTGGTGTGGCCCCTGTTGAGACAGCCGGTTTCGCCGGACGCTCAAAACTTCGGACAGCCCAAAGCGACTTTGTGTAATCCTGCGTGGGCTGGCTGAGCATCGTGCGGGTATCGGCCTCTTCGACCTCGTCCCCTTTCAACAGCACTTTGATCTTGTCAGCCATCTGCGCCACCACGGCGAGGTCATGCGTGATGTAGATCGCTGCGGTGTCGAATTGCTCGACAATGTCTCGGATCGAGGCCAGTACCTCGATCTGAGTGGTCACATCCAGCGCCGTGGTCGGTTCGTCAAAGATGATCAGATCAGGACGGCAGGCCATCGCCATCGCGGTCATGGCGCGTTGCAGCTGCCCGCCAGAGACCTGATGGGGATATCGGAAGCCTATTTCTTCGGGATTGGGCAGGCGGAGGCGGCGATAGAGCTCAATACCGTCTGTTTCGCTGTCCGATTTGCTGGAAACGCTGTGCTGGACAGGACCTTCGGTGTGTTGATCAATCAGCTTATGGGCCGGGTTAAAGCTGGCCGCAGCCGATTGTGCAACATAAGCGATGCGTTTGCCCAGAAGGGCGCGTTTGTCAGCGGCGGAGGCGGTGACCAGATCGACGCCGTCAAAGATGACGGACCCTTCGGAGATGCGCACGCCATCGCGGGTGAAACCCATAGACGCCAGCCCGATGGTTGACTTGCCCGCGCCGGATTCCCCGATCAGTCCGATCACCTCACCCCTATTGAGGTCCATGTCGACGCCGTTGATGATCGGGTTCCAGGTCTCGTCGGACCGGCCCTCGATCTTGAGGCCGCGAATTTTGAGAAGCGGTTCGCTCATTCTTTCAGCCCCGAGGATTTATGCAGCATCCAGTCGACCACAAAGTTCACCGCGACGGTCAGCAGCGCGATGGCACCAGCGGCCAAAAGCGGTGCGGTCGCCACGTTTGGCGCGAAGGCTGCGAAGTTAATGAACTGCGACAGGTCGCGCACCAT
>CAYLVP010000109.1:0-7330 GCA_964387155.1 uncultured Rhodobacterales bacterium | reverse complement strand
AGCGGGCGCATTTGCACGAAGAAGAAGGTCATCAGGAGCGAGGCGATATGGGCGCCGTCGACATCGGCATCGGTCATGATGATGATCTTCTCGTAGCGCAGATCGTCGATGTTGAACTTGGTGCCCATGCCGCAGCCAAGCGCCTCGCAAAGATCCGAGATCTCAGCGTTTGAGGTGAGCTTGCCAGAGGCCGCACCCAGCACGTTGAGGATCTTGCCTTTGAGCGGCAGCAGCGCCTGATTTTCGCGGTTGCGGGCGCCTTTGGCGGAGCCGCCGGCGGAGTCCCCCTCCACGATGAAGAGCTCGGTGCCTTCGCGGGTTTTGGAGGTGCAGTCGGTGAGTTTGCCGGGGAGGCGCAGTTTCTTCGTCGCGGATTTGCGGGCGGTTTCTTTCTCCTGTCGGCGGCGCAGGCGTTCCTCCGCGCGCAGGATCAGGAAATCGAGGATGGCGCCTGCCGATTTGGTATCGGCGGCGAGCCAGTTGTCGAAATGGTCGCGCACCGCGCCTTCGGTCATTTTCTGCGCGGCCTCGGTGGAGAGCCGGTCCTTGGTCTGGCCCACAAAGGCGGGGTCGGCGATGAAGCAGGAGACCAGCGCGCAGCCGCCCGAGAGCAGATCGTCGCGGGTGATCTGGGCGGCTTTCTTGTTGTTGGTGAGCTCCCCGTAAGCCTTTATGCCCTTGAGGATCGCAGCCCAGAAGCCTGCCACATGGGTGCCGCCCTCGGGCGTGGGCACGGTGTTGCAGTAGCTTTGGATGAACCCGTCGCGCGACGGCGTCCAGTTGATGGCCCATTCAACCTTGCCGGGCTCCCCGAATTTCTCGTTGAAATCGACGGTGCCCGCGAAGGCCGCGTCGGCGTAGGTGGTGGCCGTGCCCAGGGTCTCAGACAGGTAATCGCTGAGCCCGCCGGGGAAGTGGAACGTGGCCTCCGTCGGGGTCTCGCCATCGTCGATTTGCGACTTCCAGCGGATTTCCACGCCGGAGAACAGATAGGCCTTGGAGCGGATGGAGTTGAACAGCCGCGCGGGCTTGAAACGGTGCTTGCCGAAGATCTGCTCATCCGCGTGGAAGGTGACGGTGGTGCCGCGCCGGTTGTTGGTCTGGCCGACCGTCTCGACCGGGCCAAGCGGGTGGCCGCGCGAAAAGCGCTGCTCGTAGATGGTCTTGTCGCGGGCGACCTGAACCACCATGGAATCGGAGAGCGCATTAACCACCGAGGCGCCCACGCCATGCAGCCCCCCGGAGGTCTGATAGGCCTTGCCGGAGAACTTGCCGCCCGCGTGCAGCGTGCACAGGATGACCTCGAGCGCGGATTTGTCGGGGAATTTGGGATGCGGGTCGACGGGGATGCCGCGGCCATTGTCGCGGATGGTGATGGCGTGATCGGCATGAAGCTCGACCTCGATGCGGTTGGCGAACCCGGCCACGGCCTCGTCCATCGAGTTGTCGAGCACTTCGGCCACCATATGGTGCAACGCGCGCTCATCGGTGCCGCCGATATACATGCCGGGGCGCTTGCGCACGGGCTCCAGCCCCTCGAGTACCTCGATGGAGGAGGCGTCATAGGGCTCACCGCCCGCGCTGAGTAGGTCGTCTGCCATATACCGCTCTTGTCTTTGTTTTGCCGCACTATGCCAGAGCGGGGGGGAGGGGGGAAGAGCGCGGGTGGCCCGATCCCGGAATTCTGCCGCTTGCCTTTGCGCAGTGTGGCGCATATGCGTGGCACCAAGATTTCAGGCCTTTCGGCACCCTCTGACCAGTCGTGCTGGGCCGGAGCCACTGGTGCGTTTGCCAAACTAAGATTGGTCGCCCGAAACCGCGCCCCGCCAGCCCTGCCATTCCCACAGATCGTGCCGATTTGCGTGTGTTGCGCATAGGCGCTCAGACATAGGACTTAGGCTATGACACAGACAGATATCACTTCAACGACCCAAGACGACGTTCTCGCCTTGCAGGGCGTGCTGGACGCGACCGTGCTTTTTCCGGGCGAGATGCTGCCCGACATGCTGGCCCCATTCTTAGCGGGGGACGACGGCGGGTTCTGGTTGACCTGCCGTTCAGACGGCGCGGCAGTGGGACTTTGCTACACCGTGCCGGAAGAGCTGGCGGAGGGCACTTGGAACATGCTTGCGCTCGCGGTCCGACCCGACCTGCAAGGGCAAGGGTTAGGGGCCGCGTTGGTAAAGGCGACCGAGACGCGACTGCGCGAGACGGAGCAGCGCATCTTGATTGTCGACACCTCCGGCACGGACGCCTTCGCGCTGACGCGCAAGTTCTACGCGCAGAACGGCTATGAGGAGGAGGCGCGCATCCGCGACTTCTGGGCGTCGGGCGATGATAAGGTGATCTTCCGCAAAGCGCTATGATACTGCTGTCGGTCGGCAGATCTTGTCGCCGGTGGGCGGGCTGGACAAGCCGCACCGCTCTGGTAGGGCTGAGCGCATGACCTTCCGCCAACATATCCGCGCTGTTCTGGGCTTGGGGCTGCCGCTGATTGGCAGCCATCTGGCGCAATATGCGGTGCAGGTGGTCGATACGATCATGCTGGGCTGGTATGACGTGACGGCCCTGGCGGCCTCGGTTCTAGCGGGATCGATGTTCTTCGTGATCTTCATCATGGGTTCGGGCTTTGCCTTCGCGGTGATGCCCGTGGTGGCTGAGGCGGCAGAGCGGGACGACCCGGCCCGCATACGCCGGGTGACGCGGATGGGGGTCTGGCTGTCGGTCTTCTTCGCGCTGATCTTTCTACCCGCGATGATCTGGTCGCAGGGCTGGTTGATGCTTCTGGGCCAGACGGAGGAGCTGTCAGCCCTCGCACAGGACTATTTGCGCATCGCCGGGTTCGGACTGCTGCCCGCCCTGCTGGTGATGGTGCTGAAAAGTTACCTCGCCGCGATGGAGCGCACGCAGGTTGTCCTTTGGGTCACGCTGGGCGCGGTCGGGGTCAATGCGGCGGGCAATTGGGTGCTGATCTTTGGCAATCTGGGCATGCCGGAGATGGGGTTGCAGGGCGCGGCCCTGGCTTCGGTCCTGACGCATCTGGCGAGCTTCGTAGCCCTCGCGGTCTATGCCTCGCGGGCGTCGGGATTGCGCGGGCATGCGCTTTTCCAACGGATATGGCGGTCTGACCCCGGCGCGCTGAGCGAGGTATTTCGCCTTGGCTGGCCGATCGGGCTGACCAATCTGGCAGAATCCGGCATGTTTTCGGCCTCGGCGCTGATCATCGGGTTGATCGGCAAGCTGCCTTTGGCCGCGCATGGCATCGCGCTGCAAATCGCGGCGCTGACTTTCATGATCCATATCGGGCTCAGCCAGGCGGTGACTGTCCGTGCGGGCCGGGCGCTGGGGCGCGGTGATCTTGAGGGCTTGGCGCGCGGCTGCGGGGCGGCGGTTTTGCTTTCGGGACTGGTGGTCGCCGGCGCGATCGTGGCGTTTCTGGCCATACCGGAGCTGTTGATCTCGGGCTTCATCGCGCCAGATGAGCCCAACAAGTCCGAGATTTTGGCAATTGGCGTCAGCCTGCTTGCCGTGGCGGGGCTGTTTCAGCTGGTCGATGCGGGCCAGGTCATGGCGCTGGGCGCGCTGCGCGGCATTCAGGACACGCGGGTGCCGATGGTCTACGCGGCGTTCAGCTATTGGGTGATGGGGATCCCGGCCAGCTACGTTTTGGGCGTCACGCTGGGCTTTGGCAGCGTTGGCGTTTGGCTGGGGCTGGTTGTCGGGCTGGTCTTTGCCACCGTTCTTTTGTGGTGGCGCTTCTTTGCCAGATTGGCCGCAATGGGGCGGGCAGCCTGAAAGCCGCCCGCCGCCCGTAGCATGGCCGCGATATTTCGGCCTAGATCAGCAGGTCGTTCTCTAATGCGGCCAGCGCGATGTCTTCCACGATGACCGAGTCGCCGCCGCGCAGGTTCAGGACCACGTCGCTGCCATCCTGTTCGGCGTCGCGCATCACCTCGGCAATCGAGTCGAACTTATAGGCGCGCAGGTTGATCGCATCGACATTGTCCTGGAAATCGGTGATCTGGTCGTCGCCGGTTTTGCGTTTGAAGACAAAAGTATCCTGCCCGCGCCCGCCGGTGAGCACGTCATTCTGCTTGCCGCCATCGAGCACGTCCTTGCCCTGTCCGCCAATCAGCCGGTCCTCGCCGGTCCCGCCGTTCAAGCGATCATTGCCGCTGCCTGCCTTGATCAGATCATCGCCGGAGCGGCCATTCAGCCGGTCGTGACCTGCCAGCCCGATCAATGTGTCATCCTTTCCGGTACCTGCCAGAGTGTCTTTGCCCTTGGTGCCTCTGATGGTCGGCCCGTCATCTTGGCGCGGGGCAGGGGGTGTGGGCGTGGACGGCGCGCCGCCAGTGCCCCCGCCGCCGCCACCTGCGCCGCCACCCGCCCCGCCGCCAGAGCCTGCGCCCCCTCCGGTGTCGAGATTGGGGGAGCCACCGGTTGAGGCAAAGTTCTGGGTCACTATGACAGACTCATATGTGCCGCTGTCGAAGTCAAAATCACCCCGCTCGATGCCGATGCCGATCAGGTCGAAATTGGCATTCAGAATATTCGCGCGGTGGCCGGGGCTGTCCATCAGCGCCTCATGCAGCTGGATCACGTCATCGGACACACCCTGCGAACCGCGCTCAGACTGAATCGCGATATTCTCGCCCGCGCGAAACCTGCCCGCGATGTCAAAATCGGTGTCTTCAATCCGGTCGCGCAGCGACGACCCTCCCGCGCCCGTGTGAGAGAAGACATCGGCGCGCAGCATCCATTTCGAATGGTCCTCCGCCGATTGGTTCAGGTTGCGTTCAAGCTGCACCGGGTCGAGCCCGCGCGAGACGCGTTCCGCATTGATAAGGTCGAGCATCTGGCGCTCAAAGCTGTCGGCATTTGTCATATGTCATGTCCTTCGTTGACGCCCATGGTTTGGGCGGTCGCGGTGACACTCATGACAGCGCGGCCGGGCCCAAGAAAGCCAAGGGACCGGGGGCAAAAATTTGGGCGGGTGGCCGCTGTCGCGCGCGGCAGGCCCAAGCGCCAAACCGCCTAGATTTCAATCACCTGCTGGCGCGACGGGCATGGCTTGGGGCAGGGAAGGGAGTCGCATCGGCGCGGTCATGGCGCGAGGCCCGGCTCGATATGGATTGCGGCCTCAAAGGCGCGGTCGGGAAACATCTGGTTGCGACGGCTGTTGCGCGCCTCGGGGGCGCGGTCGGGCGGGAAGACAAAGCAGCTGAGCCGCGCGCGTCCGAAGCTCCAGCGCCGTCCCACGGCGGTCTCGGTGGTGGCCTCCTCGCCTTCCCCAAACAGCCGCACTAGGGCAGAGATCGCATGCGCGTAGTTGAGCCGGAAATCCTGTTGCTGGCGGACGGCGCAGCGCAGGGTGGCGGGTGGTTGGCCGAGATCTGTGCCCGGCGTGATCTCGAACGCCACGGGGTCCGCCTGCCCTTTGACGAGGGGCTTTGCGTCGGCCAGAAAGCAGATATCGACATCCTCTGCCCAGCCCAGCGGATGGGTGCCATGCGCGGCGATCAGGTCAGCCATTGGCGCGCGGAAATTGATCTCGCAGCGGTCGAGTTGAGCCCATAACCGCGCCTCCGGCACCCTGCTGCCTGATGAGAAGAGCTTGCCTGTCAGTTTGCCTATCACGATTGCTCTTTAAGCAGCCGGTCGGCCTTTTTGCGCACAAGGACAGAGCGCAGGTCGTGCATCGCCAGCAGCAGCCCGTCGGTCACATCCTCAAGCAGATCGTCATCTGCGCGTGTCTGCGCCCAGTGGGTGGTGAGGTTGAGGTAGTCAATGGCGCGGTAAATGTCATCAAGATCGCGGGTGGCGAGCACCGCCTGGCGCTCTTCCATCCAGTCCTTGATGACGGCCATTTCCTCATCGGTGATCTGATGCGTCCCATGCGGGCGGACCTGCCCGTTCTTGACATTGACCACCGCGATTTCATCCATCTCGATCCGGCGCTGCCGGTTTTCGGTGTCGACGCGGAACACAGTTGCGCCGTTCTCCCGCACGCGGAAGTAAAACTCTGGAAGCTCGCTTGCCATTTTCCCTGCCTACATAGATCCCAACCCCAGTCGGGCAGCTTTAGCATGGCGCACAGGCCGGGGCAAAGAGGGGGCGCGCGCTAGGCGCTGTTGCCGTCTTCTTGTTGCACCTCGCGCAGTTGCCAGGCGGTTGCGGCCCCGGCCGCGCTCATCAGCGCAAAGGTGGCCAGCACCCAGGCAGGCCCCAGAAGATCGGCCATGAGCCCAAAGGCCCCACCGGCCAGAAGCAGCACCCCGATCATGGAGTTCGACAGCGCCGTGTAGAGCGATTTGCGGCCATGTGTGTCCATATCCGTCAAATGGGTTTTGCGCCCCGCGCGCACGCCTTCATAGGCAATCTGCGCCAGAAAGACGGCAAGCGGTGCCATCCAGACGGGCCCGAGCCCGCCGGTGCTGAGGCCGATGAACGCCGCTGCGGCAAAGACCAAGCTTGCCGCGACTGCGGCAAAGCTCAGGGTCTGCCTGCTGGACTTGTCCGAGAGCCGCCCCCACACGTAGGAGGAGCATATCGCGGCCAGCGACGATGCCAGCATCAGCAAGCCAAGATTGCCCAGCTCCGCCCCCGACTGGTCCTGCCCGCTTAGAAGCACCAGAAAGGGGGGCGCGAGGGCGGTCGCGATCAGAAGGGCGCGCGCGGCGATATAGTGGCGCAGCTCGGCATCTTCCTTCAACGGGGCGATCATGTCAGATAGCCCCTCAAACCCTGCCTCGGTCGTTTCTGCCGGGTCTTCATTGAGCGTTGAAAACACTGCTGCTGCGGCCAGCCACAAACCCCCGGCAATCGCGATGGCTGCCGCAATCGCCGTGGCGGAGCGGGGTATGACCCCGATACTCAGCGACAGCGCGAAGGCGAGGACCAAGGCGGCGGCCACCGTGCCTGCAAGGCCCGAGACGGTGCCCCGTGCCCCTTTGGGAACGGTGCGTGCGAGGATATCCTTGTAGCTCGCCGAGCAGGCAGAGCGCGCAATGGCGAGGAGGGCCAGAAACGCAAGTATCGCCCACCCCGCAGCCGCGCCTTCAAGCAGAACTGCGCAGATCGCGATCCCCAAGGCTGCGCCCCCCTGGATGGCTGAGCCAGCCGCCCAGACCCATTTGCGAATGCGCCGCGCCTCGATCAGGCGCGACAGCGCCAGTTGGGGGAGCAGTGCGCCTGCTTCGCGCACGGGCACCAAGGCACCGATCACGTAGCCCGGAGCGCCCAGATTGTTCAGCAGCCAGGACAGAATGAGCTTTGGGTCAATCAGCCCATCGGCCAGCTTTGTCGCTGTGAGGGAGGTCAGGTGCCG
>CAYLVP010000108.1:0-7435 GCA_964387155.1 uncultured Rhodobacterales bacterium | reverse complement strand
GCGCAAAGCGCGTCGCAACACCATCAAGGGTCCAGCAGCCCCGTGCGCACTTTGGCCAGCTCTCGCATCCGGGCCAGCACATCGACACCAAGCTGGGCATAGACATGCAGCAGGTCGACCAGCACCCAGTTTTCGCGGATCATCCCGCTTTCAATCCGCCAAAAATCAAGCGAGCGCAGCGTAATCCCCTGGCCGCAGGGCACGATCCCCAGCCAGCCGTCCCCGGTGATCCGCGCGCGCATGCCCGGCCAGGCGGTGAACCCCACATAATTGCCTTGCGCAAACAGATGCCCCGTCGCCATGTCCGCGCTACGGTCAGGCATGGCGTTCAGAAACGGGATCTGATGCCAGTTTCTGAACCCCGCAATGCCGCGACAGGTGCCGATGCCCGAGGGGCCGTACCAGCTGCATTTCTCGTGCCAATAGCGTGGCAAATCCATCGCGACCAGCCCGCCCTCGCTGTGGCGCTGCAACCCCGTCAGCATGTCGAGAACGATGTGCTGCGCCGCAGCCCCGTCGCCGCTGACGCGCAGCCCATCCTGCGTCGCGGGGCCCGGCACATGCCATTCCCGGCCAAGCGCGGGCGACATCGGCCAGACACCCGCCTGCATCATCACCTCCGGCAGATCCCAAAGCGCCTGCATCTCAACCACCTGGCCCGCCTCAATCCGGAAAAACTCGTGAAACCGCATCGCAACCTGATGCCCCGTTGGCGGGATGCCCAGCCAGGATTTCGCAAAGCTGCCCGTGTAATAGCCGCAACAGCCCACCCAATGGCCCGCGCCGCTATCGCCCTCCATCACAATGGTTTCGCGGCGTTCAAGATCGGGCCAGGCGGCCTGCAGCGGCGCAAGCGCCTCAGCGAAATAGGCCGCCGGTCCGTTCATGGTTTCAAACGGATGGGCCAGATGCATCGGCGCGTCCGGCGCAATGGCCCTGGCCAAAGCCTGCCGCACCGTGGCGGGCTCAAAATCATACAGGGCGGCGCGCAGCTCGGTCAGGCTCATGGCGCGGGGTACCTTCTGGGGCTCAGGCCGGACTGGAACCAGCTGACAAAGCTCTCAATCGTAAAAACCGGCAGCCCCGTGGCCGCGCGGATATCGGCGGCGTAAGGCACCATATTGGTGCATTCCAGCACGATAGCGCCCAGCTCCGGGTGGCGGGCCTGCATCTGCAATGCCGCCTCCACATTGTCCTGGCGCGCCAAGGTTACATCTAGCGTCCGCGCGTTGCCGAGGATTGCGCGGGTGAACTCGACCCCGCCTTCGGTCGAGTGCACCGGGGTGCCCGCAGGCACGCCCGCCTTGGCCAGATGATCCTCCGTCAAGGTCGAGGCCGAGATCGTCAGGATACCCGCCCGCTTGCCCGGTGCCAGCAGCCCGTTCACCATCCCTACCTGCATCAGCGAGGAGGTGGCGACCGGCACCGGAACCGCCGCTGCCAGCGCATCCTGATAAAGCGACAGGAAGCCGCAATTCGTGGTGATGCCGTCAACCCCATCCGCCACCAGCGCGCGCGCCGCGTCGATAAAGCGGTCCAGAAGCCCCTCAGCGCCACGCCGCACCACCCGGTCGGGCGAGGCATCTCGCACCACTTTGTAATGCACCGGGAAAGGCCAGGTCAGCGCATTGCCCATATCGCCGGGGATGCGCGGAAACTGCGCGTCCAGCATCAAGATGCCAACCGACGCGCCGTAGATTGATTTGCCGCCCTGGACCTTCATCGCATCCCCTCGCCCCCCGCATCTGTAGATTGGAATTGACACGAACGGGCCGCGCCGCGCAACATTTCTGTCGGAAGACCGGGGGCATCATGACAAACGAAATGACAGGGGCGGAGGCCACGGTGCGCATGTTGCAGGCGCATGGGGTCGACACGATGTTTGGCCTGTGCGGCGACACCACCCTGCCCTTCTATGACGCGCTTGCCCGGCTGGATCACGGGATCACCCATATTCTGACCCGCGACGAGCGCCACGCGGGCTACATGGCCGACGGCTATGCGCGGGTGACCGGCAAGCCGGGCGTCTGCGAAGGCCCATCCGGGGGCGGGGCCACCTACATTCTGCCCGGGGTGGTGGAGGCGCATGAAAGCTCAGTGCCCATTCTGGCGATCACCACGGATGTGGCCACGACCTCACGCGGCAAATACCCCCTGACCGAGCTGGATCAGGTCGCGCTCTTTCGCCCTGTGACCAAGTGGAACGCGTCGCTGGACGATGCCACCCGGCTGCCTGCAATGATCCGGGCGGCCTTTCGCGCAATGACAACAGGCCGTCCCGGGGCCGCCCATCTGGCGCTGCCCTTCGACACCCAAAAGGCCTTTGTTGACAGTGACGAGGTCTGGGCAGACCCCCGCCATCACAGCTTTCCCGCCGAACGCGCTGCCCCTGACGGCGACGCCATCGCGCAGGCCGCAACCTGTCTCGCCTCTGCCCGTTCGGCCATCGCGATCTGTGGCGGCGGGCCGGTGATCGCGGATGCCATGGCGGCGGTGAAGCGGCTGGCCGACCTGTTGGATCTGCCCATTGCCACCACCGTGTCGGGCCAGGGGGTCATCGCCGAGACGGACCCGCAGGCGCTGGGGGTGGTTGGCTCAAATGGCGGCGACCCGGCGACCCGCGCGGTGGTCGATGCCGCGGATGTCGTGCTGTTCATCGGTTGCCGTGCGGGCTCCGTGACGACCGAACGCTGGCGCTCGCCCGCCAAAGGGGCCACCATCATCCATATCGACAGCGACCCGATGGTGATCGGGGCGAATTATCAGACCGATGTGGCGATCTGCGCGGATGCGCGCTTGGCATTGGAGGCGCTGGTGACAGAGCTTGAGATCCGGCAGATTACGTTGCAAGGCGGCCGGGCCCGCGCCGCTCAGGCCTGGGACGCGAAACTGGCAGCCTTTGCCCCGCTCGCCACCTCCACCAAGACCCCGATCCGGCCCGAAGCGGTCATCGCGGCCCTCATGGGGCAGCTCGATGAGGACGCGATTGTTGTGGCCGATCCCGGCACGCCCTGCCCCTATGTCAGCGCCCATTACCGGTGGCGCAAGGCGGGGCGCAACTTCATCACCAACCGCGCGCACGGGGCGCTGGGATACGCGCTGGCCGCCAGCATGGGCGCGCATGTGGGCAGGCCCCATGTGAAAACCGTGGCGGTGATGGGGGATGGGTCCTTCGGGTTTTGCTGCGGGGAGTTCGAGACGATCACCCGCCACAACATGCCCATCACCTCGATCGTCTTCTCCAACGCGACCTTCGGCTGGATCAAGGCAGGGCAGGAAAGCGGCTTTGGCAAGCGGTACTACAACGTGGACTTCAACCGCACCGACCATGCCAAAGTGGCCGAGGCGTTCGGCGTCAAATCCTGGACCGTCCGCGACCCCGCCGACTTGCCGAGTGTCCTTAAACTGGCCCTCGCCCATGACGGGCCGACGCTGATTGATGTGATCTCCCAACCCTTGCACGAGGCGGCGGCGCCGGTCTCGGAATGGGTGGCATGAGCCTCGAGCAGACGATCACGGGGTTTGACCTCTGGCCGCTGGCCCTGCCCGTCACCTCGCGGCGCGACCATGGCATCGGCGCTGTGGAAGGCGATTGCGAAATCATCGTGCTGCGGCTGACCGCCGAGGGCGGCGAGACCGGCTTTGGCGAGGCCAGCCCCTGGGTCGTGTTCACCGGCTCGCTCGAGGCCAGTTTCGCAGCCCTTGATCGCTACCTGCGCCCGCTGGTCATGGGGCGGCGCGTGGGCGATATGGCCGCGATCATGGCAGAGGCGGGACGCGCCGTGGCCCATTGCACCGAGGCCAAGGCGGCGCTGGAAACCGCGCTGCTGGACCTCGCAGGCCGCATATCAGGCGTGCCCGTCTGGGCGCTTCTGGGCGGCAAATGCCGGGACGCGATCCCGCTCTCCGTGTCGCTGGCCAATCCCGACTGGACGGCAGAGCAGGCCTTGCTCGAACGCATCGCGGCAGACGGCGTGGGGTTGGTCAAGCTCAAGACCGGTTTCACCGATCACGCCTTTGACGTGATGCGGATGGAGGCGCTGACGAAGGATTACCCCGATATCGAGCTGCGGGTCGATTTCAATCAGGGCCTCGGGCTGGAAGAGGCGCTGCCGCGCGTCCTTGATCTGGCCGAGTTTCAGCCGGGCTTCATCGAACAACCCGTGCGCGCCCATCATTTTGACATGATGGCCCGGCTGCGCGCGGCCACCGATATTCCGCTTCTGGCCGATGAAAGCGTCTTCGGACCAGAGGACGCCGCCCGCGCGATCAAGGAAGGGATCGCGGACGGGTTTTCGATCAAGATCATGAAATCGGGCGGGTTGCGCCGCGCGCAAGAGGTGGCCCGCATGGCCGCCGCCAACGGGCTGACCGCCTATGGCGGTGACATGTTCGAGGCCGGGCTCGCGCATCTGGCAGGCGCGCATATGATCGCCGCCACCCCTGAGATCACCCTGGGCTGCGAATTCTATCAGGCCCAATACTACCTGCGCGAAGACATTCTCGAGACCCCCTTCCCCTCGCAAGGCGGTTGGGTCACGCTGCCCGACGGGCCGGGCTTGGGGATACGGCCAGACCTGGCCAAGCTCGCCCGGTTCGATGTGAGGGCAGCATGACAAAAACAGTTGCGATCATTGGCGCGGGTATTGTCGGGGTCTCCACCGCCATCTGGCTGCAACGCGACGGGCATAAGGTCATCCTGATCGACAAGGCAGGCCCGGCGGAGGGGACGTCATATGGCAATGGCGGGGTGCTCGCCTCCTGCGCCTGTGTGCCGGTGACGGGGCCCGGTCTGGCCCGAAAGGCGCCGCGCATGGCGCTGGATCCCAACCAGCCGCTCTTCGTGAAATGGGGCTATTTCCCAAAGCTCCTGCCATGGCTCGTGAAATACCTGCGCCACGCCAATGCGCCCGACACAAAGCGCATCGCGGCGGCAGTGGCGGGCATCGTGGGCGACAGTCTGGCCGATCATCAGGCGCTCGCCGATGGCACCGGAGCCGAAAGCTATATCCGGCCCGGCGACTACCTTTATATCTACAATGACCGCAAGCATTTCGAGAGCGACGGTTTCGGCTGGGCGATCCGCAAGCAGCTGGGCATCACCTGGGACGAGCTGGAGGGCGAGGCCTTCCGCGCCCACGACCCCAGCTTTGCGCCGCATCTGGGGTTCGGGGTGCGGATGGGCAATCACGGGCGGATCGCCGACCCCGGCGCCTATGTCAAAGCCCTCGCCGCCCATGTCGAGGCGCAGGGCGGGCAATTCATCAAGGCCCATGTCGATGGCATTCAGCGCGAAGACGGCGTGGTCACGGGCCTGCGCGCGGGCGGGCAGACCATCGCCTGCGACGCCTGCGTGGTGGCCACCGGGGTCTGGTCGGGGCCGCTGTCGCGCGCTTTGGGGATCGACGTGCCGCTCGAATCCGAGCGGGGGTATCACCTTGAGCTGTGGGAGCCGTCGCATATGCCCAGGACGCCGGTGATGATCGCCTCGGGCAAGTTTGTGGCGACGCCCATGGACGGACGGCTCAGGCTGGCGGGTGTGGTGGAGTTCGGCGGGCTCAAAGCGCCGCCCTCGGAGGCCCCTTTCGCGCTGTTGCGCAAGAATATCCGCGCCGCCATGCCCGGCCTCACCTGGGCACGCGAAGAGGAATGGATGGGCCACCGGCCCGCCCCCGCAGATTCCATCCCCGTGATTGGCGAGGTGCCCAAGGTCAAAGGCGCCTATCTGGCCTTCGGCCATCACCATATCGGGCTGACCGGCGGGCCCAAGACGGGCCGCCTTGTGGCGCAAATGATCAGTGGCAAGAAACCAAATGTTGACCTGGGGGTCTATTCCCCGTCACGCTGGGCGGCGGATTGACCAAAGCATAAGACGACCCTGATGATAACAGGGCCATGACAACCAACTGGGAGAAAGACCAATGAAAAAACTCACAAGCCTGATGATGGCAACTGCGCTCACCGCCTCAGTGGCGGCACCCGCTTTCGCCGATGGCCACGCGCAGAAATGGGACATGCCGATGGCCTATTCGGCCTCCAACTTCCATTCGGAGAACGGCGTGAAATTTGCCGATTGCGTGCGGGCGGGCACGGATGGGGCGATTGATATCACCGTGCATCCGGGCGGCTCGCTGTTCAAAGGGGCCGATATCAAGCGCGCGATCCAGACCGGTCAGGTCCCCATCGGGGAACGCCTGCTGTCAGGCCACCAGAATGAAAACGCCGTCTTCGGCTTCGACTCGGTGCCCTTCCTGGCCACCTCCTTTGACGCCTCGGCCAAGCTGTTTGACGCGGCCAAGCCCAAGCTGGAAGAGATCCTGGCCGACCAGAACCTGACGTTGCTCTACTCTGTGCCGTGGCCGCCGCAGGGGCTCTATTTCAAGAAAGAGGTGAACTCCGTCGCCGATATGGAAGGCGTCAAATTCCGCTCCTACAACAACGCGACCGCGCGTCTGGCTGAGCTGACAGGCATGCTGCCCGTGACCATCGAGGCGGCTGAGATCAGCCAAGCCTTCGCGACGGGCGTGGCGGAATCCATGATCTCTTCGGGGGCAACGGGCTATGACCGCAAGGTCTGGGAATCGCTGACCCATTTCTACGAGGTCGACGCCTGGCTGCCCTACAACCACGTCATGGTGAACAGTGATGTCTGGGCCGATGTCTCGGACGAGAACAGGTCCGCTGTGATGGCCTGCGCCGAGACCGCCGCTGCTGAGGGGCTGGCAGCCTCCAAAGCCTACACCCAGTTCACATTGGATGGCCTGAAAGACGGCGGCATGACCGTGGGCCGGGCCGGCGACGGTCTGGTGGCCGAGCTGAAAGAGGTGGGCGTCACCATGACCAATGAATGGCTTGAGGCCGCTGGCGATGACGGCAAGGCCATCGTCGACGCGTTCAACAACTAAAGCCAAACGCGCCCCGGTCTGAACAAGGCCGGGGCGCAACATTTTTGGGGGAGCGGGCATGATACGCAAATCCTTGGACGGGCTCTATGCGGCTGCGGGCGTGATGGCCGCGCTCTGCCTTGTCATCATCCTGCTGCTGATCGTGGTGCAGATGATTGCCCGCTGGACCGGGGAGGTCTTCCCCGGCGCGCCCGATTATGCAGGCTACGCCATGGCCGCCGCGTCCTTCCTGGCCTTTGCCAATGCGCTCAACAAGGGCAGCCATATCCGGGTGTCGATCCTGCTGAACGCGGTGGGGGAGCGGGCGCGCTACTGGCTGGAGGTCTGGTGTTTCAGCGTGGCCACGGCCGTGTGTTGGTACATCGCCTATTACATCTGGGTGATGCGCGGCTACGCGATCCGCTTCAATGACGTGAGCCAAGGGCAGGACGCCACGCCCATTGCCGTCGCGCAATTCCCGATGCTCGTGGGCTCGGTCATTCTGGCGATTGCGGTGACGGATAATCTGGTCTCGTTGTTTTTGAAGGGCC
>CAYLVP010000107.1:0-7486 GCA_964387155.1 uncultured Rhodobacterales bacterium | reverse complement strand
TTGATCGTGTCCAGCTCCCCGATTTCAGACGACACGCGGTCGAAGACCTTCAACAGCCCCTCTTCATGCGGCTTGGAATGGCTCTCGAAACTTGCAGCCACGGCTTTCTTGATTTCCTGCGCCGCGAAGGGCTCGAAATCGCCCAGGGGTATGTCGTGGTTCTTGCCCATCAGCAGGTTAAGGATATCGACGTAATCGTCGCGCGTCTGCGGCCCGTCGACCAGAAACCGCGCCCCCGCTCGTTGGCGCAACGCGTCATCCACATTCTCGGGGTAGTTCGAAAACATGCCGAAGGTGCAGTTACCGCGCACCACCGTGTTCGCCCCTGCAAAGCTCTCCATCAGCACGGCCGTGATCTCCAACTGGCCCGCCGATGACTGCCGGTCGCCGCGTTTGCCCGCCAGCTGGTCAATATCGTCAATCGTGCCAAACCCGATCACATTCGGGTCGATCACGTTGTTGATAAACGCCTTGGCGTTCTGCCCCGACTTGCCCTGATAGCTGTCGATATTGTCGGTCGACAGGTTCTGGTAGCGAAACGCGTAGCCCGCCGTCTCGCAATAGCCCGAGATCAGCCCCGCCATCATCTGAATCAGCGTGGTTTTCCCCGTCCCCGGCGCGCCGTCGCCCATGAAGGTGAAGATGAAGCCCCCCAGCTCGGCAAAGGGGTTGAGCTTGCGGTCAAAATCATAGGCCATCAGCATCTTGGCCAGCTTCATCGACTGGTATTTGGCAATATGGTTGCCCACGACCTCATTGGGCTTCTTGAAGGTCATGGTCAGCTTGGAGCCCCTGGCCGCGCGCGCAGGCGCAAAGCCGCCCAACGTCAGATCATCCGCCTCAACGCGGTAGCTGGCCTGATGGAACGGCTCCAGTCGCGGTGTGTTGGCCGCGCGCAGGGCGGCCTTCTCCATCAGCTGCTCGGTGAAGGCCAGCACGGTCGCCACGGTCCTGACGTCAGTATCGGCAAATAGCGCAAGATCCTGGTCCAGCTCCCACAGCGCCCCATGCAGGGCAAGCTGGGCATTGTCCGTCAGGATTTCCTCAACCCCGCCGATCTCCACCGTGCCCTCGCTGGCCTGCGCGCTCAGCAGGTAGGATGCCGCATTCGCGAAGGAAAACAGCGTGGCCAGAGCCTCCGCCGCCAGAAGCTCGGAAAATGCGGCGCGTTTGTCGTCTGACAGCCGCCCTTCCAAGTTCTCCCGTTTCAGCTCGGCCAGCCCCGTAGCCTCCCCAAACTGGTCGCCGACGGTCAGGGCAATCGCCAAGGCGCGGCGCAGCCCCTGCAGCACAGTGGCTTGCAGTGCCGAGGGCAGCGCGTCCTCGCCCACGCCTTCGATCCGGTCCACAAGCTTGACCCCTTCGGGCCGCGCGGTGGAGCGCGTCACCAGCCCCGGCGTGGTCGAGCGAAACCGCCGCCGCGTGCCAATCCCGCTGGAGCGTTCGGCCTGCGGCGCCTCCTTCGCCTTGGCAATCCGCGGCGTGTGGTCGAGACCTTCCAACATCGCCGTGGCCGCCGGATAATGGCTGCGGATGTCATCTTCCTTCAGCTCCATGAAATCTGCAGATTGGCTCATCTGGCCCTCATCATTGTTCCAAAAAATATCCCCGCCGGAGGCGTAAGATCATCTCGCGCTCACAACCCGCCCCGATGGGCTGACCACAAACTTGCGGATGTTGGCAAAGCCTGCCGGGTTCTTCTCTGCCAGCACTTGATAGGGGCGCTGCGGCATGATCATCGCGCGCTCGGTTGATGTGGCCCCGGTCTCCGCCCCGCGGCCCGCAAATGGGTCAAGCGCGAAGATCTCGCGCTCCACTTGGCCGAACCAGCCCTTCTTTTCCAGCTCTACTCGCCGGGAATCCAGCGTCTCCAGCGTCCAGGCCAGCGTCCAATCCTCGCCCGGGGCGCCCTGCGCCTCCGCCAGCACGTCGCGGATCGGCCCCGATTGCAGCGTGAAAGCGTTGCTATACATCGGCCCGACATGGATACGGCGCAGCCGCTTGGGGTGCACATCGTCAAAGTCGCGGTCAAACCCCTGCGCGATGGTCAAAAGCTTCAGCCCCGAGGATCCTTGCGCCGTCAGATGCGCCTGCACCGAGGGCCAGCGGCGCGGGTCCTTGGGCAGCGCCACCGCGCCGCTGTCTTCCACATCCAGAAGGTAGATCGTGGGCACATTCTGGCGGCTGTCATAAACCGCCCAATGCAGCAAATAGCTGCGCCGCTCGCCCTCGTTGCCGGTCCAGACGGCTTGCGGATCATTGCTGGCCCAGAACAGGCCCCGCTGGGCGAGGGCCTCGTAATACAGCCGTTGCGCGAGCGCGAATTGCAGCTTTGTCGGCACCGTCAGATCGCCCACGATCTGGCGGATCATCTCGTCCTTCAGCTCCGCCTTCGAGCGCATGCCAGCCAGATGCCTCTCCGCCTGCTGGGCATCATTGGCCATGGTCATCAGCTCCGAGAACACCGGGAAGCCGCTATCGGCCTTGTCGATGGTCAGCGATCCGAAAAACTGCCCCGTATCGCGGCCGGTCAGCAGATATTTATGGCTCAGCGCGCGAAAGGTCCGCGCCAGCCGGGTGATATAATCCGCGATGATCTCCACATCGCGTTTGGACAGCACCCGCTCCACCTCCATCTCCGCCGCCACGCGCGCCAGATGCCCGGTGATCCGCTCAAATTTCGAGAAATACCGCCGCGCAGCCAGGTCATCGGTGAGGCCCACGTGGTCGACCGTGAGGTTAAGATCGTCAGTCATTCTGGCCCCCTACGACTGTCGCGCAAGCGCAGCACTTCGATTTGGTCGCGCGTGACGCGGTAGATCAGAACGAACGGCGTCTTGGGCACAGGCACCCGGCGGGTTTCGTCGATCCCGTCCACTGCCTGCCCCATATAAGGGTTGGCCTTCAGAAGGGTCTGCAGGTTCAGCACGCTTTGATCCGCATTCTCCCGGCCTGCAGGAAAGACGCGCGTGTAATACTCGCGAAACCAGATGACATCCGGGATTGTCGTTTCAAGATAGACAAGACGCACGGGATCACTGGGTCTCCGGGAAGATATCAGGCTTAGGTGGCGGCAGCTCGTTGTCAGTATCCCAACTGCTGACCCAAGCGGTGAAGGCGGCCTCAGAAATGAAGACGCCCTTGTCGGCTTCAAGAACAGCTGCCTCAATCGCAGCGCGTTCTGCCTCCTTCGCGCCGATATGCGAACGGATCGCACGAGCCGCGAGTTGGGAGGCGGAGATATCCTCGCGCCGGGCTTCCTCCTCCAACGCGGCCTTCAGTTCCGCATCGACGCGCATGGTAAATTGGACGGTGGGCATCTGGGTCACTCCTATTGTCTTACAATGTAAGACACGTCACTATTTAGGTCAACCAGAGCGTGCCGGGCATCCCTTAGCTCAACACCCGTCAAAACCATCACATCCTCCTCCAGGATGCCCAATTCCACTCCTGCTCTCACGGGCCTTCGTTTCTCCCGCAGTTTCGAATTTCCGCATCCGGTTGTTGCAGAACTTCATTCCAAAAAAAGAGGCGGCGAAACCTAACAGAGACCCGATCGCGCCTCCGAGCATGGCTCCGACCGGGGTAAGGCAAAACGCAGCTATCGAAAGCCAGCACCACACCCACCAGCCATAGCGATAGGCCCACAGCTCTTTATCGTGCTCGGTCATTGCGGCGATCAACCATAATCAAAAACCAAACGCTCCAAGCGACAAACAAAGTGCACCCGAAAGTGGGCCATATTCCAAAACCCGTAGCGCGCAATGTACTGACCGGCACTAAGCCCCATACAAATTCTTATCATGCTTCTCGACGATCTTCTCGAACCGCCTTGCAAAGCGTTCGTCGGCCTTCGCCTTTTGCTCCAGCACCTTGCGGGCAAAGACCATCTGGTCCTCATGGGCTTCCATCATTTCGGCCATGCGGGTGTTGGTGGCCGACCCGATGCCGGCCATGGCGGCCTGTGCCTCCTGATCCGTCTGCACGCCGATTTCGTTGATCTGGTGAGCCACGTCCTGCTGCTGGGCGGTCTTCAGCGACTTGGTCAAAGCGTCATACAGCACGACCCGTTGCTTGGTATCTGTCTCCAGCTTGTTGATCAGCACCATCTGCGTCGCCGCCTGATTCTGCAGCGAGTCGATCCAGGTTTTGCCCTTCTCGATATAGCGCTCCAGCGTTTGGCTTTTCGCCAGCTTCACCTGCTCCTGCTGGACCATCTCGTTGTAGCGGTTGTTCATCTCCGCAAGCTCGGTCTCCAGCTTGGTGCGGGCGGCGGCGTCCTGTTCGACGCTGATCTTGTTCTCCAGCTCGATGATCTTCGGGTCCATGCCCAAAATGTCGGCGCGCAGGCTTTCCAGCTCGCCCACGACAAGCTCCCGCTCGTCCAAGGTGCCGGAGAGGTTGCCCTCGACCTTCACCTTCTGCTCTTCCAGCACCGTCAGCTGGCCTTGCAAAAGCGCCACGATCTGGTCGGATTTCGAAATCAAATCCTGCAGCTTGTCGTCAATCGACGCGGTGCGCATCCGTTCCTGCCGCATGCTTTCGGATTTGCCTTTCGAGAAGATGCCCACAAAGCTTTCCCAGCCGGTCTTGTCACGCATGGCTGAGAAATCTTCGGAGAAACCAGAGGTCACATCGTCGAGCCCCATGATCAGCTCTGCGATATTGGCGTTCATCAGCTCGGTATGGGCGTGCACGTCTTCCAGCGACGCGTTTTCAATGTCGATGGAGATATCGTCGCCGGTTTTCAGCTTCACGCGCGCGGTCTCAATGCGGCTGGTCAGCTCCGTGATCTTGGCTTGCGCCTCTTCCACCTGCGCTTGGCTCTCCCGCACCTGAGCATCAAAATCGGCCATATATCTTTGTCCCTATTGTTTATGTTACGCCCTATTACATAGGCATGAATGCGACATTTTGAAGAGTTTGCCACGCAGCATTCCGCGGCGCCACAGCAAAATCCCGGGCCAGGCCGCCACCCGTCCCGCTTGCCCGGCCCCGGATTTTCGCCATGATGACCCGGCAAGAAGGAGGTTTCATGACCACACCCAACCGCTTCCGCGGCCACGCCCCTGCCCGACCATGATGCATCCCGGCCCGCGCAACCTGATCACCGATGTGGCAGGCCTCATGGTCGGCAATGCCACTGACGCCGCGCTGAAATCCGGCGTGACCGTACTGGCGGGCAAGGCGCCCTTCACCGCTGGCGTCAACGTCATGGGCGGGGCCCCAGGCACGCGGGAAACCGACCTGCTGGCCCCAGACAAGACCGTCGCGGCGGTGGACGCGCTGGTCCTGTCTGGCGGGTCCGCCTTTGGGCTTGCCGCCGCTGACGGGGTTGCGCAGGCCCTCAGGGCGCAGGGGCGCGGCTTTGCCGTGGGCCCGCATCTGGTGCCCATCGTGCCCGGCGCGATCATCTTCGATCTGGCCAATGGCGGCGAGATGGGCTGGGCAGACGCCCCCTACGCTGCCCTTGGCCAAGACGCCTATGCCAACCTTGAGACGCATTTTCTGCTGGGCTCCATCGGCGCGGGCACCGGGGCCACCACGGTCAATCTCAAAGGCGGGCTCGGCTCTGCCTCGCTGGTTCTGCCCTCGGGCCATACGGTCGGCGCGCTGGTCGTGGTCAACGCGCTGGGCAGCGCCACGGTCGATGACAGCCCGCATTTCCACGCAGCGCCTTGCGAGCTGGACGCAGAGTTCGGCGGGCTCGGCCCCAAAATCACCCATAACGCGGCAAAAACCCCGCCCACCAAGCTGGACGGGGCCACCACGATTGCGATTGTGGCCACCGATGCGGCGCTCGACAAGCCGGGCTGCACGCGGCTGGCCACGGCTGCCCAAGACGGCATGGCCCGCGCGCTGTGGCCCAGCCACACCCCCATGGATGGCGATCTGGTTTTCGCCCTGTCGACCGGAGCCCGGCCCTTGCAGGACCCGCTGCGTGACCCGCTCCATATCGGCCATGCCGCCGCCATCTGTCTGGCCCGCGCCATCGCGCGCGGCGTGTTTGAGGCCAGCGCCGCCCCCGGCGACACCCTGCCCACATGGCGCGACCGGTTCGCCTGACCGGCCCGCCACCAGAAAAATCGCGCCCTCACCAAACGCCGCCAAGGATTGACCGCCCCCGCGCGTCACACCATCACTATGCGCATGAAAACCAATGATGAGGACCTGGCCCTTGCGGCCGCAGCTGGCGACCGCGACGCCTTCTGCGTCCTGATCGAACGCCATTATGACCGCATTCACCGGATGGGCTGGCGGCTCTGCGGCACCGCCCATGACGCCGAGGATCTGGCCCATGACATCATGGCCGCCCTGCCCGCCAAGCTGCGCAGCTTCCGCGGCGAGGCCAAGTTTACCACATGGCTCTACCGCGTGGTAATGAACGCCGCCACGGATCGGGCGCGCAAGGCGCAGCGGCGCAGCAAGGCCCGGCAGGGCTGGGGCGAAGATTACAAAAGCCGCGCCGCCGAGGCAGAGGAAGCGCAGGAAAGCTATGAATGGCTCACAATCGCCATGCGCACCCTGCCGCCCGAGCTACGCGAGACCGTGGCCCTGACCTTGGGCGAAGACCTGACCCAAAAAGAGGCAGCACAGGTCCTGGGCCTGTCTGAGGGCACCATCGCCTGGCGTATGTCGGAGGTCAAAAAGCACCTACGCGCGCTTGCGCAGTCCGACGGCGACCAACCCGCAAACACCACGGAGGCCCGCTCATGAGCGACGATGATGATCTCGCCCGGCTGAAAGCGGCTTTGACCGCCACCCCCGTCCCCGACCCGGCGGCAAAGGCCGCAGCCCTGCGGCGGGCGGAAGAAAATTTCGAGGCACTCCAAGAAAGCGCCCGCCCCGCACGTCCTACCAAAACAGCCTCCCCCAAGGGCGGCGTTTTGAAAGGACTGAAAACCATGTTTGCCCAGAATTCCATGAAGCCCCTGCTGCTGACCACCTCGTCGCTCGTCGTCGTGGGGATCGGCGTGGTGCTGATGCAGCCCGGCGTCTTGCCTGATTTCCAAGACACCTCCGCGTTCCGCGAAGATGACGAGAGTGTCATTGTAGACCCGATCACTGTAGAGCCCGTCATCGAAGAGCCCGTTATTGCAGAAGCAGTGACAAGCAATCAGAGCTTCGCTGACATAGCAGAGCGCGCCCCGCAAGCCCAAGCCCCTGCACCGCAATTCAGTCGACGCGCCAACGCCAATGACGGCGGGGTCGCGGCGCTGTCCGGGGATGTCTCCCCCCTGCCCGCCCCCGACGCACCACAGGGGCTGCCGGCCTCCTCGAATGACCGCTTCGCCAACGCCGCCCCCAATCCGCTGAAGATCACCGCTCAGGACCCCGTCTCCACCTTCTCCACCGATGTGGACACTGCCTCCTTCGCCTGGGTCCGCCAGTCCTTGCAGAACGGCGCGCTGCCCGTGCCGCAATCGGTCCGGGTGGAGGAGATGATCAACTATTTCCCCTATGACTACGCCGCCCCTGACGGCCC
>CAYLVP010000106.1:0-7513 GCA_964387155.1 uncultured Rhodobacterales bacterium | reverse complement strand
GATCTGAGCCAAGAGGCGCTGTATTTCATCGGCGGTGTGCTCAAGCACGCCAAGGCGCTGAACGCGTTCACGAATCCCTCGACCAACAGCTACAAGCGCCTGATCCCGGGCTTTGAAGCCCCCGTGCTGCGCGCTTATTCGGCCCGGAACCGGTCTGGCTGCGTGCGTATCCCATGGGCGGAATCGCCCAAGGCCAAACGCGTCGAGGCCCGCTTCCCCGATCCGGCAGCGAACCCCTATCTGTGCTTCTCGGCCCTGCTGATGGCTGGCCTTGACGGCATCAAGAACAAGATCGACCCGGGCCCATCCTCGGATAAGGACCTTTACGATCTGCCACCAGAAGAGCTGGCCGAAATCCCAACAGTCTGCGCGTCTTTGCGCGAAGCGCTCGAAGAGCTGGAGGCCGATCACGACTTCCTGCTGGCCGGCGACGTCTTCACCAAAGACCAGATCGAGGGCTATATGGAGCTGAAGTGGGAAGAGGTTTACGCCTACGAGCACACACCCCACCCGATGGAATACAAGCTGTATTACAGCTGCTAAATCCAACGATACTGATCATGAAAAGGCGCCCTGCCGGGGCGCCTTTTTTCATTTGGCTGGCGGGAGTTTCTAGCTGGCCTTCAGCTCTACCGGAGGGGCCGTTGCAGGCAGCTCATCTGCGGTGCCCGGCACTTTGGCATCCTCAAACGCCGCCGGGTCGGCCGGTGGGGGGGGTGCCGGTTTGTCAGGCACGGGTTTGATGATATCCTCAGCGGGCTCGGCCAGATCGGTGTTTGGCCCCATAGCCGTCTTGGTGTCGGTGACACGCACGGCGCGCTGCCCATGCAGTTGCCCCAATCTGCCACGGGCCACGACGTTCTCATTGCAATCCATCACCGCAATATTGGTGAGGGAAGATGCGGGCAGGTGAAAGACCGTGCCGACCTCAAGCGTCATGAGCTGTTGGGCAGAGGCCTCGCAGCCGGTCATTCTGGTATGAAGCTCCACAGGGCAATCGTTGAGGATCTTGGCCAGCAGCGGGTTGGGCATACCCGTGGAGGGTGCCGCGCGCCGGGGTGCCTCGGCGGGGATCCAGATCTCGAACAGGCCCGACTTGATGCCCGGCCCCAAATCAATCGATGCGCTCAAAATGTCGTAAGGCGACTCGCCAAGGGCCAGCCTAAGCGCCGCGCGGTCCTGTTCAGGGCCGCGTGTCGTGAGGCCCGCCAGATGGCCAGAGACGGTGGTCATGCCCGCAAGTGTCGCGCGCACGAACCCTTCGCTGAGCCCGGCGTCAATCGCGGTGATCGGGCGATCAAGCCGCGGTGTGGGCATCACCTTGCCGAGTATCTGCTGCTCGATCAGCGCATCAATGAGCACGCCGTCAATGACAAAGAGCCCGGCCTTGCCCCCGTGGGTTTGCAGCAGGAAAGGCAACCTGTCCTTGTCCATCTCCTGCAAGGCAGTTGGCGCGCGCGCGGCGCGGCCTTCCAGCGCGGACAGCTCCACATCAAGGCCCAGGGTTGATTTGCACGCGTCGCGCAGCACCCTGTCCGCATATTGCTGCCACCAGGCGAGACCCGGCCCCACCTCACTGGGGCGGGGGCGCATCTTCTTGCGGAGTATGTCGCCAGTACTGCTCAAAATCCGGGGTTTCTTTTGTGGCTGCCTGGCCCTCTGATACCCCGGATATGGTTACCATTTGGTTAGGCTGCGGATTGCGTTTCCGCGCTGCGATGCGTGCTGGGCAAGCTCACCCGGAAGGCCCCACCCTGCTGCCCGCGCAAATAGGTGATCGTCCCGCCAAGGCGCGCCATCACCTCGCGGCAGATGGCGAGGCCCAGCCCGGCGCTGCCTGCGGCGGCCGTGTCGCTCAGGCGGGCAAATTTCTCGAAAATAATGGATTGCTGGCCGTCCGGGATGCCGCTGCCATTGTCGATGAAGTCGATATCAAGCAGCGCCTCGCCCTGCTCGACCCGCTGCGCCACCTTGATCTTCAACCGAGGCGCGCCTGCGTCACAGTATTTTTGCGCATTGGAAATCAGGTTGATGAAGACCTGGCTCAACCGGTCGGTATCTGTGCGCAGGATGACCGCCTCTGCAGCGGGGTCGCGCAGCACGTTCATCTGTTCCGCCCCGGCAGAGCGCAGCGCCCTGTCAATCAACTCGCCCAGAGGGGCCGATTGCTCGTTCAAGACCACCTGCCCGCTTTCCAGCACGCTGAGGTCAAGCAGGTCATCAAGCAGCCGCGTCAGGCGAATGCTCTCGTCATGGATGATTTTAGAGTACCGTCCGCGTTCCTCAGGCCCCAGCCCGCCCTCCATCAGAAATTCCGAGAAGGAGCGGATCGAGGTCATTGGCGTGCGTAGTTCGTGGCTCACCTGGCTGAGGAAGGCATCCTTTTGCACCGACAGGGCGGTCAGCTTCTGATTGGCGTCACGCAGTTGCTTGGCGGTTTGTTCCAGCTCTTTCGATTTGGCTTCCAGCTGGTTGGAATATTCCAGCATCTGTGCGGATTCGTCGGCCACGGCCAGCAGGTCCTGGACCGAGACCGAGGCGCTGCCATTGATCTGGCGCACCATCGCATGGGCCGTCGCCGCGCCGACCGATCCGGCAAGCTCGCGCTCAAGAAGGCTCACAAATTCCGGCGTTGGATCAGGCAGGTGGCCGCTCTTGCCTTGCTGGGCCGCTGCGGTTTGAAACAGGCGCTGCGCCTCTTGCCCGCCCAAAAGCCGCTGCGCCATCACCAACAAATCTTCCGTCTCGGCAATGCCATCGACATAGCCCATCCCCGCGCCGCTGCGTTCAAACACATGCACAAAGCCCGCGCCCTGCAGCCGCTCCATCGGGCTGGGGAAGGTGACAAGCGAGACGATGATGAAAGCCGCCGTGTTCAGCGTCATCGACCACAGCACCGAATGGACCAGCGGATCGAGCCCGGTCATCCCCAAAAGCGCCTGCGGGCGCAGCGCGGCGATGCCAAAGAGCCCGTTTTGCATGACTGGCTCGGGCACAAGCCCGATGGCCGGGATAAACAGTGTCGCGGCCCACACCGTGAAGCCCACCACCACACCCGCAAGCGCGCCCTTGCGGGTCGCCCCGCGCCAGTAGATGGCGCCCAACAGCGCGGGCATCACCTGTGCCACACCGGCAAAGCTGACCAAGCCGATAGAAGACAAAGCCGCCGTTCCGCCCGTAAGACGGAAATACGCGTAGCCCAGCAACAGCACCGCCCCGATGGAGAGCCGCCGCGACAGCATCATCACGTCCCGCACGTCGCCCGATACCGTGGCGCGCGGGCCTTGCAGCGCCAGCCAAAGCGGCAGCACAATATGGTTGGACACCATGGTGGACAGCGCAATCGCCGCGACAATCACCATGGACGTGGCCGAGGAGAAGCCGCCAAGGAAGGCCAGCATCGCCAACCCTTCCTGGTCCAGCGCCAAAGGCAGGCTGACCACGAAGAGATCGGGGTTCGCGCCTTGCGGCATCACGGCCAGCCCGGCCACGGCAATGGGCAACACGAAGAGGCTCATCAGCATCAGGTAAGCCGGGAAGGCCCAGGCCGCGATGTCGAGATGGCGCTCGTCCTCATTTTCGACCACCATGACCTGAAACATGCGCGGCAGGCAGATGATCGCTGCCGCTGACAGAAAGGTCAGCGTGACCCAGCGGCCCGGATGCGGCTGCCAATCGGCCACCGGGCTGGCCTCGACCATCTGCAGGATATCACTCGGCCCGCCCGCGACGCCCCAGACCACAAAAATGCCCACCGCCAGAAGCGCCACCAGCTTGACGACGGCCTCAAGAGCAATTGCGGTCACGACGCCGTGGTGGCGCTCGTTCGCGTCAAGATTGCGGGTGCCAAAGAGCACCGTAAAAATCGCCAGCCCCGCCGCGACCCAAAGCGCGGTTGCGTTGAGGTCAAGCGCGCCGCCTTGCGGGACAAATGCCGCAAAGCTCAGCGTCACCGACTGCAGTTGCAGCGCGATATACGGCGTCGTGCCGACCACCGCGAGGCAGGTCACCAGCACCGCCAGCGTCGTTGACTTGCCGTAGCGCGAAGAGATCAGATCGGCGATGGACGTGATCCGCTCTGCCCTGCCGATCCTGACCAGCTTGCGCAACAGCACCCAGAACCCCAGAAACACCAGCGTAGGTCCAAGATAGATCGTCAGATATTCAAGGCCTGACCGCGCCGCGTTGCCTACCGCACCGTAGAAGGTCCAGGCAGTGCAATAGACGCTGAGCGACAGCGTGTAGGTCAGCGGCGAGCGCAACCACCCGCCAGCCCCCCGCGCCGCTGCTCTGTCTGCAAAGAACGCCACCCCAAAGAGCAGCGCCACGTAAAGCAGCGCCACCAGCACGAGAATGTTGAAAGTCACCATGCGCTAGCGCCGCTCGGCCAGGATAGGCGGCTCAGGCGGGCCAGAGGTGCCAGTGGGGCCAGACGGCTTCGGGCGCAGCCGCACCAGCACTGCGCAAAGCCCGATGAGCCCGACCCAGACCACGAAGAAGTAGATCAGCCGCCCGGCGGTCGAGCCGCCGCTTTCGTCCTGAATGAGTGCCGGAAAGACAAAGAGGATCACGCCCAAAGCGGGCAGCAGGCGCAGCGCGTCGATCAGGCGTCTTTTGCGGTAGACCTCGCGCTCCAGAAACGCGGGACGTCCGAGCGTGCGCCCCGCGGCCATGCGCGGCCCCTGTCCGCCTTGCCCGCCCTGCCGATCGCTCACGGCGCGCCCACCTCGGGCACCCGGCCCTCAGAAAGGTCCCGCACCGCCTGCAGCATCTCGGCATTGGAGAAAGGCTTGGTCATGAAACAGCTGACCCCGTAGCCCGCAGCCATCTCCCGGTCGGTTTTCTGGCCGCGCGCGGTCAGCATCAGAACCGGCAAGTCCGGGCGGGCCGCGCCCTGGCGCAGCTCCCGCAATATCTCAAACCCGCTGCGGCCCGGCAGCATCACATCCAGCACGACCACGTCGGGGTTGTTCGCCTGCACGGCCTCGACCGCGCCGACGCCTTCGGTATGCAGCCGCACGGTCCAGCCGTCGCGCGACAGCAAAAAGCTGATCGCCTCGATAATGTTCAGCTCATCCTCGATCAGAAGAACGGATTTACCCAAGAGCCTCTCCTCCCAAAGATACCGGCACAGGTGACGCAGGCAGTAAGCCGCAACTGCGGCTGCGTGTCAAAAGCCATTCTGCCCCGGTGCGGTGCGGATCACGGGTGCCAGCAGGCTGGGCTCGCGCCGCGCGGCACAGCCTTTGCGCGGGCAGACGCGGCAGGTCGGGCCCAGTTGCAGCGCCTGAGGTGGGGCGGCATCTTCACCCGTCTCGGCGACAAGCAGCATCGAGCCACGCAAGACGGGCGGTTGGTCAAACCGCTCCGGCCCTTCGCTTTCGGCAATGGTATAGGCTATGAACCTCGCGCCCTCACTGCTTTCGACCACCTGCCTGAGCGCGGTGCCGGGGTTGCGCATCGAAGTGAACAATGGCCAGAGCGCGCAGGCCGCGCCAAACCGTGGCAGCGAAAAGCCCGCAGGCGGCTTGCGCAGCAGGATCGCGCCCGCCGCGTCGCAGGTCACAAGGCCGATCTCGGGCGCGCCGGGATGGCGCGGCAGGGTGGCGAGCCGTCGAAAGACGCAGCTGAGCTTCACGCCAAAGCTCTGCGCCAGCGCTGCGGGGTCAAATCCAAGATGAACCGCGCGGTCTTGAAACGCGGCCAGCGGAAGGGCGGCTGCATCCTCTGCATAAAGCGACAGCACGCGCTCCCCCAGGCTGCGGGCGGCCGGGGTCTTGAACTCCGGCGCAGACGCCAGCAAGCCCCCAATCGCAGCGGCCCCTGAACCCTCAATCTCGTTGATATGGTAGCCCCGCGCACCAAAAAACTCGGCTACCGCTTCGAGCGGAGATTGGTAGGCCCCGTCATGTTCGTCCAGCTGATCAAAATGCGCAGCCATTGCGGCGGAGGTTTCGGCCAGCTTGCGGCTTTCGCTGTCGATATTGCCATGAAAGCGGGCCCGCCAATCCGCGTCTATATCGGGGGTTTCCACGAGAATGGACGCGGTGGAGCGGATCGCGGCGACAGCCCCCAACACGTCATGCATCTTTTCGGACAGGACCGGGTCATGGGTCAGGCGGTCATTCAGCCTGCGCATCGTCTCTTCGAGGTCCTGGATACGCTGGTTCTGTTCAATAAGCCGGCTCGCCCAGCCGGGGAAGCGGGTCAGGAAGTCCTCAAGCTGATCAGCCTGCGCATCCCTTGCGTCCGCGTCATTGGCAACTGCGCGCAGCGCGTCAAGCGCGGCGCCGTCAGCCCCCTCGCTGAGGCTGGCCGGGTCGACCCCAAGCGCGGCCGCGATCCGCACCAACAGCTTGCCGCCGATTCTGCGCCGGTTGTGCTCGATGAGATTGAGGTAGCTGGCCGAAATCTCGGCCTGAGATGCAAGCTCGGCTTGTTTGAGCCCCAAAAGCAGGCGTCTGTCGCGAATGCGGGTGCCGGTTATCTCTTGCGCCAAGGCCACTGCCGCCATCAGACTTACCTCACTTTCAAAGGCGCGGGTCACGCCGTTTTGAAAACTTCTTTACACTTTCTGCGGGTGCAAAGTCTACAAATTTACAAAATTAACATATTGCGTCGCGCGCTCTGTTGCCAAGTTTGCGAGGTGATGGCGATAGTGGCACATCTCGGAAAACCGGGGCTTGGGGGAGCCGGACGAGAGCGCTACCCCAATTACACCTAGGGAGGATTTAATGTCCAAATCTAACTTCACACGTCGTGGGTTGCTCAAGACATCTGCCGTTGCAGGCGGTGCTGCACTCGCAACACCTACGTTTTTCCGCCCATCCTGGGCAGATGGCCATGCGGGCTATCTCAACGCCCCTCAGGGCGACACTGTTACGCTTGGCTTCAACGTGCCGCAATCGGGCCCCTACGCAGACGAGGGCGCGGACGAGCTGCGCGCGTATGAGCTGGCCGTCGAGCACCTGAACGGCACCGGCGAAGACAGCGGCATGATGGAGACGTTCTCGTCCAATGCGCTGACCGGCCAAGGCATCCTGGGCAAGAAAGTTGCCTATGTGACCGGCGACACGCAGACCAAGCCGGACGCAGCCCGCGCATCGGCGAAGTCGATGATCGAAAAAGACGGTGCAATCATGATCACCGGCGGCTCGTCCTCGGGTGTGGCTGTGGCTGTGCAAGCGCTCTGCCAAGAGGCTGGCATCATCTTCATGGCGGGTCTGACGCATTCGAACGACACCACCGGTAAGGACAAGAAGGCCAATGGCTTCCGCCACTTCTTCAACTCCTACATGTCTGGTGCAGCCCTGGCCCCAATCCTGGGCGCCAACTATGGCACCGACCGCAAGGCCTATCACCTGACCGCCGACTATAACTGGGGCTACACCACCGAAGAGGCCGTACGCACCTCGACCGAGGCCATGGGTTGGGAAACTGTTGCAGCCGTGAAAACGCCGCTCGCACAGACCGACTTCAAGGACTACGTGGCGCCTGTGCTACAATCCGGTGC
>CAYLVP010000105.1:0-7570 GCA_964387155.1 uncultured Rhodobacterales bacterium | reverse complement strand
ACCGGTTCGCCAATCCCTTTGTCGCCGCCGAGAAGGGATTTATCGACGAGGTGATTATGCCGCATTCGACCCGCCGCCGGGTGAGCCGCGCTTTTGCTTCGCTGCGCGGAAAGCAGCAGCAGAACCCGTGGAAAAAGCATGACAATATTCCGCTGTGACGGCGCGCGGTGGAAAGCTATTTGGCGGGGGTCGGTCCCAGTATGCGCCATTTAGGGGGGGCCCCCCCCACCAGGGGCTATTTAGCCGGGCCCCCCCCCCGCACAGGCTATATCGGGGGGCCCCCCCCCCGCACCCCCGGGATATTTTTGGAACAATGATAAGGCCCTTGGACCGGTGAGTGTAAGTCTTGGCATATGGGCTGCGATTTGTGCTGTCACGGGGCTGGGGTGCCCGGAGGAATTGGACGTGATCGCCACGCCCCAGCCGATTGGCTTGGTGGAAGGGCCGGACGGCTTGGTCAGCTTGCCGTCTGGGCTTGTCGTTGCGCGCCAGGAGATACGGCTGGAGCCCGTCGGCGCGCCGACCCATGGGGTGCAAACGGTGCGGCTGCGCTATGTGTCTGAGCAATTGGATGGCGCAGCGTTTGGTTTTGAGCAGATTGAGGGGGACTTCACCCATCTTTGCACCAGCTTCGGATTGCGGGCGCGCCAGCAATCTGCGCCGAATGCAGAGCAAATCATCATCTCGATTGCCTCGCAGCCCACCGCTTTTGGCGAAACTGCGCCCAATGTTGTTCAATATTTCGACGCGTTCAAAGTCGAAGACGGTGCCTGCATCTGGGAGGGGCTGTGATGATTGGTGAATTAATTGAGCGGGTTAGCCCCGCGCGCGCCAGACGTGATGCAATCGAGTCACATCGCCAATTCGGCAACGCTACGCAGTATTTTTTCCTGACGGATACAGTTAACTTGCATCAAGGTCGCATTTCTGTGACCCCTACTGCGTGTACTGCCCTGGCCCGAGGTGACTCGGACGGGTTGGTGTATGAACTTAATAGGAGACAGACATGTCCAAGAGCATCAAAGCTATCGTTGCACTCGGCTTCGTTGCAATCGTCGCAGCCTGCGGCGGTCAGCAAGAAGAAGAAGTGGTTATTGTTGAGCCAGTGGTCGAAGAGCCCACCTTCAGCAAGTTCTAATACCTTTGCGGGGCGCCCCATTGGACGCGCCCCGCAAAACCACTCCCGCTCCGCTATTTGCGTAGAGCGCTCTCTTCCCTTGCATGCCCTTTCTGTCGTTCCTCTAAGAGGCGGTGCAACATGTTGAAACACAAGGGGTTTCCGTCCCGCCTGCCAGGCACGGATTTTCAGTTCACCATCCGGCGCGACAATAAAAAGGGGCCGACCCCCATTGTGGCGCGCGCCAGATTTGCAGATCGCAAACCGGCGGACCGACGCGCGGATGAGGGGTTCATGTGGGCATTATGGGATTATTTCGGCGAAGAGAGTTTTGAGCGCGGAAACCTGGATGCCGGGCGGCTGAGCTGGCTTTTCGGACGGGAGGTTATTGCCGCCGAGGACCCGTTTGATCCGGCCAGCTACGAGGCGCTGCTGCGCATCGATGTGGCGCGCGCGCGCGCGGCTTTTCCTGCGGCCTTTGATGGGAGCTACGGATGAGCGTCGGCGCATTTCTGCTTTCAAATCCGGGCCATAGGCAGGAATCGGCTCAAACTGACCTAGGGGCAGGCTCGGACTATGTTTGCTTTTCGAATGGGGTATATTTGAGAATGTCGGCGGGTTACTCCAGCACACATACCCGTCAGCATGTACAAAACCGTTACCCTTCCCCTCTAAAGAGGTTCGCCTGTCTTGGCGGACCTCTTTTTCTGTGTGGTGAGCGGTCTGCACAGGCATTGCGACAGGTTTTGGCCGCCTTTGGATGGGCGCGGGCATGTACTGCGACGACACGGGCCGCTGCGACTGATCTGACCACATGCGCGACCCCGGGGTCGCCCTGTCATCCAAGCCGGCGGGCCTTTGCGCGCGCGGGCTTTTTCTATGCGCTTAAGGCTCCGACGTGGGCCCAACTTTTGGGGACATAATCCATGTTTAAGAAAATCCTAATCGCCAACCGGGGTGAAATCGCCTGCCGTGTCATCAAGACCGCGCGCAAGATGGGTATCAAGACGGTGGCGATCTATTCCGATGCGGACCGCCACGCGATGCATGTGCGTATGGCTGATGAGGCGGTGCATATCGGCCCGCCGCCTGCCAACCAATCCTATATTGTCATCGACAAGGTGATGGACGCGATCAAGCAGACGGGCGCAGAGGCCGTGCATCCCGGCTACGGGTTTCTGTCCGAGAATTCAAAATTCGCCGAAGCCCTTGAGGCGGCGGGTGTTGCCTTCATCGGGCCACCTGTGGGCGCGATTGAAAAGATGGGCGACAAGATCACATCGAAGAAGATCGCACAGGAGGCGAAGGTCTCCACCGTGCCGGGCTATATGGGCCTGATCGCAGATGCCGATGAGGCCGTGAAGATTTCGGGCGAGATCGGCTACCCGGTGATGATCAAGGCCTCAGCGGGCGGCGGAGGCAAGGGGATGCGCATCGCCTGGACGGATGAGGAGGCGCGCGAGGGCTTTCAGTCTTCCAAAAACGAGGCGGCGAGCAGCTTTGGCGACGACCGCATCTTCATCGAAAAATTCGTCACGCAGCCGCGCCATATCGAAATTCAGGTGCTCTCGGACGGGCAGGGCAACACGATCTATCTCGGCGAGAGGGAATGCTCCATCCAGCGCCGCAACCAGAAGGTGATCGAGGAAGCCCCGTCTCCTTTCCTGGATGGCAAGACCCGCAAAGCCATGGGGGAGCAGGCCTGCGCCCTGGCCGATGCCGTCGGCTATGCCAGCGCGGGGACGGTAGAATTTATCGTCGATGGGGCCAAGAATTTCTATTTCCTTGAAATGAACACCCGCCTGCAGGTCGAACACCCCGTGACCGAGCTGATCACCGGCGTCGATCTGGTGGAGCAGATGATCCGCGTGGCCCATGGCGAGAGGCTGAAGCTCAAGCAAAAAGACATCAAGCTGAACGGCTGGGCCATGGAAAGCAGGCTTTACGCCGAAGACCCGTATCGCAACTTCTTGCCGTCCATTGGGCGGCTGACCCGCTATCGCCCGCCGGAGGAGATTTCCCTCAAGCAGGCTGTCGTGCGCAACGACACGGGCGTGTATGAGGGCGGCGAGATCTCGATGTATTACGACCCGATGATCGCGAAGCTTTGTACCTGGGGCAAGACCCGTGCGGATGCAATTGAACATATGCGCGTGGCGCTGGACAGTTTCGAGGTCGAAGGCATCGGGCACAATCTGCCATTCTGTTCTGCCGTGATGGACCATCCGAAATTTGTTGCAGGCGACATCACCACGGCCTTCATTGAGGAGGAATATCCTGACGGGTTTGCAGGCGTCACCCTGGACGATGACGCGCTGATGCGTGTGGCGTCAGCTGCAGCCGCGATGAACCGCATGGCCGAGATCCGGCGCGCCCGCATCTCGGGGCGGCTCGACAATCGCAAGCGCAAGGTTGGCAAGAAATGGGTTGTGTCGCTGCAGGGGCGTGACTTCCGGGTCAAGATCAAGGCCGATCTGGACGGGGCCACGGTCAAGCACAAGGGCGGGCCTGCGCATCGCGTGACCTCCGACTGGACCCCCGGCGGGCGGCTGGCAGAGCTGGAGATTGACGGGCAACCGCTCGTCGTGAAGGTCGACAAGATCACCTCGGGCTTTCGGTTGCGGACACGCGGCGCGGATCTGCAGGTCCATGTGCGTACCCCGCGCCAGGCCGAGCTGGCCGCCCTCATGCCCGAGAAAGAGGCGGCTGACACGTCGAAAATGCTGCTCTGCCCCATGCCGGGCCTGATCGTGAAGATGGATGTCGAGGCGGGTGACGAGGTGCAGGAGGGCCAGGCGCTTTGCACCGTCGAGGCAATGAAGATGGAAAACATCCTGCGCGCCGAGCGCAAGGGGGTGGTGTCCAAGATCAACGCGGCTGCGGGCGACAATCTGGCCGTGGATGATGTGATCATGGAGTTCGAATAACCCCCCATGCCCGCCCTGATCTGGATCATCCTCTTTCTCGGCGTTTTCTTGACGCTCAGCCTGGCCATGTCGGGCGATGCACGGATTGATCCAATGATTTTGGTATGGTCCCCGGTTCTCGCGTTGTTGGTGCTTTTGGTGATCTACAAGTACCGTGGCGAGACTGCGCTTCTGAACCGCCTGGCCCGTGGCGGGGTTGTGGTGCTGCCCTTGCTGCTCTTGGCGCTTGTCCCGATTGCGGTGGTCTTCGTTTTGGTTGGCTCCGACGTGCGGCTCTGGCAGGGTTTGCTGGCGGGGCTTGTCGTCGTTCTGGGGTGGCTCTCCACATTTCTGTTTCAGGAAGAACGCGTCGAACAGGAGCGCCTCGCCAAGCAGAACGACCTGTTACTCGCCCTGCGGGCTGAAATTCTCAACTACATGTGGAAATTTAACGAGGTTGATTTTGATAAGAACCTCAAGGATCTAAGGGCGCTTAGGACCAACCGCAAGAAGGTGCCTTTGGGCTTCATTCCCAGCCAGTCAGAGTTGGTGGTGTTCAGAACCGTCCTTGGCAATCTGACAGTCGTTGACGACACGGCGCTGCATTGGGCTGTGCAATTTTACACCCAGGCTGATGACATCGCTGTGCTGGCGTCAGACCTGCGCGCGCCTGGCTTTGCTGCGGCGAATACCCGACGTTTCCAGATCGATTTGCTGATAAAATACGTTGAGATGCAGCGCCAGGCTATCCGGCTCGGTAAAGTTGCGGTCGATGCTATCGAAGAAATCGTGCCAAAATCACGCATAGACGCGATCGAAGGCCATTACCAAAAAGTTAAGGGTCGGCTGAACGCTTCGTCGCAAGAGGAAGCGGTGTGATGCCGCACTTGTCAGCCAAACAACCCAACGCCGTAACGACCAGGCACGGTCGGCGTCGGAATGTCTTTCTCGATGGGCTTCTGTGGAACGTTGCTCATAACGGATATGTACTCCAGCAGAGTGAAGATTTCAACAACATGTGCGGCCTGCTTGGTAGGTTTCCTGTCTTTGGCGACCTGAAAATGGGACTTGAGATTCCCATTTTGGGGAAATCGTTGCCTCATCCATTGGTGTTCGAGCTCGCCGCGCGGCGGTCACGCAGCTCTTGCTGGCGCATTGGCATCTTGTCGATGGCGCGGCTCAGCTCGCGCACATCCCAAGGGAAGGGCTTACGCAGTTTTACATCGCCATCCTTGCCGATCAACACCAACATAAACCCGCGCGGCCGCAGCTTTTCGCGCAAATCAGACATGGCATCGGGGTCCGTATCGGTCAAAATCACCACATCGCGGTCGGCCAGAACCTCTGCGCGGTCCTCCAGCAGGTCAAGCTGGCGGATGAAGGCAGGATCGCGAGGGGTGTCCGCAAAGACCACAATCGGGCGTTTCTCCCACAGAAAATCGCTCAAATTCGATTCAACCATGTCTTTTGGTGCCATGTCACCTTCCGCAGCTTCATCGCTCTGCGCCAGGGCAGAGAAACCCGTGGCAGCCACGAAAAATGCTGAAAAAACAAAGATTAGCTTATTGATCATCAGTCCTCCGGTTCAGCCATATATAGGGGGTGGTTTTCAGTTTTCTAAGAGGAAAATCGCAGGCCCCTCGGTAAGACCCTCAATTAACCACATAAACAGAGTTTTGCGCGAGATCAGATGCCCAGTTAACGCCGCATCTACGGCTTGGGTGAAAGGTCAATCGGTTTTGGATATCTGTTTGCATCTCGGGGCACATCGCACTGGTTCAACAACCTTGCAGCTTTTCATGAATGACAATCGAAAAGCGTTTTTGCGCGACCGCACGACATTCTGGGGGCCGGGGCGCACCCGGTCAGGCATGTTTGCGGGGTTGGTCCGGGATCCCAACAGGCTTTCTCCCAAGGATATTGCGCTGGGCCGTCGCTCGCTTGGCCGCATCAAGATGGAACTCTCCCGCGCGCAGAAGAACGGCATGGAACGTGTTGTCATCAGTGAAGAAAACATGATCGGCACGATGATGAAGAATTTTGCCCATGCCCGGCTTTATGGCCAAGCGGGGCAGCGGCTGAGCCGGTTTGCCCCGGCCTTTGGCGGGCACAGGCTGCGCATTGGCATCGCGATCCGGTCTTACGAGACCTATTGGGCCTCCGCCTTGGCGTTTCGGATCAAGAATGGCAACGCATCGCCCCATGCCGATATGCTGGATCGCCTGACGACCCAACCCAGGCGCTGGCGGCATGTGATCGAAGATGCAGCCCGCGCCTTCCCCGAGGCCGAGATAAACGTGTGGTCGTTCGAGGCCTGGGCCAGCCAGCCAGATCAGCAATTGCGCAGCCTGACCGGGCGGCATTTGCCGCCAGATATCCGGGTTGGCCGTATCCCAAACAACGCATCACTCACAGCTGCTGAAATCGGTACGATCCTTCGCGCCCGCGGGCATCACCAAGAGGCGACTGTGTTGGAGCATCAAATCGGGCGCTTCCAACCATTTTCGCCCGCACAGGTTCACAAATTAAGACAAGACTACGCCAACGATATCGACTGGCTGATAGATGGCAGCGATGGGTTGGCTACATATTTTGACCCGACCGGGGAGACATCCGGCGTGGCGAAAGACGCAAGAGGAAGCACCTATGACCGACAAGAAAGACTGGGCCGAGCGCGCGACGCGCGAGTTGCGCGGCCGCTCGCTGGATGAGCTGACCTGGACCAGCCCCGAGGGCATCGACATTCAGCCGGTCTATACGGCTGAGGATGCGGATGGGCTGGACCATATGGGCTCCATGCCGGGGGAGGGGCCGTTCACGCGCGGCCCCCGCGCCACGATGTATACTGGCCGCCCCTGGACGATCCGCCAATATGCGGGCTTTTCGACCGCCGAGGAAAGCAACGCGTTCTACCGCCGCGCCCTTGAGGCAGGCCAGCAGGGCGTCTCCGTCGCCTTCGATCTGGCCACGCATCGGGGCTATGATAGCGACCATGCGCGTGTTGAGGGTGACGTGGGCAAGGCGGGCGTGGCTATTGACAGCGTCGAGGATATGAAAATCCTCTTCGATGGCATCCCATTGGATAAAATCTCCGTCTCCATGACCATGAACGGCGCGGTGATCCCGGTGCTGGCCTCGTTCATTGTCGCGGGCGAAGAACAAGGCCATGATCGCGCCGTGCTGTCCGGCACCATTCAGAACGACATTCTGAAAGAATTCATGGTGCGCAACACCTACATCTACCCGCCGGAGCCTTCCATGCGGATCGTGTCGGATATCATTGAATTTACGGCCTCTGATATGCCGAAATACAACTCCATCTCGATCTCCGGCTACCACATGCAGGAGGCCGGCGCGAACCTCGTCCAAGAACTCGCCTTCACGCTGGCCGACGGCAAGGAATACGTGCGCGCCGCCATCGAGAAGGGTATGGATGTTGACGCCTTCGCGGGCCGTCTCAGCTTCTTTTTCGCCATCGGCATGAATTTTTTTATGGAGGCCGCCAAGCTGCGCGCCGCCCGCTTCCTGTGGCACCGCATCATGACGG
>CAYLVP010000104.1:0-7772 GCA_964387155.1 uncultured Rhodobacterales bacterium | reverse complement strand
GCCGTTCATTTGTTGTTGTAAAAGTGCTTTGAGCCTCAATTTAAGTTCTGGTGAAGCGCAGATATGCGATGAAAATACTGAAGGCGATCACTAACAGCATACCCAGAGTTTGAAGTAGTGATATCAAGCGGTTATCAGATTTTTGCTCCAAGTACTTTCTTGAGAGTCGTCCAAAAATTGCCCGTAACCCAATCATAACAATCCGCGCCAACCAGACGATTTCCAAAAATCTTTCTTATAGTTAGGTCGGAAACCATGTCGTAACAATGGGCTCAAACCAGACATTGTCATATGCTGACGCGCCAAAGCAGATCCTGACGGACGCAGGTCAGCCCTTGCTATCTGGCACAAGCCATCCACGGTATTCGACAATAAAACCAGCCAAGGGCGCGGTGAGGCGGACGGAGAAGGTGAACCGGCCGTTTTCGTCAAACTCGGCCGTGTCCGAGACAGGTAGCAAGGTCCGGGGCATGGGCAGGCCCAGGATCCAGCCTTTGCGCACGATCATCTCCATACGGCCATCACCCGTTGGCAGCTCCAGCTCGAAGCAAAAGATGCCGAAGCGCTCATAAACATGGCCCGGGCGGGAGGGCGTCAACAGCGACGAAAACGGTCGCCCATCAAAATTGCGCAGCCAATGCTCGCCGCTGCCCTGCCGCGTCATTGTCACCGTGACGGGCGTGTCTACCTGAGCAGGCGGGAACCCGAAGGCGCGCGCAATCAACCGTGCCAGCATCCCATCGCCGCGAGTGACCCGTGCACGGCCTTCCAACAGATGGGACGGATCAAAGCTATGGGCAGCGCGGTAGCTTTGCGGCATCGCCTCCCACGCCGCCTTCCCTATGGCGCGCTGGAAAAGCGGCGGGTCAGAAGACGCGGCGGATGGTTTGGCTGGTTTGTTTGACATCCTCGGCAGCCCCTTCAACGGTGTTGCAGGCTGCGAGCCCACCCAGCGAGGCGAGTGCGGCCAATACGGCAATAGCTCGAAATATCACGGCTCGGTCCTTTCACATCGAGGCGTCTCATGCGCCCCGTTCTGCGTGGTCTATTATAGGGCACCGACGCGGACAGGCCAACGACCTTCCCTAAAGTCATCGCATCAGCCGGGCTTGCACCGCCGGGTCAGGCAAGTTGCATAGATCCGCGCGCCCCATAACGCGGTAGCGGTTGCGCGCGACGCTGCCATAGATCACGTCACGCATTGGTTTTGGGATCAGCCGCAATGCGCTGAGGCCCCGCCAGACCCCACCCAAACGGGACCCGACCCGCATCATAGCATCAAGCGAAGAATAGCCGCGCCCATCCTCAAGATAGAGCCATGACAACGGGTCCTCCGGGTCCATGTTGAAATGGCGCATCAGCGCCGCGCCTAGGGGCGATTGCAAAGGCACGATGCGAAATTCCCCGGCCCGGTCCTGCCGGGCGATCCATCGGGCCCCCCGCGCGCAGAGCCCGCATTGCGCGTCCATCACCGTGATCGAACCCTGATCGGCGAAATCGGGGACCGTGGCATCGTCGCGCCAGGAATAGGGCTGATTGAGCGGGTTCATAGTGGCGTCCTTCCGCTCACAAAGATGGCGCCTGAGCGGGATGAAGAAAGGGGCCGCGATGTCGCAGCCCCCTCACGTGTCCCTGTCCTATTGCTCGACCCACCAGACATCGGGCAGATAGCCCGGCCAATCGCCATAGGCAGGCACCACTTCGGGCCGCTTCATCGCAGCATCATGGGCCAGCCGTGAAATCTGCGAGTACCAGATCGGGATCACATAGCGCCCCGCCATCAAAATACGGTCCAGCGCTTTGACAGCCGCCAGATAGTCTTCGCGGCTTTCGGCGGTCAGCATCTCCTGGACCATTGCGTCGACTGCTGGCATGTCGATGCCTGCAATGTTACGCGACCCGTTCGTGTCGGCCGCCTCCGTACCCCAATAGGCCAGCTGCTCATTGCCGGGGCTCAGCGACAGGCCGCGACGTGTATAGGTCATGTCGAAATCGAATTGGTCAATCCGCTCGTTATATTGCGCGCCGTCAATTGTATCGACGGTGACGAAGACGCCGATCCGCTCAAGCGCCTGCGTGTAGATATTGAGGATCTGCAGCACTTCCGAGCTGCCCGATTGCACCAGCACCGAAAAGGTCAGCGGCTTGCCCTCGGCGGAGGTCATCACACCGTCCTTGATCTGCCACCCGGCCTCGGCCAGCAGCTCCTGCGCCTTGACGATGCCCGCGCGGTTGCGTTCCGACCCGTTGGAGACAGGCAGGGAGTAGCCGCGGATCGTGCCGGGGATCAGGCTGCCCTGATGGGCCTCCAACAGCTCCAGCACCCGGCCCTCGGCGGGACCATGATCCATGCCCAGAACCGAGTTTGAGAAGTAGGACGTGATACGCGGCTGGTCGCCGCCATTGAGCTTGGCGTTGATGAATTCAAAGTTGAAGACCTGGATCATCGCCTCGCGCACGCGCCAATCCTTGAAGATATCGCGCCTTGTGTTCATCGCGAAACCGGTGATGCCCGAAGGGCGCTTATGCGGGATCTCGGCCTTCACCACCGCGCCGGAGGTCACGCGCGGGAAATCAAACTGCTGCTCCCATTTCTGCGCGTTGGTCTCCCGGTGGGAGGTCAGCGCACCGGCCTTGAACGCCTCGAACATCGCGGTGCTGTCGGCAAAGAACTCCATCCGAATTTCGTCGACATTCATTGTGCCGCGCCGGAACGGCACATCCGCCCCCCAATAATCCGGGTTGCGCTTCAGCGACACAAACCGCCCGGCCTCAAAATCATCAATCACGTAAGGCGCGGAAGAGATCGGGATGGTATCAAGCCCGCTTTCGGTAAACTCCACCCCATCCCATTGCGCCTTTTTCAGGATCGGGCGCAGCCCCATGATCAGGGCCAGCTCGCGGTCGTCCTCGTTGAAGCTCAGTTTGACCGTGCGCGGGCCAGTCTGTTCGATCCCGGCCACTTTGGTCCAGCTGCCACGATAGCGCCCATGCCCTTCGGTGCCCAAGGTCTCGTACGACCAGATGACATCTTCGACCGTGACGGGGCTGCCATCGGAAAACCTGGCCTCTTCGCGCAGCACGAATTTGACGCTATCGCCGGTCGGGCTGACCTCAATCGATTCGGCCAGAAGGCCGTATAGCGTAAAGGGTTCATCCAGCGAGCGGCCCATCAGGCTTTCATAGGCGAGAAACCTGAGCTGCCAGGGCACGCGGCCCTTCTGGATGTGTGGATTGAGCGAATCGAAGCTGCCCACCTCACCGGCAGAGACCGTGCCGCCTTTCGGGGCCTGCGCGTTGACATAAGGCAGCGACACAAAATCTGGGGGAAGCGCCGGATCGCCATACATAGCTATGCCATGTTTCGGCTCTGCCTGCAGGCTCGTGGCCGCCAGAACCGCGCTGAGCGTCGCTGCACCGCAGATGGCCCGGAAAAACACTGATCTCATTTTGGCAACTCTCCCTCATGCGCCTTTTATTACTGATCTGGAGCGTAATCGGGCTTTGCAGCCTTTACAAACTTTTAGCTTGGCGAGGGGCAAGTCATTGCTTATAAAGGTCTTACTGCTCGATAGGTTTCTTGCCTGTATGAAACCTGCCTCAATAACTTAACGCCAGCTTCGTGCTGGCGTTTTTTTTGTCGTGTAAAGCTCCGCCAGGTAAGAGACCACAGAGAAGGGCAACGCCGCACCGGCGCTGCCCTTGTTTCTTTGTGACGGCATACGCTCAGAACGTGACGTCTAAAATACCTTCTGTCGCGACGAAATTTTCGACGGTTAGGGTGTCCAGCTCGACGTGGCGCAACGTGATCCGGAACGTCTCATATGTCTCTGCCGATGCGTCAAATACCACGCTAGTTCCCATCTGAGTGGCATAAGCCAGAAACTGATCGAACTGGTCTTGCGCGGTCATATCAAAGCCCGCGCCTACTATCGCAAACTTATCCTCTCCCACGTTGAAATCGGTCACTAACATGTCAGTGACGCTTTCATAGGCTTCCGTTGTAAACTCGAACACATCGGCGCCCGTGCCCCCTTTCAGCGTGTCGCTTCCGACGGCGGCCTGGAGCAGATCGTCACCGCTGCCACCATTCATGATCTGGTTTCCGGAACCGCTGACGAGCACGTCATCGCCGGAGCCACCGGACATGCGATCATTGCCTTCAAACCCGATCAAGGTATCGTTGCCACCTCCCCCGTTCAGAAGGTCATCTCCGGCACCGCCTTGCAGCAGGTCATTGTCGCGGCCGCCATAGAGGCGATCATCGCCCGCACCGCCGAAAAGTTCGTCGTCGCCGCTGCCGCCATAGAGCCTGTCATTGCCCGTACCGTCATAAAGCCCGGTATCGCCATAGATCTTGTCATTGCCTGATTGCCCCCGGATGACGTCATCGCCGTCATTGCCGTTGATGTCATCGTCGCCGTTGCCGCCACGAATGTCATCATTGCCTTCATTCCCCTGGATGAAGTCGCGATTATTGCCACCGTTGATGACGTCATCGCCCTCGCCGCCGCGCAGGGTATCGCTGCCGTTGCCGCCGCTGATCGTGTCATTGCCAGCATCCCCAAAGATTTGATCATCGCCATTCTTCGAACTCAGCCGATCATCCCCATCGCCGCCATTGATCAACTGCACTGTGCCGCCGCCATTAAAGACGTCATCGCCCCCATTGCCGTTCCAGGCAAAACCGGTACCTGAAACGATGTCGGCTGTTTCGCTGCCCTGAAAGCTGGCTCCGTCAAGCGTGAGCGCAATTGTGTCACTGATCCCGCTCAGTGCGGTGAAATTGTTGGTGTCATACCAGATCGGGTCAAACGCGGACAGCTCCGCAACGGTCAGGTTCACATCCGTATATGTCTTGTAAACCCAGTTGATTTCTCCGCCAACGGACGACCAGGTGGCGGAGCGGATCTCTGTCACAGTTCCACCTGTGATCGCCCCGAAAGCGTCATATGTCAGGCCAATCCCTGTTACGTACACACCCTGCCGCGGGCGGTCGTCGGGGTATTCAAACCCGTAGAAAAAACCAGTGTCGGTTTGATCGAAAAATCTGTCCATGAATATGTCCTCTTCACCAATTCATGCGCGAGGTTTTTCAATAATATTGGACCTAAATGTGGCGGCCTATTGTGCCCGGACGTCGAGGCGCAGTGTCCGCTTGGTTGCATTCTGCACCTGCAGCATTAGTGTCGTGCGCAATGGAACGTCAAAGGAACTGCACATGTCCCTCTCCGGAAAAACAGCCGTCATCACCGGATCGAACTCAGGCATTGGTCTGGGCGTCGCACAAGAGCTCGCGAAGGCGGGCGCGGATGTGGTGCTGAACTCCTACACATCGACCAAGGAAGACCACGCGCTTGCCGATGAGATCAGCCGCGTCACCAACACCAAGGCCCGCTACATTCAGGCCGATCTTTCCAAAGGGGATCAAGCGCGCGGGTTGATCGAGCAGGCCGGTCAGGTCGATATTCTGATCAACAATGCGGGCATTCAGCATGTCGCGCCCATCGAGGAGTTTCCTGTCGAGAAATGGGACGCGATCATTGCGATCATGCTGTCTTCGGTCTTTCACACCACAGCCGCTGCCATGCCGGGTATGCGCGCGGCCGGTTGGGGCCGCGTGATCAACATCTCTTCCGCCCACGGGCTGACCGCCTCCCCCTATAAATCCGCCTATGTGGCCGCCAAGCATGGCGTGGTCGGCATGACCAAGGTGGTCGCGCTGGAAACCGCGCAGACGCCCATCACGGCCAATGCCATCTGTCCGGGCTATGTGATGACACCGCTCGTCGAAAGCCAGATCCCCGAGACGATGAAGAAATACGACATGGACCGGGAAACGGTGATCAAAGAGGTGATGCTGGACCGCCAGCCCTCCAAAGAGTTCGCAACGACCGAGCAGTTGGGTGGGGTCGCGACATTTCTATGCTCGGACGCCGCAGCACAGATCACCGGGACCACAATTTCGGTCGATGGCGGCTGGACCGCGCTTTGACAGAGCGCCGAGCCGCCAGAGACGACAGTCTTTGAGTATTTGAAATCAAATGGAGACAGCGGGGCGCGCCCCATTTCTTGAGCAGATGCTGTCAAAGAGCTGAGGTAACATAATGGCGCCACGTGGGGCAAAGACGATCAATCTGGCCCTTCAAGGGGGCGGCGCGCATGGGGCCTTCACCTGGGGCGTGCTGGACCGGCTGCTTGAGGAAGAGGCGCTTGAGATCGTGGGCATATCTGGCACTTCCGCCGGGGCACTGAACGGCGCGGCGCTCAAATCGGGGCTGCTGGAAGATGGGCGTGATGGGGCCAAGGCCAAGCTGGCCTGGCTCTGGCGCGAGATCGGGGCAATGGATCACGCGGCCCTGCCCGCCTGGATGACGGGGATCACGCCGCAGACCGTGAGCAAGGCGATGGAGCTGTCGCCCGCCTTTGTGGCGGTTGATATGATGAGCCGCCTGTCGACGCCCTACCATTTCGCAGCGCTGCTGCCCAACCCGCTTGAACGGATCGTCCGGGAATTCTCCTTTGACCGGGTTTGCGCGGCGGAAGGCCCGGATCTCTATGTCTGTGCAACAAATGTGCGGACCGGCAAAATCCGTATCTTTGAGGGTGAGCAGATCAGCACCGAGGCGATCCTGGCCTCGGGCTGCCTGCCGACGCTCTTCAAGGCGGTTGAAATCCACGACCCCAGGACCGAGCGGCTGGAGGCCTATTGGGATGGCGGCTATATGGGAAACCCCGCGCTCTTCCCGCTGTTTCCGAACGCCACACGCGATATCGTCATCGTCAATATCAACCCGCTTCACCGCGAGGACATTCCCAAAACGCCGCAGGATATTCAGAACCGGATTAATGAGATCAGCTTTAATGGCTCGCTCTTCCGCGAGCTGCGGGCCATCCAATTCGTGCGCGACCTGCTGGCCAGCGGCGCGATCAATCAGGGCACTATGGAAGATGTGCTGATCCATATGGTGGCCGATGATGCGCTGATGACGCAGCTCTCTGTCGCAACAAAGATGGTGCCGACGCCCTATGTTCTGGGCGAGTTGAAAGAGGCGGGCCGCACCGCCGCAGACCGCTTTCTCAGCGCGCATTGGGGCGACCTCAACGAGCGCTCTTCCGTCAGATTGCGCGACATGTTCGACTAGGGCGGAGGGAACCACTTAGGCGGTCTGCGCATTAGGTCTGTAAAATTGACCTAATGGAGAGTGTAAAATGACCTGGAACGACGTTGCCGAGAATTGGGCGGCATTTTCCGCCGCAATCACGCAACGCTGGCCCTTTATCGATGAGACCGCTTTGCAGCGTATTGGAGGTGACTACAGCCTCTTCGTCGCAGAACTTGCAAAGCCCGATGGCGGCAGCATTGAGGCAGCCCAAGAACAGATCGATATCTGGCTAAAAAGCGGCATTCCGGCCGACATCATATCAGCGCAATACGGCGAAAACGACGTTGCCGCCCCAATGGGGTCGCCTGAAACGGACGCCGAAATCCTGCTCAATGACGAGTCGCTGCTGGGCGAAACCCGGATTGCCAAACGCTAAGGCAAATAGCGCTAAGCGCTGTTTGCCGCCTTTTTCACCCAAATATTCCGAACTGTTTCAACCGTCTCACGGGCCGTGATCGCTTTCTCACGGCACCGTCACTCACCGGGCGGGACCAAACCATTTCTGTGCACTCACGCACCGATCACTACCGTTTCTCACGCCTCAGTGAATTCTAGTGAGGGAAAATTAGTCCCATATTAATCTCATCAGCCGGCACAGAACGCCGG
>CAYLVP010000103.1:0-8063 GCA_964387155.1 uncultured Rhodobacterales bacterium | reverse complement strand
CCAAACCGCCCACATATCTCTTCAGATACTATCAATTTCAAAGAGCGTAGAGACAAAAACCAACCGAAGCGCCTAATCTTGTTCGGCGCGCCAGCCTGTATAAGTCTCTGTTATTTTTCCGCTTTCTTGACCGTGTGGCCTGTCTGGCGCCCCGTTGGTGCATCTCTGCGCCGCCGGTGAAGGGGTATTTAGGCCCCACGGCTGAGACCCGCAAGTGGTTTTTTGCAGAAAGATGACATTTTTTGCGCTCAATTCACACAATTGTTTAGAAACAAAGGGTTATACGTGATTTGAACCCGCAATTTTTCGCAGGACCGCTTTCAGTAAGGGCGACGGGCAGGCAGCAAATCCCGCAGATCAGGCCTTTTCCACAGCGTAGCGGGCAAATGTGGATGAATCCGGTACGAATTTCGCCCCGAGTCCCGGGACTCACCCCGAGATTCTCCGACTCGGCGACTCGGACGCGACCGAAAAAGGCTCAGAATCGTGGAAGCAGAGATTTGCCGCGCATCAAAAGCAGCACGATGATCACGCCGAGATAGATCAGCGCCTCGGTTTCCCAGATCTTCTGCACCATCACGTAGTGAATGCCCCCCAACAGGATGGCGGGATAGGCAAGCTTATGGATGTTCTGCCAGATGCGCGGCCCGTATTTTCGGATCGCCGCATCGTTGGAGGTGGCCATGACCGGAATCATCGCCACGAAGGCGACCATACCGATTGTGATATAGGGGCGCTTCAAGATGTCGGACCACATCTGCGCCCAGGCCCATTGCATGTCGAGCCAGAGCCACACCCCAAGATGCAGCACCACATATAGAAAGGTCAGATGGCCCAGGGCGCGGCGAAACTTGATCAGCTTCAGCTTGAACAGATCCCGCAACACACGAATGGCCATGGTGGCGATGAAGAACTGCAAGGCCAGCTCACCCAGCCAATGTTCGATCGACTTGGCCGGATCAATACCCAGCCGATTGCCAAACAGATCATAGGTGCCTGACAGCGCCAGGCCAATCCCCGCAGCAATATAGACAGCCGGCAGCACCCCCAGCAGGTACAACAGCCAGACCGGCACAAGGCGCAGCACCTCATTTGCCCGCTGCGCGAAGGTGAGGCGTGTGACCGAAGCTTCGCTCATGTGTGCACCTTCGCAGCTTTTCGCCATCCGACGAAGACGGCCAAAAGCCCTATCAGCAAGACCGGGATCGCGACGAGGTCAATGGCCCCGACAAACATGGCCAACCCAAGGGCGGAAAGGGCAAGGGCGGCCAGCGGTGTGAAGCAGCACAGCGCGCCCAAGAGCACAGCCGCACCTCCCCACCGCATGAGCCGCCGCCCCTGCATCAGAAATTCGCCTTGAGATCCATGCCCTCATAGAGGCTCGCGACGTCTTTCTCATATCCGTTGAACATCAGCGTGGGGACACGTTTGGCCAGAAGCCCGGCGCCTACGCGCCGTTCCGACGCCTGGCTCCAACGCGGGTGATCCACGTTCGGGTTCACGTTGCTATAGAAGCCGTATTCCTGCGGGGCGATCTGGTTCCAGCTGGCCTCGGGCTGCGCGTCGGTCAGCGTGATCTTCACAATCGACTTGATCGACTTGAACCCGTATTTCCACGGCACGACCAGCCGCAGGGGCGCGCCGTTCTGATTGGGGATCGTTTTGCCGTAAATGCCGGTCGCCATGATGGTCAGCGGATGCATGGCCTCATCCAGGCGCAGACCCTCGCGGTACGGCCAAGGGATGAAGTTCCGCTTTTGGCCCCACATCTCTTCCGGGCGGAACAGGGTTTCGAAGGACACATATTTCGCCCCTTCCTGCACGCCCGCCATGTTCAGCAGATCTGCCAGCTCAAACCCGTTCCACGGGATCACCATCGACCAGGCCTCGACACAGCGGAACCGGTAGATCCGCTCCTCAATGGTCATGGCCGACATGATGTCGTCGAACGAGTAGCTGCCGGGCTTGTCCACCATGCCGTCAATCTCCACCGCCCAGGGGCTGGTGGTCAGATCGCCTGCATATTCCGCCGGGTCGCTCTTGCCCGTGCCGAATTCGTAGAAATTGTTGTACTGGGTGATCTCTTCCCAGGCGTTGGCCTCTTCATCGGTCGAGTAGGGCGAGGTCGCTGCAAGCGCAGGCCCCGCGATACTGCCAGCGGCCAGCGCCGCGCTGCCCGCCATGAAGGCGCGGCGATTGAAATAGATATGCTCCGGTGTGACGTCCGCCCGTGTCAGGTCGGATTTATATCGATACGCCATTCGAACTCCTTGCGTTGCTAGAGCAACCTATGGAGCCCAGCATGACATTCACAAAGCAAAACCGGGGAACCTCACGAATTTGTTGGCTCGCAGGCCCCGTCGCTCACGTTAATGTAATAACATGTGGGCAAGGTTAAGGCATGGGCGCCCGCAGGGATACCATAAATATCGCCCTCACGGGCGGGTCATGTCGTCGGCTGGTCAGGGTAAAGCATGCTGAGCGGCACCGATTTGCCGCTGTCCTGAACGATCCGCACATGCTCCCGTTTCAGCTGGCGCGGCTCAGTCACCCCAACGGAATGGGCGATGGTTTCTACTTCTTTGACGATATTCAGCGCGTAGCGGGCGACCTTCTTATACTTGTCTTCTGGCACCAGCCCTTTTTGAAACCGGGGGTTGTGGGTGGTGATCCCCGTGGGGCAGGTGTTCTTGTTGCACTTCATCGCCTGAATGCAGCCCAGCGAGAACATGAACCCCCGGGCCGATGTCACGAAATCCGCGCCTGCCGCCAGGGCCCATGCCACGTCGCCCGGCACCATCAGCTTGGCCGAGGCCACCAGCTTGATCCGATCCTTCAGCCCGTATTCGCGCAGCAAGTTCGCAACCTCGGGCAAGGCCTCGCGGATGGTCACGCCCACCAGATCCATCAAAGGCAAGGGCGAGGCCCCGGTGCCCCCCTCCCCGCCATCCAGCGTGATAAAGTCAGGTGCCAGGTCAGCGCCGCGTCGGTTGATCGTGTCCAGCAGCTCCCGAAACGGGGTATCCGCACCAAACACCGTCTTGATGCCAACGGGCTTGCCCGTGACCTCGCGGATGCGCGCCAGCATGTCCAAAAGATCGTCCCAGGTCTCGATCTCGATATGGCGGTTGGGGCTGAATGAATCCTGCCCCTGCGCGACTCCGCGAATATCGGCAATCTCGGGCGTGATCTTCTCGGCCGGCAGGATGCCGCCCTTGCCGGGCTTGGCACCCTGGGCCAGTTTCAGCTCGAACATTTTGACCGCGTCATGGGCGGCAATGGCGCGCAGCTTGTCGTCGTCAAGCCCGCCCTCGGCGTCGCGGACCCCGTATTTGGCGGTCCCGATCTGAAAGACGATGTCCGCCCCCCCTTCAAGGTGGTAGGGGCTCAGCCCCCCTTCGCCGGTATTCATCCAAATACCCGCCTCGCGCGCGCCCCGCGACAGAGCCAGCACCGCCGGTTTTGAAATCGCCCCGTAGCTCATGCCGGAGATGTTGAAAAACGACTGCGCCTTGTAAGGCTGCCGCGCGCCCGGCCCGATCATCATCGGCTCAGAGGCGGCATATTGGTTGTCCAGAGGCGGAAACGGGGCGTTGACGAAAATCGGCGTGCCCGTCACCGCGATATTGCGGGTCGATCCGAAAGCCACCGTGTTCCCCTCGCCGCTGGTGGCGCGCTTCACCCAATCCCGCTGGGCGCGGTTGAACGGCAGTTCTTCGCGATCCATGGCAAAGAAATACTGGCGGAAGAACTCCCCCAGCTCGGTGAAGATGTGGCGGAAGCGCCCAATCACCGGGTAATTGCGCCGCACGGCGTCCTCGGTCTGGATCCGGTCGATAACAAAGAAAATCACCGCCAGCAGGGCTATCAGCCCCACAACCAGCACAAAGCTGAAGGCCATGATCTCTATCGCCCAGCCTGCCCAATCCATCATCTGCTGCGTTCCTTCTGCGGCCTGTGTCTCCGGCCAGCTTCGCGGCGCAGCCCCGCCATGGCAAGCCCTGATCACGATGCGCAACATGGACAGGCCCAAACATTCCTGTCAGCTTTCCTGCATGTTGAGAGGCCTCGCCATGATCTTCGCCCTGGCCGCGCAGCCGGTGCATGCCACGACCAGCTGTCGCGCGGATGCGATGATTGTGTTCGATGGCTCGGGCTCGATGGGCGAGATCGGGTTGGAATTTCCGCGCCCCCGCATCGCGGATGCCCGTGACGCCATGGCCCGCGCCATGCCCCGGATCGAACAGTTTCGCCAGATCGGGCTTCTGATCTACGGGCCCGGGCCGCGCGACGGATGTTCAAATGTCGATCTGCGCTTCGCACCCACAGCCAATGCCGCCCGTCAGATCATCACCGAAGTCGATCAGCTGCACCCCGGCGGGATGACGCCGCTGACCACCTCGGTCCAGGCTGCCGCCGAGGCGCTGAACTACCGCACCCGCCCCGCCACGGTGGTCTTGGTCACAGATGGCAATGAGACCTGCGGCGGCAGGCCGTGCGCCTTGGCCGATGCGCTGCAGGCAGGCGCGCGGGACCTGACCATTCATGTGGTGGGCTTCAAAGTGCGCTTCGATTTCTTCAGCTGGGACAACCCTGAGCAGGGCGCGGCAGGTCAGGACACCGTCGCGAAATGCCTGGCGGAGAAAACCGGCGGCACCTACAGCTCAACCGAAACAGTGGATGAACTGGTCGCAGCCCTGAATGACACGCTGGGCTGCGCGCTGATCGGCAGGCTGGATCAGCGCAATTTCTAGCAACTCTATGATTTGAGAACCGGCAGAGCGGCGAAAACCACCCTCCAAGGCGGCGCGACCCGCGTCGCCAATCATGCGATCCCTCCCGAAAGCGCCAAGAGCATCAGACACACCGCAAAAAGAAACGACCCCCCAAATCTGGGAGGCCGTTTTGCTATCCGAGGGGACGATAGCGAGGAGTGGTTTACTTAACGATGCGCTCAGCAGCGGAGTCGTTGGTCAGGGCGAAGAAGCGCTGAACCGATTTGACGTCGACGTTGCGGGCCCGGTCAAAGTTGACGCTGTTTTCAGCTGGGCTGTCATTCGTCAGCGCCAGCACTTCAGCGGCGCCAACGGGGTTGCCAACAGAGGTGTTGCCGACGATCCGCTCAGCGGCAGAGTCGTTGCCCAGGGCGAAGAAGGCTTGTGCTTTCGATGTGTCAGCAGCAGCAGGTGCAGCAAAAGCCAGGGCGAGAGCGGTGGTTGCGATGATGGTTTTCATTTTGATGTCTCCAGTGTGTAGCGTTTTAAGGGTCCGGCGTTCTGTGCCGGCTGATGAGATTAATATGGGACTAATTTTCCCTCACTAGAATTCACTGAGGCGTGAGAAACGGTAGTGATTGGTGCGCAAATGCACAGAATTGGTGTGAACCCGCCCAGTCTCTGACGCCCGCGTGAGAAAGCGATCACATCGCGTGAGACAGGGCTCAATCACGCTCCATTTGATCGAAAATACTCAAACCACCGCCGCAGAAAGCGACTCGCTCGCAGTCAAAGTGCCAACAGCCCCGGCAGATCGGCCATGTCGTCAAACACCCTGTCGCAGATCGGCTCCAGCCTCTCGCGTGGTGTCTCCGCCGCAAAGCCGAACACGGTCATGCCCGCAGCCTTGCCCGCCCGCGCGCCGCTGGCGCTGTCTTCGATTACGGCGCAACGCGCAGGTGCAATCCCGGCATCTGCCGCGGCCTTCAGATAGACGTCAGGCGCAGGTTTGGGGTTGGGGACGTCTTCGCGGGAATAGATGCGGCCCGACAGCCGCTCCGCCATGCCGCATTTTGCCAGCGTGATCTGCATCTTCTTATGCGGCCCGTTGGAGCCCACGGCATAAAGGATGCCCGCCGCATCCAACCGGTCCAAAACGTCAGACGCCCCGGGGATTGGGCCGACCTGTGCTGCCAAGGCGTCAAACATGCGCTGATAGAAATCGGCCACCCAGGTCTGGGGAAGCTCCGCCCCCATCTCGCGCGCGGTCTCAAACACGCCCTGCATCGTGCCGCCCACAAACAGGCGCATGATCTCCTCCAGCGGAAGATCGATCCCATGCGCCGCCATGTCATCGCGCAACAGCCGGTTGGTGATCGGCTCGCTGTCCACCAGCACGCCGTCACAATCGAAGATCACCATATCAAAGTCGGACATCGCGGAAGCACCGGTTCACAAAAGACACCGCCCTTTCATCGCATCATCGTCAGCGCCGCAACACACGTTCTGTTACGGGCGAGGGCCATCAGCGCAAAAATGGCCAGAGGTTCGACAATCCAGGCTGCTTATCCAGAAACAATCCGACGCATAAGGCCGGGCACAAGACCCGGCCTTAGCGATATCTCTACTATATAAGTGTCGCCTAATGCACAGTGGCATCATCCGGCTTGGGCCGGTTGGAGGCCGAGACGCGGTCGCCCACGATCAACCCATCCACCCCGGCGCTGACCGACATGCTGTCACCATCCTTGATGTCACCGGCCAAAAGCATCTCAGCCAGCTGGTCCTGCAAGGCGCGTTGGATCACGCGTTTCAAGGGACGGGCACCGAAAACCGGGTCATACCCCTCGTCTGCCAGCCAGGCCTTGGCCGCATCATCGAGATCAAGCGCGATCTTGCGACCCGCCAGCCGCTTCTCGAGCAGCGCCAGCTGAATGTCGACAATCCCCGACATATCCGCCCGCGCCAGCCGGTCAAAGATCACCGTCTCATCCAGCCGGTTCAGGAACTCTGGCCGGAAATGCGCGCGCACTGCGTCCATGACATCGCGCTTGGCATCCGCGCTGTCGGCATTCTCCGGCAGCTGGCTCAAAGCCTGCGCGCCAAGGTTCGACGTCAGGATAATCAGCGTCTGCTTGAAATCCACGGTGCGGCCCTGCCCGTCGGTCAGCTGGCCATCATCGAGCACTTGCAGCAGCACGTTGAACACATCCGGATGCGCCTTCTCGACCTCGTCAAACAGCACAACCTGATAGGGCCTGCGCCGCACCGCTTCGGTCAGCACGCCGCCCTCGTCATAGCCGACATAGCCCGGAGGCGCGCCGATCAGGCGAGCCACTGCATGTTTCTCCATGAACTCCGACATATCGATGCGCACCATGGCGCTGTCATCGTCAAACAGAAACTCGGCCACTGCCTTGGTCAGCTCGGTCTTGCCGACGCCGGTGGGGCCAAGGAATAGAAACGACCCCAATGGCCGCGTTTCCTCGTTCAGCCCGGCACGCGCGCGACGCACGGCGCGCGACACGGCCTCGACCGCTGCGCGCTGCCCGATCACGCGTTTGCCAATCGCCTCTTCCATGCGCAGCAGCTTGTCGCGTTCCCCCTCCAGCATCTTAGAGGTGGGGATGCCCGTCCACCGCTCGACCACTTGGGCGATCTGTTCAGGGCGAACGGCTTCCTCGACAACAACGTCATTCTCTGCCGCTTCCGCCTCGCCCAGCTTCTTCTCAAGCTCGGGGATCACGCCGTAGGACAGCTCCCCCGCTTTGGCGAGGTTGCCTTCGCGCTTGGCAATATCCAGCTCGGCCCGCGCGCGGTCCAGCTGCTCCTTGAGATCCCGAGCGCCTTCCAGCTTCTCGCGTTCGGCCTGCCATTGCGCGGTCATCTCCGACGATTTCTGTTGCAGCTCGCTCAGCTCTTTCTGAAGCGCGCCGAGCCGGTCTTTGGAGGCCTCGTCATCCTCTTTCTCCAACGCAACCGCCTCGATCTGCAACTGCATGATCTGCCGGTCAAGCGCGTCCAGCTCCTCGGGCTTGCTGTCGACTTCCATCCGCAGACGGGAGGCCGCCTCATCCATCAGATCAATCGCCTTATCCGGTAGAAACCGGTCGGTGATATAGCGATGCGACAAGGTCGCCGCCGACACCAGGGCGCTGTCGGATATCCTTACACCGTGGTGCAGCTCGTACTTCTCCTTGATGCCGCGCAGGATCGAAATCGTGTCCTCTACGGTCGGCTCCTCCGCCAGCACAGGCTGGAACCGCCGCGCCAAAGCCGCGTCTTTCTCGACATGCTTGCGGTATTCATCCAGCGTGGTCGCGCCCACGCAATGCAATTCACCGCGCG
>CAYLVP010000102.1:0-8183 GCA_964387155.1 uncultured Rhodobacterales bacterium | reverse complement strand
ACATGGTCTGAACATTGTCGACAAATTTCTGGATCAGTTTGCCGGAGTTGTTCTCTGGCGTGTAGTGCGTTTGAATGCGCAGGTTGGTGCTGGCATGGCCATCAGCAAACGCGCCGGTTGCAGCAATAGCCGCTGCTGCGACGGCTGTCGCAGCGGTTTTTACGAAACTCATTGGTTTCCTCCCAGTTTAATACCTTCGGCGCGTCTCGTTTCTCGACAATTCGGCACCGCGTGACGCCGACCGTAGCGAGCGAATCTGGACCCGACAAGAAAAACTTTATTCTTAAATATTTTGAAATTATTGGAATATTTTGAAATTTTTGACTAGCACTAAGCCACTGAAACTTTCGACGAAAGACGTGCCCCCCGTGCTGCAACAGAAATTCTCTACGCCACAGATCTACGAAGACCTGCATATGAAGCTCGTCACGGCGCAGATCCCGCAAGGTGCCAAACTGCGCTCTGAACATTTGCGCGACAGATATGTCTGTTCGGCCAATACCGTGCGTGAGGTTCTCTTCCGACTGGCCTCCGAAGGTCTGGTGCTGTTTGAAGAGCAGCGCGGCTTCCGCGCCCGCCCGCTAGACCCTGAACGTCTGCATTATCTGACGAAGTTTCGCATCATGCTGGAACAGGAGGGCGCAACCGCCTCCATCCAGAAAGGCGGGCTGCAATGGGAATCAGAGTTCTCAGCCGCTCATAAGAAGCTGTCACATATCGAATCCCAGATCGAAGGCCCGAACCCGACAGGCGAGGCGCTGCGCCTGTGGTCCTTGGCTGAGCGGGAATTTCATGATGCGCTGCTTTCGGCCTGCGACTCTCCGTTTTTGCGCGTGGGCTACAGGCGCACCTATGATCAGTTTCGTCAGCAGAAAATCATGCAGCCGGACTATGGCTACCATCACGAAAATGTGCCCGAGCATCTTGAAATCCTCAACGCCGCCCTCGCCCGTGATGTCATGCGCTGCAAAATCGCGATCTACAACCATATGAAACGCAACCTGCGCGACGCCGGCGCAAGCGGCGAGCTGGACCCGACCCGCTCGGGCTGAGATATCCACTGTGAAAACGGCCGTCTTCTGGCGCGTAAAGAAGCAGGAGTTTTCTCAACCCTCCAAGCCGTTCCGACGCCTGCGGCTACAGCGGCGTTTTCAGGTCATCCTCGATATAGATCTGGATGATTTCCTTGAAGTTCTTTTCCGCCCGAAACCCCAAATCCAGCGCGCGCTGCGGCTCGAAATTCCTGGGCCAGCCTTCGACGATCTTCATGATCGCCGCGTCTGGCTGCGACTTGATCCGTGCCACGACATCATGTCCGGCGATATCGCGCAGCGCCTCGATCTGTTCGGCCACGGTGCAGCTGACACCCGGCAGGTTCAAGGCGCGCCGACCGTCCAGCCGCGCCGTATCGAGCCCCGCGGCATGAGTCAGAAACCCGGCGGCAGCCCGCGGGCTGGCATGCCAATGGCGCACGGTGTCGGGCACAGGCAGCACGGCCTCCATCCCGTTCAAAGGCTCGCGGATGATGCCCGAGAAGAACGAGGACGCCGCGAGGTTTGCTTTGCCCGGACGCACGCAGATTGTGGGCAGCCGGATCGAGAGGCCGTCAATGAACCCCTTGCGGGAGAAATCCGAGATCAGTGTCTCGCAGATGGATTTCTGCGCCCCGTAGCTGGTTTGCGGGGCCGACAGGAACGTGTCTGATATTCTTTCTGGATAGGGCCCGCCGAAGACCGCGATGGACGAGGTGAAGACAAGCCTGGGGCGGTAACTGGCGTCTTTCTCTTGCTCGGCCCTGAGCGCTTCAAGCAAACGCCATGTGGGCATCATATTGACCTGCCAGCCCAGGTCAAAATCCGTCTCCGCCTGACCGGAGACGATGGAGGCGAGATGGAAGATGACGTCATATTTCTGGGCGGCCATGGCCTCCATCACACCAGCATCCGCCAGATTGCCGGTCTTTTGATGCGCCGCTGGCGCGCCATTTGGCGGGAAGGCGATGTCATGCAAGGTGATCTCGCAGGCAGCACCGTTCAGCCCCTCGTCCAGCAAGCGATACGCGAGCTTCTGACCGACCATCCCGCCGCCGCCCAGGATCAGAACGCGGCTCATGACTGGGCCTCATTGCGGGCCAGCAGTTCGAGGTAGAGCCCGGAATGGTCCTTATCGGCGCCGTCCATCTTGTGCACGAAGTGGTCGAACCGGTCGCGCACGGATTGCGACACGGGCAAGCTCAGACCGAGGCCGTCGCTTTCATTGAGCAGATTGTCGAGGTCCTTCAGCTGGAATTTTGCCAGCCCTCCGGGTTCAAAATTGCCCTGCGTCATCCGCGCGCCATGCTGCTGCAGGATTGTGCTATCCGCAAAGCCGCCCTTCAAGGCCTCGCGCACGGCGGCAGGGTCCGCCCCGCCGCGTTGCAGCAGAAGCATCGCTTCCGCCACGGCTGCGATGGTCACGGCCACGATGCCCTGATTTGCCAGCTTGGAGAGCTGACCCGCGCCCGTGGGGCCGACATGCACCGGCCGGCCCATCGCGCCAAGCACGCGCTGCGCGTTTTCGAAAGTCGCGGCCTCACCGCCCACCATGATGGCGAGCGTTGCGGCCTCTGCCCCCTTCGTGCCGCCTGAAACGGGCGCGTCGAGATGCCCGAAACCAAGTGCTGACAGATGGCTGGCCTGCGCGCGCGCTTCCTGCGGCTTGACGGAAGACATGTCGATCCAAATGGCTCCAGCTTGCATGGCGGCGGTCACCTGGGCGTCCTCCACCAGCCCGCCCACCGCCACCCCATCGCTGAGCATCGTGATGATGAAATCCGCCTTGGCCACGGCCTCTGCCGGGCTGGCGCAGACCTGTGCGCCGTCACGGGCCAGCGCCTGCGCCTTGGCCGCTGAGCGGTTCCAGACCGCAACAGAAAACCCGGCTCCCAAAAGGTTGCGCGCCATTGGCGCCCCCATAAGCCCGGTGCCCAGAACTGCGACGTGATGCGTGGCCACGACGATCCCTCCCATTGGTGTGCGCGGTCACATGCCGCAGAATTTGAACGCAGGTTAGAGGAGCCGCGCCGAACTTAAAAGCATTGCCCGCAGGTTAAATTGACCTTAGGTCTTTCCAAGAATCCGCCGGGCCGTCGGCCTGCCCCACGCGCCCCAGCGCCCGGCGAACGGGGAGAAAGAGACGCATATGGAACGACTTAGCGGCAAGCGCGCCCTTGTCACTGCGGCCGGTCAAGGCATTGGCCGCGCATCAGCCCTCGCTATGGCGGAGGAAGGCGCGCAGGTCTTTGCAACCGATATCAACGAGGCCGCCCTTGCGGAATTGAGCCATCCAAACATCGACACCTTTGTGATGGATGTCTGCAACGACGCCTCGGTGAAGGACGGCGTCGCGCGGGCCAATCCCGATGTGCTGTTCAACTGCGCGGGCTTTGTGCATCACGGCTCCATACTGGACGCGACCGATGCGGATTGGGATGGCGCGTTTGACCTCAATGTGCGCTCGATGTTTCGCACCATACGCGCCGCGCTGCCGGGCATGCGCGATCGCGGCGCGGGCTCGATCATCAACATGTCATCGGCGCTCTCTTCAATCATCGGCGCGCCCAACCGGTTCATCTACGGGACCACTAAGGCGGCTGTTATCGGGATGACCAAATCAGTGGCCATCGAATATATCAAGGAGGGCATTCGCTGTAACTGCATCTGCCCCGGCACCGTGGAAAGCCCCAGCTGGCAAGACAGGGTGACGGCCCTGGGCAAGGAAATGGGCAGCTACGAGGCGGCACTGGAGGCCTTCGTTGCGCGCCAACCCATGGGCAGGGTTGCCACCGCCCAAGAAATCGCCGCGCTTGTGGTCTATCTGGCCAGCGACGAAAGCGCCTTCACGACCGGCCAGCCCCATGTGATCGATGGCGGTTGGTCTGGCTGATCCTTGGCCATGAGTATTTTAGATCAAATGGAGACGGGGCGTGGGGTGTAAAGCCCCAACGCATTCACCTTAACAGGACGTAACAGACGTGAAGACACCAGAGCTCAGATCACAAAAATGGTTCAACAACCCTGACAACCCGGAGATGACGGCGCTCTATCTGGAGCGCTACCTCAATTACGGGCTCACGCGGGAGGAGCTGCAATCCGGCAAGCCGATCATCGCCATTGCCCAGACCGGCAGCGATCTGAGCCCGTGCAACCGCCACCATATCGAGCTGTCCAAACGGGTGCGTGACGGGATCATCGCAGCTGGCGGCACATGTATTGAAATCCCGGTGCATCCGATTCAGGAAACGGGCAAACGGCCGACGGCAATGCTCGACCGCAACCTGGCCTTCCTGTCGCTGGTTGAGACACTTTTCGGCTACCCTATCGACGGGGTTGTTTTGAATATCGGCTGCGACAAGACCACCCCTGCCCTGCTGATGGCGGCGGCGGCGGTCAATATCCCGGCCATCGCCTTGTCCGTTGGCCCCATGCTGAACGGCTGGTTTGAGGGCAAGCGCGCGGGCTCTGGCACGACGATCTGGAAAGCGCGCGAGATGATGGCCGCAGGCGAGATTGACGGCGACGGCTTTATGGAGATCGCGGCCGCCTCTGCGCCTTCAGTGGGCTATTGCAACACCATGGGGACCGCCACGACGATGAACTCGCTGGCAGAGGCTCTGGGCATGCAATTGCCAGGCTCCGCCGCCATCCCCGCACCCTATCGCGAACGTGGCCAGATCAGCTACGAAACCGGCAAGCGCATCGTCGATATGGTCCACGAAGACCTGCGCCCCGCACAGATCATGACCCGCGAAGCCTTTGAAAATACGATTGTCATCAACTCCGCCATTGGGGGATCGACGAACGCGCCGATCCATCTCAACGGGATTGCCAAACATCTCGGGCTGGAGGTCACCAATGACGACTGGCAAAGGTTTGGCCATGAGGTGCCGCTGCTCGTCAACCTAATGCCCGCGGGCGACTATTTGGGGGAGGATTACCACCGTGCAGGCGGCGTCCCTGCCGTGATCGGAGAGCTTTTGAAAGCCGGGCTGCTGCCCCACCCGGACGTGATCACAGCCAATGGCAAGACCATGGCCCAGAATTGCAGCGCGTTTGGCACGCTGAATGCGGAGGTGATCAAACCGGTGACGGAGCCGCTGAAAAAGGCCGCAGGTTTCATCAACCTTAAGGGCAATCTGTTCGACAGCGCGATCATGAAAACCTCGGTGATCTCAGCTGAATTTCGCGACCGCTATCTGTCGAACCCGGATGACCCCGACGCGTTCGAGGGGCGCGCCATTGTCTTTGACGGGCCGGAGGATTTCCACGACAGGATCGACGATGAAAGCCTTGGGATCGACGCGCATTGCATTATGATCATGCGCGGCGCGGGGCCGAAGGGCTATCCTGGCGGGGCGGAGGTCGTGAACATGCGCCCGCCGTCCTACCTGATCAAGAAGGGCATCCATGCGCTGCCATGCGTTGGTGACGGGCGGCAGTCGGGCACGTCGGGCTCCCCCTCGATCCTGAACGCCTCCCCCGAGGCTGCTGATGGGGGCGGCCTGGCCCTTGTGCAAACCGGCGACAGGGTGCGCATCGATCTGCGGACCTGCACAGCGGATATGCTGGTCGATGAGGACACGTTGAAAGCGCGGGCAGAGGCGCTCGTCGGTGGGTCCATCGAGGTGCCCGATAGCCAGACCCCGTGGCAGGAAATTTTCCGCAACCTCGTGCGCCCGTTCAGCGAGGGCATGACCCTTGAGGGCGCTACGAAATACCAAGACATCGCACGCACGCATATGCCGCGCGACAACCATTGAGGATATAGAGATGAAACTTGTACGCTACGGCGCACCCGGCGCTGAAAAACCCGGGCTGATCGATGCTGATGGGGGCCTTCGGGACCTAACCGCGCATGTCACTGACATCACCGGCCCAGTGCTGGCAGACCAATTGGACGCCCTGCGCGCGATTGATCCTGCCGGCCTGCCACTGGTCGAGGGAGACCAGAGGATGGGGCCTTGTGTCGGGGATATCGGTAAGTTCCTGTGTATTGGGCTTAATTTCTCGGACCATGCCGAAGAGATGGGCCTCGACTTTCCCGAGCACCCGATCCTGTTCATCAAAGCCAATTCCGCGATTTCCGGGCCCAATGACGATGTGATGATCCCCCGTGGGTCTACCAAAACCGATTGGGAGGTCGAGCTGGGCGTCGTGATCGGCAGGCCTTGCAAATACGTCTCGGAAGAGGACGCGCTGGACTATGTGGCGGGCTATTGCATCGTCAACGATGTCTCGGAACGGGATTTCCAAACGCAGCTGACGGGTCAATGGACCAAAGGCAAAAGCTGCGACACGTTCGGACCGGTCGGCCCTTGGCTGGTGACGTCTGACGAGATCGCCGACCCGCAGGATCTCGCAATGTCGCTGGAGGTGAACGGCAAGCGGATGCAGACCGGCACGACGGCCACAATGATCTTCAACGTGCGCCAGATCGTGTCGCATCTGTCGCAGCTGATGACGCTGCATCCGGGGGATGTGATTTCCACCGGGACGCCGCCTGGCGTGGGCGGGGGCATGAAGCCGGAGCCTGTCTTCTTGAAGAAGGGCGATGTGATGGAGCTGAAGATCGAAGGGCTGGGGGTGCAGCGCCAGAAGGTTGGGCAAGATGTCTGATCTGCTGGTCATTGGCGGCATCACCGATGTGATGCGCGCGCAGCTTGAGGCGCAGTTCAAGCTCCACTTTCTGAAAGAAATCAAAGACTTCGACGCCTGGGCGGCGGAGCATGGGGCGAAGGTCGAGGCGGTTGCGACCAATGGTCATGACGGTGTGCCCGCGCGCGTGATGGAGGCCTGCCCGAACCTGAAAGTGGCCTCCGCCTATGGGGTTGGCTATGACGCAATCGACACGGCGGCCTGCGTGGCGCGGGGGATCAAAGTGTCGCATACGCCCAATGTTCTGAACGCCGAAGTGGCCAATACCACCTTGATGTTATTGCTAAATCTCTATCGCAACTTCCGCGCGGATGAGGCGCATGCGCGGTCAGGGGAGTGGGAATCCTCGGGCAATGCGCCGCTTTCGCACTCGCCGGACAATCGGGTCATTGGCATCCTGGGCATGGGGCGGATCGGGCAGGAAATTGCTGAGCGTTTACAGATATTTAGCCCGAAAATCCTGTACCACACACGGTCTGAGAAAAATCTGCCCTTTGAGTATTGCGGCGATCTGGTCGACATGGCGGAGCGCTGTGATGTGCTGATCTGCATCACGCCCGGCGGGCCATCGACAGAAAAAATCGTTAATAAACAGGCGCTTGAGGCGTTGGGACCGGAAGGTATGGTGATCAACGTGTCGCGCGGGTCGGTGATTGACGAGGCGGCGATGATTGAGGCGTTGCAAAATGGCACGCTCGGGAAAGCGGGATTGGACGTGTTCGAGAAGGAACCACATATCCCTAACGCCCTGAAATCAATGGACAATGTGGTGCTTTTGCCGCATGTGGGCTCGGCGACACATGAGACGCGGGCGGCGATGGGTAAGCTGACGGTCGATAACCTTTTGAAATGGAAGGAAAATGGCACGGTTCTGACGCCTGTGCCGGAATGCGCGCATATGTGATCCATGGGCCCCTGAGCCCGGATCATGACGCAGACGAACTCACAGACGCAAAAGCCCTGAGCGGACGCCCCGCTCAGGGCTTTTTTACATTTTGTAGCAAAACTCAAATCGCAATTTTACATATTGTAGCAAAATTTGGGGGCGATTATGGGGGCATATCCGGCGGGGCTGCGGGTCTCGACAAGCAAGGCACGGGTGCAACTTTCCGAGATCATCCGACAGGTGCAGGACCCGCGCAGTTTTTGCGTGCTGACCCGTCACGAAAAACCGGTCGCGGCGATTGTGTCCATGGCGGAGCTGCACCGGATCTGGAAACAGCAGGATATCGAGGGGGTGATTTACGGCAAGAAGCGACTGGCAAGTTTCACCTACGGGCCGGGGTTGGCCTATCGGACAAATGCCGAGGCCGCCGAGGCGATCCAGCAAATCCAACTCGACCGCCGCACGGAACGCGAAGTGCTGGCCAAAGCCGGTCTGGACCCGGTGCCGGGCGGAGAGATCGAGGCGGAGGGTTTGGTGGCAGCGGCGCCCGAGGTGGAAGAAGTGGCGGCAAAGCGGAGGTGGTGGTGGGTTTGGTGAATGACGGG
>CAYLVP010000101.1:0-8689 GCA_964387155.1 uncultured Rhodobacterales bacterium | reverse complement strand
CACCCTCAGGCCTTGGCCAAGCGTTCATATTCAGACAGGTTTGCGCCCGCTTAGGCCATCCCGCCATCAATCAGGCGTTTGGCCACACCGGCATAGGCTTGCGCAAGAGCGCCCTCGCCTGCCGCAATAGGTGTGCCACCATCCCCCGCGAGACGAATGTCGAGGTCGAGGGGGATTTCGCCAAGGAAAGGCAGGCCCAAGGCCTGCGCCTCGACCGCAACGCCGCCATGCCCGAAGATATGCGCCTCGGTCCCGCAGGTCGGACATATATAATGGGACATGTTTTCGACGAGCCCCAGAACGGGCGTGTGCAGGGTCTTGAACATATCGAGCGCCTTGCGCGCATCCAGAAGGGCCACGTCCTGCGGGGTGGAGACGACGATTGCGCCCGTCATCTGCGTCTTGGTGCAAAGCGTCAGCTGCACATCGCCCGTTCCGGGCGGCAGATCGACGAGCAGGATATCAAGCTCCCCCCACTCCACCTGCCCCATCATCTGCTGCAGCGCGCCCATCAACATAGGCCCGCGCCAGACCACGGCCTTCTCGGGCTCGACCATCAGGCCGATGCTCATCATCGTGACGCCATGGGACTGCAGGGGAATGATCGTCTTGCCATCGGGGGATTTTGGCCGCTCGGAGACGCCCATCATGCGCGGCTGGGACGGCCCATATATATCAGCATCCAGCAGCCCCACCCGCCGCCCCTGCTTTGCAAGGGCCACGGCGAGGTTGGACGAGAGCGTAGATTTGCCAACGCCGCCCTTGCCCGAAGCAATTGCAATGATCCGGTCCACGCCGGATGGCTTGGTCGCCTCGGCCTGCGGTTTGGGGTGGCCTCCGACCTTCAAGGAAGGGGGTGCCCCGGTGGGTTGGGCGGATTTGGGCGCAGGCCCATGGGCGGTCAGAACGACCGATACCGCGTCCACCCCGGCAATGCGGGCCACCACGGCCTCGGCCGCGTCGCGCACGCCGGAGAATTTTGGGGCCAGCTCCGCCGCAACCTCAATGACGAATCGTACCGAGCCGCCTTCAACGGTGAGGGCACGGATCATGTCGCGAGAGACAAGGTCGCCGCCATCGGGCAGGCCAAGACCTTTGAGGGCTGCCAGAACATGCTCTTTTTCGACTGCCATCACTGCGCCCCGATATTGACCTTTTAGCTTAATTGGAGGGCGGGCCACGAAAGAACAACCCCAGTTTACCGGGTGGTTAGGATCAAATGGCAGATTTAGCGTATAATTGTCGCCGCCCTGGCTATAATTCAGCTGAAATTTCAAGCAAGTTGACGCTTGGTTAATCATAAATAACAATTACTTAAGCCATGCAAATGCTGCATGGCAGCATTGCTCACACAAGTATTGCGGCAGCGCAGCAAAGCCCCATATGTTGGTCACAACGAAACGACATCGCTGGCACAAACAGATCACCCCGCCAGCGTAACCGCTTAAAAAGGAATACCGAGATGGCATATGTTAACGAAGCAAACCTCGGCCTGATCGACCGCGTCCGCGGCGTGATTGCCGATCTGGCCGAACGCGCAGCCCGTGCAAAAGTGTACCGCACCACGATGAACGAACTGAATGAGCTGAGTGGCCGCGAACTGGCCGACCTTGGCATCCATCGCTCGGAAATCAAGCGTATCGCCTATGAGGCCGCGTATAAGAATTAAGAGATTTGCGGTGGTCCTATTTCCTCCCGATTGATGACCATCGCAAACCGCAGCACGTCTTACCTCCTCCCAAGACTGCTGCATCCTACGGTCTGACCTCTCCTCCTCCCTGGTCGGGCCGTATCGATAATAGCGGCGGTGCCTCCTCCCGGCATCGCCGCTTTTTTATGCGCGCTCGTCTTTCGGGGATCCCATCACGATATAGCTGGTGATCGCGTTGACCTGTGGCAGAACACCCAGAATTTCCGTGTGGAAATGCTTGTAGGCTGCCAGATCGGCACATTCGACACGCAGCAGATATTCCACCGTTCCGGTAATGTTGTGACATTCCTTGACCTGAAGCGCCCTTCCGATTGAACGCTCAAACGCTTCCTGACTGGCTTTCGAATGATCTGACAACCCCACCGCGATATAGGCCACAAACCCCGCACCGATCTGATCGCGATCAAGAACGGCGCGGTAGCCCTTGATGACGCCGCGCTTTTCAAGATCTTGCACCCGCCGCAAACAGGCCGAGGGGGAGAGACCGACCCGCTCCGACAGCTCCAGATTGCTCAGCCGACCGTCGCGCGATAATTCACGCAATATTTTTTCAGTTATTCCATCCATAGCGACAAGATATTGCACCAGAACACCAAAAAACCGCAAGAACGCAATTTCATGGCAAATCACATCGCATAATCTTGCGCCATGACTTACGAAATACTCATCGGCCTTGTGGGCTTCGCCTTCGTCTCTTCCATCACACCGGGGCCCAACAACCTGATGCTGATGGCGTCCGGCGCAAATTTCGGCTTTTGGCGCACCATCCCGCATATGCTGGGCATCGCGCTGGGCTTTACCTTAATGGTGTTTCTGGTGGGGATGGGGCTGGCACAGGTCTTTGACGCCTACCCGGTCCTGCATGGCATCCTCAAAGTCGCGAGCGTCCTCTACATGTTCTGGCTGGCTTGGAAGATCGCCAATGCCGCCGCCCCGAAAGAGGGCGCTCCGGAAGGCAGCCCTATGACCTTCCTGCAGGCCGCCGCGTTCCAATGGGTCAACCCCAAGGCCTGGGCCATGGCGCTGACGGCGGTGACGGTCTATGCGATGGGCAGCAGCTGGATCGCCGTGGCGGCGGTCGCCTTGACATTTGGCGCCATCAACGGCCCGGCGGTCAGCCTCTGGACATTGTTGGGTCAGCAAATGCGCCGGGTGCTCACAAACCCCAGCCGTCTCAAAGCCTTCAACTGGACCATGGCCGCGCTGCTGATTGCGTCGCTCTATCCCATCCTGCTGACCTGAGCCGCTAGAACGGTACGTCGCCCGCGCTTTCAGCGGCAACGACGAACTTGCCGACCACCTTCTTCATACCCGCCTTGTCAAAGGCAATGTCGAGCTTGTCGCCTTCAATGCCATCCACCGTGCCGTAGCCGAATTTCTGGTGGAACACCCGGTCGCCCGTCGTAAAGGCCGAGACGGCCTGCGCGTCGATCACCATATTCTTGCTTTCGCGTGGCTGGCCCATGCCGCGCTTGCCCTGACGGTCCTGCAGACGACGCCAACCCGGCGAATTGTAGACATTGGCCGAAGCCGCCTTGTCATGCAGATCACTTTCCGCAACCGCCTGAAGCACCGGGGAGGCGGAGGCCATATTGCCGCCCTGATGTCCGTAAAGCCCCGGCGGCGTCAGCACCTCGACATGCGCCTCGGGCAGTTCATCGATAAAGCGCGACGGCAGTTGCGACTGCCATTGGCCATAGACCCGTCGGTTGCCTGCAAAGCTGATCGTGCAAATCTGCTCTGCCCGGGTGATGCCCACATAGGCAAGGCGGCGCTCTTCTTCGAGGCCCTTAAGCCCGCTTTCATCCATTGAGCGTTGCGAGGGGAAGAGCCCATCTTCCCAGCCCGGCAGAAACACAGCGGGAAACTCAAGGCCCTTTGCGCCGTGCAGCGTCATGATCGAGACCTGCTCGCCCGAGGCCTCGGTGTCATTGTCCATCACCAGCGAAATATGCTCAAGGAAGCCTTGCAGGTTCTCGAACCCTTCAAGGGCCTTGATCAATTCCTTGAGGTTGTCGAGCCGCCCCGGCGCTTCCGGCGTTTTGTCGTTTTGCCACATCTCGGTATAGCCGGACTCTTCCAAAATCATCTCGGCCGTCTCGATATGCGTATCAGCTTCGGCGCGCACCTGCCCCGCCCAGCGGTCAATGCCGTCGACCAGCTTTTGCAGCTCAGCAGCGCCCTTACCGCCCAGCCCCTTGGCCATCAGCAGGATCCGCGCGCCCTCATGCAGCGACACCCCGTTGGAGCGCGCAGTGACCTGGATTTTCTGCTGCGCCTTGTCACCCAGCCCGCGTTTGGGCGTGTTGACGATGCGTTCAAATGCCAGATCGTCGTCGGGGGAGACGGCCAGCCGGAAATACGCCATGGCATCACGGATCTCCATCCGCTCATAAAAGCGGGGGCCACCGATCACGCGGTACGGCAGGCCAATGGTCAAAAACCTATCCTCAAAGGCCCGCATCTGGTGCGAGGCCCGTACGAGGATCGCCATATTGTTCAGCGAGATCGGGTCCATGCCCCGGGTGCCGACCTGCATCGCCTCGATCTCGTCACCGATCCAGCGGGCTTCCTCTTCGCCGTCCCAATGGCCGATGAGCCGCACCCGCTCGCCGCCTGTGGCCTCGGTGTAAAGCGTCTTTCCAAGCCGCCCTTTGTTGCCCGCGATCACACCGGAGGCTGCCGCGAGAATATGCTCGGTCGAGCGGTAATTCTGCTCCAACCGCACGATCTTTGCGCCCTCAAAATCCTTCTCGAACCGCAGGATGTTGCCCACCTCGGCCCCGCGCCAGCCATAGATCGACTGATCATCATCGCCGACACAGCAGATATTCTTGTGACCGGCAGCCAGCAGCCGCAGCCACATATATTGGGCCACGTTGGTATCCTGATACTCGTCGACCAGAATATAGCGGAACCAGCGCTGATATTGCGCCAGCACGTCCTCATGCTGCTGGAAAATCGTGACCATATGCAAAAGCAGGTCGCCAAAATCGACGGCGTTGAGCGTCTTGAGGCGTTGCTGGTAGGCTGCGTAGAACTCCCCGCCCCTATTGTTGTAGGCCCCGGCCTCGGAGGCGGGCAGCGCCTCCGGCGTCCAGGCGCGGTTCTTCCATTGGTCAATCAGCCCGGCAAGCATCCGCGCAGGCCAGCGTTTGTCGTCAATGCCTTCGGCCGCAATCAGCTGTTTGAGCAGCCGCAGCTGGTCATCCGTATCAAGAATGGTGAAGTTCGACTTCAGCCCCACCAGCTCCGCATGACGGCGCAACAGCTTGACGCAGATCGAGTGGAACGTGCCGAGCCATGGGACCCCTTCCACCTGTTCGCCCAACAAGGTGCCGACGCGGTTTTTCATCTCGCGCGCCGCCTTGTTGGTGAATGTCACCGCCAGAATTTCATTGGGCCGCGCCGAACCCGTCGTCAGCAAATGGGCGATACGCGCGGTCAGCGCGCGTGTCTTGCCCGTCCCCGCGCCCGCCAGCATCAAAACCGGGCCGTCCAACGTCTCTACAGCTTCGCGCTGGGCCGGGTTCAACCCGTCCAGATAAGGCGTCGCCCGTGCGGCCACAGCCGCCCCGAACGCCCGTTGTGACAGGGGAAGGCTGGAAGCCGCCTCGAAGGCGTCGAAATCATCTGAGCTGCTCATAAGTTTCAAGATAGCGCCAAGCCCGGTTCAGGGAAAGAGGTGTTCTATATATGTTCTACAGCTTTCTCTGGACAAGCGAAGCCTTTGGTTTGAGAAGCAAATCATGGACCTGCATTCGAAATTCCCCGCCATCTCGGACCTGCGCCGCGCGGCGCGCCGACGTATCCCTCATTTCGTGTGGGAGTATCTTGACAGCGCAACCGGCGATGAGATGACCGCCAGGCGCAACCGCGACGCGCTGGACCGGGTGCTTATGAAAGCCTCAATCCTGCATGGGGAGTTCAAACCCGACCTGACCACCACCTTGCTGGGGCGAGGCTTCCCGCTGCCATTTGGCATCTCGCCTGTGGGCATGTCTGGCCTGATCTGGCCGGGCGCCGAAAAGATGCTGGCCCGCACGGCGGCTGATCTTGGCATCCCTTACGCCATGTCAACGGTGGCCACCCAGACGCCCGAAGATATCGCGACCCATTTGGGGGAGCATGCGTGGTTCCAGATGTATCCGCCGCGCGACGAGGCGATCCGCGATGATATGATCTCGCGCGCCCGCGCCGCAGGCTTTTCCACCCTGATCATGACCGTTGACGTGCCAGTGGCCAGCAGACGCGAAAGGCAGACCCGTGGCGGGCTGACCCAGCCGCCGCGCCTGACGCCGCGCCTCGCGGCACAAGCGGCCATTTGCCCTGTCTGGCTGAACGGCATTCGCCAGACCGGCATGCCGCGCATGAAGACATTGGACAAATACTCCGATTTCAAGGGCCAGCTGCCCTCCACCGAGCATATTGGATACCTGCTGCGCACCTCGCCCGACTGGGACTATCTCAAACGGCTGCGCGAGGCCTGGACCGGGCCGCTGATCGTCAAAGGTGTGACGCGCCCCGATGACGCGGCGCGGCTGCAAGATGAGGGCGTCGACGCGATCTGGATCTCCAACCACGCGGGTCGGCAGTTTGATGCAGCCCTTGGTGCCATCGACACATTGCCCTCCGTGCGGGCGGCCACCACCCTTCCGGTGATCTTTGACAGCGGGATTGAAGGCGGGCTGGATATCATCCGCGCGCTCGCCCTGGGCGCAGATTTCGTCATGATGGGCCGGGCCTGGCATTACGCGCTTGGCGCTGCGGGGGAACGAGGTCCCGCCCATCTCGCCGATATGCTGCGCAAGGATATGGAGGCAAATATGGGCCAGCTTGGCACAAAGACCCTACCCGAGCTGCGTCACTGTTTGGTCTGACCCAGACGGCGCAAAGCAGGTCTTTGCGAAGATGCAAGCAGTGGATGGCTCGGCCCTTTCGGGGCGCACCCGCATCATCTGTAGCGCAGACGCATCGCCAGCGGCAGGCATACCCAATTGTAACTAGTTTACGGCAGTGCACTTCGCGCTTATGAATGCCGCAACTGCAAAAAGACTGACCGGACGGGGACCTCCACCATGGCTGATTTCAACAAAATCCTGATTGCCAATCGCGGGGAGATCGCCATCCGCGTGATGCGCGCCGCCAATGAGATGGGCAAGAAAACCGTCGCCGTCTTCGCGGAGGAGGACAAGCTGGGCCTGCACCGCTTCAAGGCGGATGAGGCCTATCACATCGGCGAAGGGCTTGGACCGGTCCAGGCTTATCTGTCCATCGACGAGATCATCCGCGTGGCCAAAATGTCCGGCGCGGATGCGATCCACCCCGGCTATGGCCTGCTGTCCGAAAACCCCGATTTTGTCGATGCCTGCGCTCAGAACGGCATCAAATTCATCGGGCCACGCGCCGAGACCATGCGTGCGCTTGGCGATAAGGCATCCGCGCGCCAGGTGGCTATCAAGGCCGGCGTGCCGGTGATCCCTGCCACGGACGTGCTGGGCGACGATATGAAAGCCATCAAGGCGCAAGCCAAGGAAATCGGCTATCCGCTGATGCTCAAGGCGTCATGGGGCGGCGGCGGGCGCGGCATGCGCCCGATCATGGGCGAGGAGGAGCTGGAAGAAAAAGTCCTCGAAGGCCGCCGCGAGGCCGAAGCCGCCTTTGGCAATGGCGAGGGCTATCTTGAAAAGATGATCATGCGCGCCCGCCATGTCGAGGTGCAGATCTTAGGCGACAGCCATGGCGCGATTTACCATCTGTGGGAACGCGACTGCTCTGTCCAGCGCCGCAACCAGAAAGTGGTGGAGCGCGCGCCTGCCCCGTATTTGTCGGGCACGCAGCGCGAACAGCTCTGCGCACTTGGCAAGAAGATCTGCGAGCACGTCAATTACGAATGCGCAGGCACCGTCGAATTCCTGATGGATATGGACTCCGGCAAGTTTTATTTCATTGAGGTGAACCCACGCGTACAGGTCGAACATACCGTGACCGAGGAGGTCACGGGCATCGACATCGTGCGCGCTCAAATCCTGATCGCCGAAGGCAAGAGCCTGGTCGAGGCCACCGGCACCGCCAGCCAATATGACGTCAAGCTCGACGGGCACGCCATCCAGTGCCGGGTGACGACCGAAGATCCGACCAACAACTTCATCCCCGATTATGGCCGCATCACCGCCTATCGGGGTGCCACTGGCATGGGCATCCGTCTGGATGGCGGCACCGCTTATTCCGGCGCGGTGATCACGCGCTATTATGACAGCCTGCTTGAGAAGGTCACGGCTTGGGCCCCCACGCCCGAGGCCGCGATTGCGCGGATGGACCGGGCGCTGCGCGAATTCCGCATCCGGGGCGTCTCCACCAATATCGCCTTCGTGGAGAATCTGCTGAAGCACCCGACATTCCTCAACTACGAGTACCACACCAAATTCATCGACGAGACGCCTGAACTGTTCGACTTCAAACCGCGTCGCGACAGGGGCACCAAGGTGCTGACCTATATCGCCGATATTACCGTCAACGGCCATCCCGAGACGGAAGGCCGCCCCACCCCGACCGACAATCGCGCGCCGAAACCACCCGCTCCTCAGGGCGATCCGGCTTACGGGACCCGCAATATCCTGGAAGATCACGGCCCGCAGGCCGTGGCGGACTGGATGAGCGAGCAGACGCAGCTGTTGATCACCGACACCACGATGCGCGACGGCCATCAGTCGCTTCTGGCGACCCGCATGCGATCCATCGACATGATCCGGGTGGCCCCGACCTATGCGGCCAACATGCCGCAGCTTTTCTCGATGGAATGCTGGGGCGGTGCCACTTTCGATGTGGCCTACCGCTTCTTGCAGGAATGCCCGTGGCAGCGCCTGCGCGATCTGCGCGCGGCCATGCCCAACCTGATGACACAGATGCTGCTGCGCGCCTCAAACGGGGTGGGCTACACGAATTACCCCGACAATGTGGTGCAGGAATTCGTGCGCC